>DASTUX010000044.1:0-36036 GCA_035759395.1 Nocardioides sp.
CCTCGCCGCGGTCTATCTCTCCGGGCTGGGCGCCGTGCTCTTCGCGCCCGCCGGCGACCCCGTCGCGACCTGGTGGCCGGCCGCCGGCATCAGCGTCGCGCTGATGGTCCTCGCCCCCCGGCACTGGTGGCCCTGGCTGGCTATCGGCATCGTCGTGGCCAGCGGGGCCGCGAACCTCACGGCGGGGCGCGGGCTGGACACCTCGGTCCTCTTCGGCATCTCGAACGCCGCTGAGGCGGTCGTCGCGGGACTGTTCCTGCGCCAGGGTCGCGAGCACATCCCGAGGCTGACCGGCCAGGAGGAATTCCTGCGCCTCGTGGGAGCGGCGGTCCTCGGTGGCCTGACGATCGCGGTCGGAGCGGCCAACACCGTCGTCCTCCTGGGCGAGGGTTCGTTCGTCGAGACCTTCCGCGGGGTCTTCGCGTCCCACGCGGCCTCGACGCTGGTCCTGGTGCCCGTCGCGCTCACGCTGGGCCAGGCGACCACGACGCGCCGTGCCTGGGAGCTGTGGACCCAGATGGCCGCCCTCGTGGTGGTGACCGCCGCCGTCTTCGCACCGCTGGAGTCCCTCCCCCTGACCTTCGTGCCGCTGCCGTTCCTGGTCTGGGCCGCGCTGCGCTTCGACGTCCTCACGGTCTCCTGGCAGCTGGCCGCCTTCAGCGCGTTGACCACGTTCCTCACCGCCCAGGGCCACGGCCCGTTCGGTGGCGGCTACACCGAGGGACGCCTCAGCGCCGCCTCGGCCGGTGCGCTCACCCAGGGCTACCTCCTGTGCGCCGCCCTGATGACCCTCCCGCTCGCGATCGCGGTGCACCAGCGACGGATCCTCCTGGACCGCGTGATCGGCAGCGAGCGCCTGTTCCGGCGCAACTTCACCGAGTCACTGGTGGGCATGGTCCTGATGCGCTGCGACGGCGTGCGCCTGAACATCTTCGACCTCAACGACACCGCTGCTCGGATGCTCGGCGGCGACCGGGCCCCGCTCCTCGACCGCTCCCTCGACGCCGTGCTCGACACCCCCGAACAGCTCGACGAGATCGCCGCCCGGATGCTCGAGGGCGAGCTCGAGGGCTGGAGCGCCCAGACCGGCCTGGCCGGTCGCCCCGGCGCGCGGATCAACGTGGCGCTCTCGCTGCTCTCCGGCGCCCCCGACCCGGTCTTCTCCGCGCAGCTGCAGGACGTGACGGCGGAGTACGACGCCCGACGCGAGCGCGAGGCGGCCGAGAGCCTGACCAGCGCGACCCTCGACACGACCGCGTGCATCATCCTGGTCACCGACCTGGACGGGACCATCGTCCGGGTCAACGCCGCCACCAGGGACCTGACCGGCTACTCCGAGGACGAGCTCCTCGGCCAGCCGGTCTGGGACACCTCCATCGCTCCCCCGGCCATCGACGTGGAGCGACTCGTCCTGCAGCCCGACGGGGCAGGCGCGCCGGTGCTGCGCGAGGCGGACGCGGTCACCAAGAGCGGTGAGAAGCGGCGGATCGTCTGGAACCACAGCATCGTCCCGGACGACCGGGGACGACCGCAGTACGCCGTCATGACCGGCATCGACGTCACCGCGGAGCGCACCGCGTCGGACATGATGATCCACCTGCTCGAGGCCCCGATCACCACCTCACTGATCGGGATCGACCCGGCCGGCCGGATCACCGTGTTCAACGCCGGTGCCCAGATGCTCCTCGGCTACCACTACCTCGAGATCATCGGCGAGCCGTTCGTGCGGATCCTCGAGCCCGGGCAGCTCCAGGAGCGGACCGGCGATTCCGACGCGGACGCCGCCTTCTCCGCGCTGACCGCCACCATCGGGTCCGGCGGTGAGGCCCCGATGCGCGACTGGACCTGGGTGGCGAGCGACGGCCGACAGCACACGATCTCGATGACGCTGAGCGTCACCCTGGACAGCACCGGCGCCCCGGCCGGCTTCCTCTGCATCGGGCGCGACGTCACCGAGCAGCGGCACAGCCAGCAGATGTTGGTCGCCGCCCTCGACAAGGAGCGCACCGCGGTGGAGCGGCTGCGCCAGGTCGACGAGGCCAAGAACGAGTTCGTGTCCACGGTGAGCCACGAGCTCCGGACGCCGGTCACGAGCATCGTGGGCTACACCGAGATGCTCGCCGACGGCTCCATCGTCGATCCGGACCCGCTCCAGCTGCCGATGCTCGAGACCATCGCACGCAACGGCGAGCGGCTCATCGTGATCTGCAACGACCTCCTCCTGCTGAGCGGCCTCGACTCCGGCGTCGCGCAGTGGGAGCGCGAGGCGATCGACCTCGCCGCGGTGCTGCACGGCGTGGAGCCGGCGATCCGCCCGTTGCTCAGCGGCCGCGACCTGTCGCTGGCGCTCGAGAAGCCCGAGAAGCCCGCAGTGGTCCTCGGCGACCGCGCCCAGCTCGAGCGGGTGCTCATCAACCTGCTCAGCAACGCCGTGAAGTTCACCGAGGACGGCGGCAGGATCGCCTGCCGGATCGAGCTGCACGAGACCGACGCCTGGCTGGTCGTCAGCGACACCGGCATCGGCATCCCCGAGGACGAGCAGGACGGCCTGTTCCAGCGGTTCTTCCGCTCCTCCAGCGCGCAGGAACGCGCCATCCAGGGCACCGGGCTGGGCCTGTCCATCGTGGCGGCGATCGTGGCCTCCCACGGTGGGCGGATCGGTGTGGAGTCCGCCCACCTGGAGGGGACCACGTTCACCGTCCGGCTGCCGCTCGACCGGCCCGGCACCCGCGGCTGACCCGGCTCAGCGTGGCCGGTGCCCGGCCGGCCCGTGCGTCAGCGGTCGTGGGAACAGGTGAGCCGCTGGAGTCGCAGCTCGTCGCGCATCGCGTAGGGAACCGGTCGCCCGCGCACCACCAGGCAGTCGACATAGGCCTCGAGCGCGCGGAGCAGGTCGGCACGGGCCGCCGCCATCGCCGGGCTCGGCGACGCCTGCCGCTGGAGGGCAAGGGCTGCCCGGGCACTGAGGACCGCGGCCCACAGGAGCCTCGGCGCCATCATCGGCTGGACTGGCATTGCCACGACCCTCTCAACCGGGGTGCGGCGTCTCCGGTCGAAGGCGTCCTTGGCGGTCGTGTCCCAGTCTACGCGCCCGGGTTGTCTAGACCTGCGGTTCGGAGGGCCTCTCCCCGGGCAACACGACCCCTGAGGGAGGGCCTCGTTCGGGGGATCACGTCCACCGAGGGAGACGCATGCACTGGGAGCACCGACAGTCCGACCCCGCACACCCCGGCCCGGCCGACCGGCCGATCGGGCCCCGCCGCTGGCTGCCACCACTCCTGTTCGGGGTGATCGTGTTGGCAACCGCCGGGCTGACGTGCGGCGCCGGGATGGCCTACGGCGCGCCCCCCGGGGACCTCGAGACGGTCGCGCCGGTCCCGGCCCCGATGGCCGGCGCGATGGGGGCGGCCTTCGCGCTGCTCGGGGTCGGCGTCCCCGTCGCCATCCGCCGCCGGGGTGCGCACAAGGCCGCCGGGCGGACCCACGGGGTGGTCGTGCCGACGCCCCGCTGCCCGGTCGAGCACCACGCCCAGGGCATCCCCGTCGACAGCCGCGAGACCGGCGAGGTCGACCGGGCCGAGGCCGAGGAGTTCCTGCGCATGTTCCACGCCGAGAACCCCGCGGCCGGGCCGGTCGAGCCCCGGATCGCCGCGGTCCTGCGCGAGATCGACCTGACAGGGACCTACTGGCACACCCCTGACGAGCTGGCCTTCGGCGCCCGCGCCGCGTGGCGCAACAACGCCCGCTGCATCGGCCGTCTGTACTGGCGCAGCCTGCAGGTGCGCGACCTGCGAACGGTCTCGGACGCCACCCGTGTCGCGAGGTACTGCTTCGGGCACCTGGACGCGGCGATCAACGGCGGGAAGATCCGGCCGACGATCAGCGTGTTCGCGCCGGAGACCCCGTCCCGACCCGCACCCAGGATCTGGAACGAGCAGCTGATCCGGTACGCCGGGTACGAACAGCCGGACGGCAGCATCCTCGGGGACCCGCGCTACGTCGCGTTCACCCGCGAGATGATCCGGCGCGGGTGGCGGCCGCCCGTCCGGCGTGGCGCGTTCGACGTGCTCCCGCTCGTCGTCGAGACCGCCGAGGAGGGGCCCCGGATGTTCCCGCTCCCGGACGACAGGGTGCACGAGGTCGAGCTCGAGCACCCCGAGCTGGACTGGTTCGCCGACCTCGGCATGCGCTGGCACTCGGTGCCGGTCATCAGCAACAACCGGCTGGTCATCGGCGGCGTCTCCTACCCGGCGGCACCCTTCAACGGCTGGTACATGGGCACGGAGATCGGGGCCCGCAACCTCGGTGACAGCGAGCGGTACGACCTGGTCCCGGCGGTGGCCGAGCGGATGGGGCTGGACACGACGGACGACGCCAGCCTGTGGCGGGACCGGGCGCTCGTCGAGATCAACCGCGCGGTCCTGCACTCGTTCCAGGCCAGTGGGGTCTCCATCACCGACCACCACACCGAGTCCCGCCGGTTCCTCACCCACGTCGAGCGGGAGGAGCGGGCAGGGCGCACCTGCCCGGCCGACTGGACCTGGATCGTGCCGCCGATGTCGGGCTCGCAGACCCCGGTCTTCCACCGCTACTACGACAACGAGGACCGGCTGCCGAACTTCTTCGGCGACACCGAGGCCACCCGGCGCGCGCTCCAGGGTGGTCCGCCCGCCTTTCCGGTGGACCTCACCCGCGTCTAGGCCCGGTTCACCGCCGAGATGACCGCCTTGAGGGAGGCGGTGACGATGTTCGCGTCGAGCCCGACCCCCCAGAGGATCTGGTCACCGACCGCGCACTCGACGTACGCCGCCGCGATCGCGTCGCCACCCGAGGAGAGAGCGTGCTCCGCGTAGTCGAGGACACGCACGTCGAAGCTCCCTCCGGCGTCCGGGCGCGGCAGCTCGTTGATCGCGTTGACGAACGCCGCGATCGGGCCGTTGCCGGTGCCCTCGAGCGTCGTGATCTCCCCGTCGACGTAGATGTTGGTGGTGAGCGCGTCCCGCTCCCCCGCCGCCGACGAGGTGTGGACGGAGTCGAGCTTGAGCGGGCTCTCGCGCTGGAGGTACTCGGCGTTGAAGACCGACCAGATCTCGTCGGGCGACATCTCGCCGCCCTCGAGGTCGGTGCGTCCCTGCACGACCCGGCTGAACTCGATCTGGGCGCGGCGCGGCAGGTCGAGCTTGTGCTCGGCCTTGAGGATGTAGGCCACGCCGCCCTTGCCCGACTGGCTGTTGACCCGGATGACCGCCTCGTAGCTGCGGCCGACGTCCTTCGGGTCGATCGGGAGGTACGGCGCCTCCCACGGCATCTCGCCGACCGGGATCCCCTGCTCGCCGGCCTGGCGCTCGAGGTCCTCGAGGCCCTTCTTGATCGCGTCCTGGTGGGACCCGGAGAAGGCCGTGTAGACGAGGTCGCCGGCGTACGGGTGGCGCGGGTGGACCGGCAGCTGGGTGCAGTACTCCACCGTGCGGCGGATCTCGTCGATGTCGCTGAAGTCGATCATCGGGTCGACGCCCTGGCTGAAGAGGTTCATGCCCAGCGTCACCAGACAGACGTTGCCGGTCCGCTCGCCGTGGCCGAACAGGCAGCCCTCGACCCGGTCGGCGCCGGCCATCGTCGCGAGCTCGGTCGCGGCCACCGCCGTACCCCGGTCGTTGTGGGGGTGCAGGCTGATCACGGTGTTCTCGCGGCGGGTCAGCTGGCGGGAGAACCACTCGATCTGGTCCGCGTAGACGTTCGGCGTCGACATCTCGACGGTCGCGGGCAGGTTGAGGATGATCTCGCGGCCGTCCTCGGGCTGCCACACGTCGGAGACCGCCTCGCAGACCTCGACCGAGAAGGGCAGCTCGGTGCCGGTGAAGATCTCGGGGCTGTACTCGTAGCCGATCACGGTCTTGTCGAGGTAGTTCTCGCTGTGCTTCATGACCAGCTCGGTGCCGCGGACCGCGATGTCCTTGACCTCGTCCTTGCCGGCGTGGAAGACGACGCGGCGGAACAGCGGTGCCAGCGCGTTGTAGAGGTGGATGTTGGCGCGGGGTACGCCGACCAGGGACTGCACGCTGCGCTCGATCAGGTCCTCGCGGGCCTGGGTCAGCACGGAGATCGTGACGTCGTCGGGGATCCGGTCGCCCTCGATCAGCTGGCGGACGAAGTTGAAGTCGGTCTCGCTCGCCGACGGGAAGCCGACCTCGATCTCCTTGTAGCCCATCCGGACCAGGAGCTCGAACATCTTCATCTTGCGGGCCGGGCTCATCGGGTCGATGAGCGCCTGGTTGCCGTCGCGCAGGTCGGTCGAGAGCCACCGGGGGGCCTCGGTGATGCTCCGGGTGGGCCAGGTGCGGTCGGGCAGGTCGATCGGGGGGAAGGCGCGGTAGCGCTCGACGGGCATCCCGCTGGGCTTCTGGGTCATGGTGTCCTCGCTGGCTGGATCGGGGGCGCCGGGCGGACAGCAGCACTCCGCAGCGAGGGGGTCCCGGCCGATCGGCTCTGTCAGACCTCGCTGCGGCAGCGAAGAAGAAGCTGGCGCATCATGACGACTCGACTGTAGCCCAGAACAATTGGAGTGGTCCCGGGACTGCTCGACCGGCGAGACTTCGCCCGTGGACATCACCCGCGTCGCCCCGGACTCCGTCGACCTCGACCTCGCCGAGCTGCTCGCCGGCATCGACCGGGACTCACTCGAGCACGCCGGTCTCGAGGTCCCGCCGCCCACCGGGCCGTCGCGGATGACCTCGCTGCGGCACGGCAACAACGGGCGTCCGGTCGACGCGCTGTGGGTGGCCGGTCCCCTCGACCGACCGGTCGGCTGGTCGCTCGTGGAGCTGCCCTTCCTGGACAACACCTCGATGGCGATGCTGCGCGGCAACGTGCACCCCGCCCACCGCGGCGCCGGCCTCGGCTCGCGCCTGCTGGAGGAGGCGGTGGCCTTCGCCCGTGAGCAGGGCCGCACCGCGATGGCCGGCGGCGCCTGGGCGGGCACGGACGGGATCGGGTTCCTCGACGCGCGTGGCTTCACCACCGCGGGCCAGCACGTCAACGCCGTACGCCGCCTCGACGTGCACGAGGGCGCCGACCGCTTCGACCGCCTGTACGACGAGGCGGCTCGAGCCGCGGACGACTACGAGCTGCTCCACCTCGCCGGGCGGGCGCCCGAGGAGATGGTCGCCGACCTGGTCGAGCTGCACGCGGCCATCAACGACGCCCCGGCCGACGACGGGAGGGAGCCCGACGTGTGGGACGCCGAGCGGGTGCGGTCGTACGACGAGTCGATGGCACGACGCCACCAGACGACCTACCGCGTCCTGGCCCGCCACGTGCCCACGGGCGAGTGGGCGGGCATGTCGCTGCTGTGCGTCGACGAGTTCTCACCGGCGGTCGCGTTCCAGGAGGACACCAGCGTCGTCCGCGCCCACCGGGGCAAGCGGCTCGGCCTCCTCATGAAGTGCGACATGCTGCGCTGGCTCGGCGCCGAGCGTCCGGAGGTGTCCGCGACCGACACCTGGAACGCCACCGACAACCACCACATGATCGCGGTCAACGAACGCCTCGGCTGCCGCGTCATCGCGCACCACGTGGGCTACCGACGCGAGCTCTCCTGAACGGCGTGACCTCTGGGCACCGGGAGGAGTCGAGAGGATCGGCCAGGATCCGTCTGGAACTCTCGCCGGGCAGCGCGGAGGTCGCCGTGCATCAGCCGGGTTTCCAGCGCGTCAGCATGGGCACGGTGACGTCATGAGCATCAACACGCGCAGGATGGCCGCCACCCCTGAGCAGACGTGGGAGGTGCTGGCCGACGGCTGGCTCTACCCCCTGTGGGTCGTGGGGGCGACCCGGATGCGCGAGGTCGACGAGGGCTGGCCGGGGGTGGGCACCCGGCTCCACCACTCGGTCGGCACCTGGCCCTTCACATTCGACGATGACACCGAGGTGCTCGAGGTGCAGGCGGGGTCGATGCTCCGGCTGCGTGCCCGGACCTGGCCGGCCGGCTCCGCCGAGGTAGTGATCCGGCTCGGCGCCGCCGGCGCCGAGACGGACGTCAGCATCGAGGAGGACGTCGTCCACGGCCCCGCCCGCCTGGTGCCCTCGCCGTTTCGCAACCTCGGTATGAAGGCGCGCAACGTCGAGACCCTCCAACGCCTGGCGTACGTGGTCGAGAACCGCCCGTGACCCAGGATGGCTCCCCCGATGCCGTGGTGATCGGGGCGGGGCCCAACGGGCTGGTTGCGGCCAACATGCTGGCCGACCACGGCTGGTCGGTGCTGCTGCTGGAGGCCCAGCCGGAGGTGGGCGGCGCGGTGCGCAGCGACTCCGAGGTCCAGGCGGGCTTCGTGCACGACACGTTCAGCGCGTTCTACCCCCTGGCGGCCGCGTCGGCGACGATCCGGGCCCTGCGACTGGAGGAGCACGGCCTGCGGTGGGCCCACGCCCCGGCCGTGCTGGGGCACGTGCTGCCGGACGGCGGTTGGGCGCTGCTGCACCGCGACCGCGGGGTCACGGCCGCCGGCTTCGAGGCGCAGTGCGCCGGGGACGGCGAGGCCTGGCTCGACCTCTGTGCGACCTGGGACCGGATCGGCGACCCCCTCCTCAGCATGCTGCTCCGGCCGTTCCCGCCGGTGTTCCCGGCCCTCGGGCTGCTCACCCGGCTGCGCGGCGCCGGCGGCCTCCCGCTCGTCCGCGACCTGCTCAGCCCCGCGTCCTCCCTGGGACGCAACCTCTTCCGCGGACCGGCCCCGCGGCGACTCCTCGCCGGCAACGCCGGACATGCGGACATCCCGCTCGACTCCCCCGGCTCGGGGCTGATGGCCCTGCTGATGACCATGCTCGGCCAGACCGTCGGCTTCCCCGCCCCCGTGGGCGGGGCCGGCGCCCTGAGCGCCGCCCTCGCGGCCCGGTTCACCGCGCTCGGCGGCGAGGTCCGTTGCGACGCCGAGGTCCGTCGCGTGGTCGTCGACCGCGGCCGGGCGACCGGGGTGGTGCTCGCCGACGGCGAGCGCATCGGCGTACGCCGCGCGGTCGTCGCCGACATCGCGGCACCGCGCCTGTTCGGCGGCCTCGTCGAGCAGGGCGACCTGCCGGCGCGGGTGGCGCGGGGCATGCGGCGCTTCGAGCTCGACCCGGCGACGATCAAGGTCGACTGGGCGCTCTCGGGTCCGGTGCCGTGGAACCGGGCACCGGCGTGGGCGCCGGGCACCGTCCACCTCGGGGGTGCCCGGGACCCCGACCCGCTCGTGCTGGTCGGCCAGATGACGACCACCGACCCCACCCGCTCTCCCGCCGGCACCGAGTCGCTGTGGTCCTACACCCACGTGCCGCAGGGCGGCGACTGGGACGCGGGCTCGTGCGAACGTTTCGCCGACGACCTGCAGGCCCGCCTCGAGACGCAGGCCCCCGGGCTGGCGAGCCGCGTCCTCGCCCGCCGGGTGCTCGGCCCCCGCGAGCTCGAGGCACGCAACGCCAACCTCGTCGGCGGCTCGATCGGCGGCGGCACGGCGCAGTTGCACCAGCAGCTGGTCTTCCGGCCGGTGCCCGGTGCGGGCCGCGCCGAGACCGGCATCACCGGCCTGTACCTCGGCTCGTCCTCCGCCCACCCCGGTGGCGGGGTGCACGGCGCGTGCGGCTCCAATGCCGCGCGGGCAGCCGTGCTGCACGACCGGCTGCACCACCTCACACCCCGGCTCACCCCCTGGAGGACCCGATGACCGCCAACCCGACCGCGACCCGGACCACGCCCTTCGGGCACCTCGCGATCACGTGGGACGACCGGGTGCTCGAGCCGCGGTCGTGGACGGAGGCCCAGTCCACGTGGGCGGCCGAGCTGCTGACCGGGGCGCCGGAGGGCCCGGTGCTTGAGCTGTGCGCCGGAGCCGGCCAGATCGGCCTGCTCACGATCGCGCTCGCCCCCCGCCGCCTGGTCTGCGTCGACCTCGACCCGGCGGCCGTCGAGCTGACCCTGGCCAACGCCGAGGCCGCCGGGCTCGGCCACCTCGTCGAGGTCCGCGAGGGCCGCATCGACGAGGTGCTGCGCGAGGGCGAGCTGTTCCCGGTGATCGTGGCCGACCCGCCGTGGGTGCCGCGGGCCGACACCGGCCGTTTCCCGCAGGACCCGCTGCTCGCCATCGACGGTGGGGACGACGGCCTCGACGTCGCGCGAACCTGCGTCGCCGCGATCGCGGCCCACCTGGCTCCCGGTGGGTCGGCGGTGCTCCAGCTCGGGACCCGTGAACAGGCCGAGCTGCTGGTGCCCGAGCTCGACGGGCTCCGCCTCGGCCAGGTGCGGCGCCACGACCGCGGGGTGCTGGTCCGGCTGGACCGCGAGGACCCGGCCTAGGGCCGACGGTCCTCCGGCAGCAGCTTGTGGGTGCCGTCGCACCACGGCACCGACCCCGACTTGCCGCAGCGACAGACCGCGGAGACCGGTCGCGTGGTGGCATGGCGCCGGCCCTCGGCGTCCTCCACCACGTGAGGGCCGCGCAGCAGCATCGGCCCGCCGGGGCAGATCACGACGACGTCGTGCTCGAAGGATCCCGCGCTCACGCCGCCACCCCCCACAGGCCCAGCACCCGACGCGCGGTGCGGATCTCGAGGTCCTGACTGGTCCAGGCGCCGAACCAGACGTCATCGGCCAACGTGGGCTCGACGGCCAGCAGCGGCAGCAGGACACCGCGCACGGCCAGCTGCTCGTGCACGGCGTCGGCCTCCACGTGCTCGGCGTAGTAGTCCGACATCGGGCCGCCGAGGCCGAGCCGCTCCAGTCCCTGCACCAGCCAGCGGGACGGCAGCGAGCTCGTCGCCTCGAAGGCCGCGAAGTGACCGAGCGCGGCACCCCGGAGCCGGCGCTGCAGTCCCAGGAGGCTCAGTGCGTTGTTCTGCTCCAGCAGCTCCCACGGCGTCTCGTCGACGTACGCGCCGTACTCGCTGCGTAGCCCGACCCCCTCGAGTCCGCGGGCGAACAGGTGGGCGTGCAGCCTGTTGGGGTCGCCGGCGCCGTACTCGTCGAACTGGATCTCCGCCAGCGCCGCCTTGGCGGCCGTCGGCAGCCGGGGCAGGGCCCAGGTCGTCGGGTCGGCCTCCTTGAGGTGGTAGACCGAGCGCCACCGGAGCAGGTCCAGGACCTGCTCGCGGCCGGCCTCACGCTGCACGAAACGCGCCAGGGACGGCCCCTCGACCGCGTCGAGGTGGGCGAAGAACGCGTCGACCCAGTCACCGTCGACCGTGGGCGGTCCCGGCCAGCGGTCACGGAGCCGGTCCTCGAGGCGGTCCTCGAGAAGGCGGCGCACACCCAGCACCGCGGGGTCCCATTCGCGCCGGTCGTCGACGTCGTCGAAGCCGCGGTAGTGCAGCTCGTGGAGCGCCCAGAGGGTCACGCTCTCGTCGTCGAGGTCGTCCGGGGCGCCCTGAGGAAGCGGCTCGGTCGGCATCCGGAGGTGGGCGAACACGGACTGGCTGTAGGCGCCTCGGGGCTTGGGCAGCAGCATGCGATGGTCGTACCCCCAACCCGGGGTGCATACGCGTGGGGATGGGCGGGCACGCTGGTGACATGGCGCTCACCTCGCTCTGGCTCGACCGTCACCCCCGCCGCCCACACCCGGTCGAGCCGGTCACGCTCGACGGTGAGTACGACGTCGTCGTGGTCGGTGCCGGCATCACCGGTCTCACCACGGCGCTCCTGCTGGCCCGGGCCGGCAAGTCCGTGGCCGTGGTCGAGGCACGGTTCGTGGGGGCGGGGACGACCGGGGGGAGCACCGCCAAGGTGAGCGTCCTGCAGGGAACCCGGCTGGGCACGATCGCGTCCCGGCAGGGCGCCGAGCTGGCCTTCCGCTACGTCAGGGCCAACCAGGAGGGCCAGACCTGGCTCGCCCGGTTCTGCGACGACCACGGCGTCGCGGCCGAGCGGCGGCCGGCGTACACCTACGCGACCACGGCCCGCGGGCTGCGCCTGGTCCACCGGGAGCTCGACGTCGCTCAGGGTGCGGGGCTGCCCGCGGCCTGGGCCGGCGAGGTGGCGCTGCCTTTCGAGACGCGCGGCGCCGTGGTGCTCCCCGATCAGCTCCAGGTCGACCCGGTGGCCATGCTCGACGCCCTCGCAGCCCAGGCGGTTGCCCACGGCGTGCACCTCGTCGAGGGGGTGCGGGTACGCCGGGTCCTGGGGCGCGGTCCGGTCCACGTCGTCGCCGAGCGGGGCGGGGCCCGGGCTGCGAGCGTCGTGGTGGCGACCAACCTGCCGTTCCTGGACCGTGGTGGCTGGTTCGCCCGGGCCGAGGCGGCACGCTCCTACGCTCTGGCGTTTCGCACCGACGAGCCGGCAGTCGACGGCATGTACCTCTCGGCCGAGACGCCGTCGCGCTCGTTGCGCGACGCCCCCGACGGCGACGGGTCGCTCCTCCTGGTCGGCGGCAACGGCCACCGGCCCGGGGCCCCGGTCTCCGAGGCCGCCCGGGTCGAGGAGCTGTGCAGTTGGACCGCCCGCCACTTCCCCGGTGCACGGGAGACCCACGCCTGGTCGGCCCAGGACTACGTACCGCACCACGCGCTCCCCTTCGCCGGTCCCGTGCTGCCCGGATTCGACCAGGTCCTGGTGGCGGGCGGCTTCGCGAAGTGGGGCTTCACCAACGGCGTTGCGGCAGCACTCGCGCTCGCCGGTCGGGTCCTGGGCAGCCACCAGGAATGGGCGGACGTCTACGAGCCCTGGCGGGCACGCCAACTGCGCGGCCTGACTTCCGGGATCCGGGCCAACGCCGAGGTTGGCGTCGAGATGGCCTGGGGCTGGCTGCGTCCACTGGTGCACTCGGGTGTCGGTGCCGTCTCCGACGAGGGCCACGGCGTCGTGCGGGCCGAGGGCGTCGGCACTCCCACCGCCGTGGCCCGGGTCGGCGGCGTCGAGCGACGGGTCTCGGGTGTCTGCACGCACCTGGGCGGGATCGTCCGCTGGAACGACGCCGAGAACAGCTGGGACTGCCCCCTCCACGGCTCCCGTTTCGCCCACGACGGCGAGGTGCTGGAGGGTCCGGCCACCTGCGGGCTGCGCCGCAAGGGCTGAAGGAGGAAGGGGGCACCTCGGTGCCGGCGGCGCGCGGCCGGGACGAGCGCCGCGAGCGTGACCTGGCCGCCGACCCAGACGGTGGCTGCCAGCAGGTGCTGGACTCCCGAACAGGGCGTAGATTCATGACGAGAGGAGTCGAGATGATCCCGACCATGATCCTTCTCGGACTCGTGCTGGGCCGCTGGTGGAAGGTCGCGCTCGTCACGGCAGCCATCGGGTGGCCCCTGTTGCTGCTGGCAAACGGCACCGATGCCCCCGCCGACCTCGTGAGCGGTGCCGCGCTGGGTGTGGCCAATGCATGCGTCGGCGTGCTGGCCGTCCAGGTCCTGCTGCATGCCCACCTGGGCGAGCGTCTGCACGTCCACAGTCACGCCCACCGGACGGGCCACCGGCAAGGCCCCCGGCACCTGCGCCGCTAGCCTCGGGGCATGGCGCGACTGCTGATCGTCCACCACTCCCCCACGCCCACGGTGCAGTCACTGACCGACGCCGTCGTCGCGGGCGCCCACGACGACGAGATCGAGGGGGTCGACGTGCTCGTGCGGCACGCCCTCGAGGCGACCGCCGACGACGTGCTCGCCGCGGACGGCTACCTCTTCGGCACCACCGCGAACTTCGGGTACATGAGCGGTGCCCTCAAGCACTTCTTCGACACCATCTTCCTCGAGGCCGGCGGCGCCCTCGCCGAGGACGGCTCCGCGGGGTCGTCGGGCGGAGGGAAGAAGCCGTTCGGCGTGTGGGTGCACGGCCGCTACGACACGACCGGCGCGGTGCGGTCGGTGCTCTCGATCGTGGGCGCACTCCCCTGGCGACAGGCGGCGGACGTGCTGGAGGTGATCGGTGACGTGGGTGAGGCCGAGCGGGCCACGGCGTACGAGCTGGGCGGGACGCTGGCCGCCCTGCTGACCGACTGAGCCCCGCGTGCCCGCCGACGGTACGATCGACGGCACTGCCGCACGACCGAGGAGGGTCCCGCGTTGCCGCTCGACCCACGCACGCGTCGGCGACTCCCCGCACCCCTCGTCGTACCCCTGCTGCTCGCCGTCGGCGCGCTCGTCGCGCTCAGCGCCTGCTCGTCGAGCGGGCAGGGCTCCAACGCCGACCCCGCCCAGGTCGACGCGGTCGAGGCGCCGGAGCTCGGGGCCTGCCGGGTCCTGACGCCCGAGGACGTCGCCCTGCCCTCCAACGCGACCCGGACCGTCGACTGCTCCGAGTCGCACACGGCGGAGACCTACGCGGTCGGCGAGCTGCCCGCGTCGTTCGACGACGCCGACCGCGACGACTCCGAGCTCGGGGCCTGGGCCTACCAGGCCTGCTCGAAGAAGCTGATGGCCTTCATCGGTGCGGACGAGAGCCTGGTGATGCGCACGATCGTGAGCTGGGCCTGGTTCCGGCCCTCGGAGAAGGCCTGGAACGACGACGCCCGCTGGTACCGCTGCGACATCGTCGGCGGCGGCGAGCAGAGCGACGAGTACGTCGACCTGCCGACGACCGCCAAGGGCCTGCTCCAGGGCAAGGTCGACGACCGCTGGATGGTGTGTGTGGCCGGGAAGTCGGTGACCGGGTCGGCGAAGATCCCGTGCACCGAGGAGCACGACTGGCGCGCCGTGACCACCATCAAGCTCGGCGAGCCCGAGGACCCCTACCCGGGTGACCGCGTGGTGCAGGTGCGCACCCGCGACTACTGCTCCCAGTCGGTCGGCGCCTGGGCGGGCTACCCGGTCAACTACGACTTCGGCTACACGTGGTTCCACGAGGCCGAGTGGGAGGCGGGCAACCGCCGCTCCGTGTGCTGGGCGAGGACCGGCGAGTGAACCGCCGCGCACTGTTCCTGGCTCCGGTCGTGCTGGTCCTCGCGCTGGCCGGCTGCTCGGGCGACGACTCCCCCGAGCCGAGCCCGACCCCGAGGACCACCTCCACCACGACGTCGGCTCCCCCCACGGCGACCGCGGCCCCCCGGCCGGGCAACCGCGCGTGCTACGCCCTCGACTTCAAGGAGGCTGTCGCACCGACCAACTCGGCGAAGCCGGTCGACTGCGCGCGCGAGCACACCGCGATGACCTACGACGTGGGCACGTTCGACGCGGTCGTCGACGGGCACCTGCTCGCCGTGGACTCGCGACACGTGCAGGAGCAGGTCGCGAGCGCGTGCCCACGGGAGCTGTCCCGGTTCCTCGGCGGCACCCCCGACGCCCTCCACCTCAGCACGCTGCGCTCGGTCTGGTTCACGCCGACCGTCGACGAGTCGGATGCCGGAGCCGACTGGTACCGCTGCGACGTGATCGCGCTGGCGACCGACGGCGAGCTCGCACCGCTGGCCGGTCGGCTGGCGGGCGTCCTCGCCGAGCCGGAGGGCCGCGACCGCTACGGCATGTGCGGCACGGCGGAGCCCGGGACGCCGGACTTCTCCCGGGTCGTCTGCTCCCGGGACCACTCCTGGCGCGCGATCCGCACCGTCGAGCTCGAGGACGGCCCCTACCCCGGCGAGGCCGCCGCCCGCGACGCCGGGCAGCAGCCCTGTGAGGACGCCGGCCGCGAGGCGGCCTCGGACTCGCTCAACTTCCAGTGGGGCTACGAGTGGCCCACGGAGAAGCAGTGGAATGCCGGCCAGACCTATGGCCTGTGCTGGATCCCCGACTGACCTTCGCACCACCGACGACTGGAGTGACATGAGCTGGAAGCCCGACGACCTGCCCGACCTGACCGGCCTGACCGCCGTCGTGACCGGGGCGAACTCCGGCATCGGCGTGCACACCGCGCGGGAGCTGGCCGCCCACGGCGCCGACGTCGTGCTCGCCTGCCGCAACGTCGTGTCGGGACAGGAGGCCGCGGCGACGATGCCGGGTTCCCCGCGCGTCGAGGAGCTCGACCTCGCCTCCCAGAAGAGCGTCCAGGCGTTCGCCGAGCGCTGGGAGGGTCCCCTCGACCTCCTGGTGAACAACGCCGGCGTGATGAGGGCGCCGGAGTACCGCGAGACCGAGGACGGGTTCGAGCTGCAGTTCGGCACCAACCACCTCGGCCACTTCGCGCTCACCGCACGGCTGCTGCCGGCACTGCTCGCCGCCCCGGCTCCGCGCGTGGTCACGGTCTCCTCGATCGCCCATCACGGTGGCGACGACTCGGTCCTGGAAGGCAACCCGGAGTCGTCGTACAAGCCGGAGCCGGCGTACTGCAACAGCAAGCTCGCCAACCTGCTCTTCGCCCGCGAGCTGCACAAGCGGGCCGTCGCCGCCGGATCGGTGCTCACCTCGACCGCCGCGCACCCCGGCATCTCCGCCACCGAGCTGGTCCAGGACCCCCACGGGATGGGCGCCAACCGGCTGGTCCGCGTGACGGCGCCGTACTTCATGCCGCTGCTCTTCCAGTCCGCGGCCGCCGGGGCGAACCCGACGCTGTACGCCGCCGCGGTCGCCGAGCCCGGCTCCTACACCGGCCCGCAGCGGCTGCGCGAGACCCGCGGCCCGGTCGGCCCTGCCCGGCTGAGCAAGGCTGCCCGCAACGACGAGCTCGCGCTCTCCCTCTGGGAGCTCAGCGAGGAGCAGACCGGCCTGACGTTCTCGCTCTGAGCGGCCGGGCTGGACGGGGCTAGAAGCCGAGCTTGCGAAGCTGCTTGGGGTCGCGCTGCCAGTCCTTGGCGATCTTGATCTGCAGGTCGAGGTAGACCGGCGTGCCGAGCAGGGCCTCGATCTGCTTGCGGGCGGCGGTGCCGACCTCGCGCAGCCGGGCGCCCTTGTGGCCGATCATGATCCCCTTCTGGGAGTCGCGCTCGACGTAGAGGTTCGCGTGGATGTCGAGCAGCGGCTTGTCCGCGGGCCGGTCCTCGCGCAGGCTCATCTCCTGGACGACGACGGCGATGGAGTGCGGCAGCTCGTCGCGCACGCCCTCGAGCGAGGCCTCGCGGATCAGCTCCGCGACGATCGCCTCCTCGGGGGCGTCGCTGAGGTCCCCGTCCGGGTAGAGCTGCGGGCCCTCGGGCAGCAGGCCGACCAGGAGCTCCTCGAGCAGCTTCACCTGGTCGCCGTTCTTCGCCGAGACCGGGACGATCTCGGCCCACTCGGTGCCGGTCTCGGCGCCGAGCTTCTGGATGTCGAGCAGGTGGAGACCGATCTGCTCGGGCGTGGCGAGGTCGGTCTTCGTGGCGATCGCGACCTTGATCGTGCGCTTGACCTTCGCCATCTCGTTGACGATGAACCGGTCGCCGGGACCGATCTTCTCGTTGGCCGGGAAGCAGACCGCGACCACGTCGACCTCGGCCAGCGTGGTCTTCACCAGGTCGTTGAGCCGCTCGCCGAGGAGCGTGCGCGGCCGGTGCAGGCCGGGGGTGTCGACCAGGATCAGCTGGGCGTCGGGACGGTGCACGATCCCGCGGACCACGGTGCGCGTGGTCTGGGGCTTGGAGCTGGTGATCACGACCTTGGAGCCCACCAGCGCGTTGGTGAGGGTGGACTTGCCGGCGTTGGGTCGCCCGACGAACGACGCGAACCCGCTCTTGTGGCCGGTCGGCTGGGTCGAGCTCATGGTTGTTCCTCTCGGGCGGCATCGAAGTCCGCCCAGATCTGGTCGTCGGATTTGCCTGCCGCCTTGCCGGCCCGCCAGATCGGGCCGGGGTCGACCGCACGAGGCTGGCGCTGGCTGACGCCTCGCCAGTACCCCATCACGTCGTACGCCGTGGGCGGCAGGCGCCGCTCACGCATCAGGTGCTTGCGGATCGCGCGCATCTGGGCGGACTCTCCCGCCATCCAGAAGTATCCGTCACCGGCCGGCCAGTCGATCGACTCGACCACCGACGCGAGGCTGCTCTGACCCTCACCCGGGGGTGCGAGCCAGGTGACGTCTGCGTCGCCCGGCAGGTAATCCGCCAGGTCGTCGCTCACCTCGGCCCAGATCCGGATCGGGACCGCACCGGCCACCTGCTCGGTGATCCGGGCGATGGCCGGCATCGCCGTCAGGTCGCCGACGAGGAGCAGCCAGCCCGCGTCGGAAGGCATCGCGAACGACCCCTTCGCCTCGGTGATCGTGACGGTGTCACCTATCGGGCCACCGACCGGGTCGTCCGCTCCCCCGAGGGCTGCCCACTCGGTGACCAGCCCGACCTCGTGGACCACCACGTCGAGCGTCATCTCGCTGCCGGTCCAGGAGCGCACCGTGTAGTAGCGGCTCTGGAACTGCCCCGGCACCGTGAGGCCGACCCACTCGTCGGGGATGCCGGTCGTCTCGAAGTCCTGGAGTCCGGGACCGCCGAGGGTCAACCGGACCAGGTGGGGCGAGAGCTGTTCCCGCTTCAGGACCTCCGCGGCGTACTGCCGTGCTCTCGTGCTCACCCGGCAAGGCTAGTCACCAGGTCGGGCGCAGCGGGAATCCGTCCCTCCCGTCGTCGGTGGTGCGGACGGCGAGCACCTGGTGCAGCTGGATCTCGTTGCGCTCGAAGGCGAGCCGCGAGCCCGCCATGTAGATGCCCCACACCCGGGCCGTGCCCTCGCCGACCTCGGCGACGCACTCGTCCCAGTTCTCGGCGAGGTTGCGGCACCAGCCCGCCAGGGTGAGCGCGTAGTGCATCCGGAGGTTCTCCTCGTGCATGACCTCCAGCCCGGCGTCCTGCGCCTCCCGGATGATCGTGCCGGAGCCGATCAGCTCGCCGTCGGGGAAGACGTAGCGGTCGATGAACGCACCCGTCTCCTCGCGCCGGTTGTGCGACCGGGTGATGCAGTGGTTCAGCAGCCTGCCCTCGGGGCGCAGCCGGCTGCGCAGGAAGGAGAAGTACGACGGGTAGTTGCGCACGCCCACGTGCTCGGTCAGACCGATCGAGCTGACCGCGTCGAACCCGTCCTCGAGCACGTCGCGGTAGTCGAGGTGCCGCACCTCGGCCAGGTCGCCGAGTCCCTCCCGGTCGATCGCCGCCTTGCCCCACGACGCCTGCTCGCGCGAGAGCGTGACGCCGAGCGCCTTCACGCCGTACTCACGAGCGGCGTGCCGGACCATCCCGCCCCAGCCGCAACCGACGTCGAGCAGCCGCTGCCCCGGCCTGAGGTCGAGCTTGCGCGCGACGAGGTCGAACTTCTCGGCCTGCGCCTCCTCCAGGGTCGTGTCCGGCGTCGGGTAGACCGCACAGGTGTAGGCCATCGACGGGCCGAGGACCATTTCGTAGAAGCGGTTCGAGACGTCGTAGTGGTGGGCGATCACGCCTGCGTCCCGGGTCATCGAGTGGCGCAGGCCCTCGACGGCGCGGCGCCAGCGCGGCAGGTGCTCCTGCGGGGGCGGCGGCGGGGGCTTGAGGTTCGCGATCCCGAGCCCGCGGACCAGGGTGAGCGCCTCGGCCGCGGTGGGCTTGCGGAAGCGCAGGTGGCTCTGCAACAGCTTCAGCGCCTCGTAGGGGTCGCCGGGGTGTACGCCGTGCAGGTTCAGGTCGCCGGACACGTAGGCGCGGGCCATGCCGAGGTCGCCCGGCGCGGTCAGCAGGTACGCCAGCCCGCGCTGGTTGACGAGCTCCAGGCCGATCTCGGCGTCGGGCGGACCGGCCGAGCTCCCGTCGTACGCCGTGAACCGCACCGGCATGCCGTCGCGCAGCAGCGAGGCGACGGCGTCTCCGATCGTGATGTTCGGGGCTGGCTTCATCGTCGGTGCACCGCCTTGTCGTAGAGACTGGTCAGTCGGTTGTCGGGGTCGTAACGCTCCTTGACGGCAGCGAGGTTGTCGCCGTCGTAGAGCCGGTCGAAGGTGGCCCGGTCGTAGAACGCCTCGGAGTAGAGCGACTTGTGGCCGCCGAGCTCGTGGACCCGCTCCTCGATGGCGCGGTTGAGGGGGCCCTGCGGGGCGTCCGGTCCGACGTGGACCGTGCCCCAGAAGCCGACGTTGACGTAGGTGACGTCGGGGCGCAGCGGGTAGGAAGGCCAGGCGCGGGTGGAGCGCAGCGGGCACAACCAGACCGGCCGCATCCCCACCGCAGCGTCGAACCAGTCGAGGAACTCGCCGAGCCGGTCGAGCGGCACCTCGACGTCCTGGACCACGCGCTCGCGCTGCGGTCGGCCGGCACGTCGGTCGAGCCGGTCGACCAGCCCCAGGCGGTGGTCGAGCCCGATCAGCCGGTGGTAGACGTCGGAGCGGCGCCAGCGCCGCGGCCAGAGCCGGCGCACCAGCGGGCGCTGGGCGCCGAACGCCGCCGAGCACCAGAACCAGTCGGTGTCCCAGCGCCACAGGTAGTCGTGGGTGGTCAGCAGGTCCGTCTCGCGCTCGCGGATCGACTGGTAATAGATACGGGCGCCCGTGTAGTCACTCGGCCCCTCGCCGGTCGAGCTTGTCGAGACCCAGGTCGCCAGCGTCAGGTAGTACTCACCCGGCTCGAAAGCGACCCCGTCGAGCCCGTCGACGCGGGTGTCGTCGTACTCCCCCGACTCGACGATCTGCTCGACGGTCTTGGCCAGGACCGCCGCGTCGTCGAAGCGGAGGTGCCGCAGGGCGACGTACGGCGCCACCGGCTCGAGCTCGATCCGCAGCCGGATCGCGTACCCGAGGGAGCCGTAGGAGTTGGGGAAGGTGTCGAACAGGTCGCTGTGCTGATCATCCTGGCCGGGGCGCGTCGTGACCACGACGCCGCCTCCCGTGAACACGTCCATCTCCAGCACGGACTCGTGCGGCAGCCCGCTGCGGAAGCTGGTCGACTCGATGCCCAGCCCGGTG
Organism: Nocardioides sp.; assembly: GCA_035759395.1. GTDB lineage: Bacteria > Actinomycetota > Actinomycetes > Propionibacteriales > Nocardioidaceae > Nocardioides. The sequence continues at coordinate 20,714 of DASTUX010000044.1, forward strand.
ACGGCCCCGCCGAGGGTGATCGTGCGCAGCTGCGGGACGACCTTCGGCATGAGTCCGTGGGGCAGCGTCGCCTCGACCAGGTGCTCGTAGGTGCACATGCCCTGCACCTCGGCGGTGCGTGCGACCGGGTCGACCTCGATGACACCCGTCAGCCCGGACACGTCGAGACCCGGTGCGCTGGTCGCGGTGCGCGGCCGGAACAGGTTGGACGTGCGCTTGGCCAGCCGCACCGGCGCGCCCGCGGGGACGGCGGCGTAGGACGCACGGAGCCGCGCGACTGCACGCTCGTGCTCGGCCCACGCGTCGGCGGTGCTCACATCACGAAAATAGCCGTTCCGGGCGCCCGACGTGGGCGAAACGGGTGCCGGTCAGGTGGCCAGCGAGGTGTGCACGGTGCCGCGCGCGTCGCCGACGTGGACGACGACCCCGGTCCCACCGAGGTCCGCCAGCGCGGCGAGGTCGGCGGCCGTCGGCTCCCCGGCCTCGGTCAGGAGCACCGCCGCCTCGAGGCCGCGCACGCCCGACGAGAACGCCATGCCCAGGCAGACCTGGACCGCCGACAGCTGCAGCGAGGGCAGGTCGACCGTGGCGGCGGCGTACGTGCGTCCGTCCGCGTCGCGGATCGCCGCGCCCTCGGCGGCACCCGTCCGGGCCCGGGTGGCCCGGGCCAGGGTGACCAGCTTGCGGTCCTCGGCGGAGAGGTCGGCAGGGAGGTCGGCAGGGAGGTCAGTCATGGTCGTGCCCTTCGTCGTCGCCGCCCGCTCGGGCGTCGTCCTCGGACTCCACGCGGGAGATCAGGACGGTGTCGATCTTGTTGCGGCGCCCGGTGGCACCTTCGGCCTCGAACCGCAGTCCGTGCGCCTCGACGTGGGAGCCGGGGATCGGGACGCGGCCGAGGTGCTTGGCCATCAGGCCACCCACGCTGTCCACGTCCTCCTCCTCGACGTCGAAGCCGAAGAGCTCGTCGAGGTCGTCGATCGGGTAGCGCGAGGAGACCCGCGTCGTCCCCGAGGGGAGCACCTCGACCTGGATCTCCTCGTCGTCGTACTCGTCGGTGATCTCGCCGACGATCTCCTCGAGGACGTCCTCGATCGTGACCAGGCCGGCGGTGCCGCCGTACTCGTCGACGACGACGGCGATGTGCTGGCGGTTGGCCTGCATCTCCGAGAGCAGCGCGTCGGCCGGCTTCGAGTCGGGCACGAAGTACGCCGGTCGCATCACCTCGTCGATGTGCTGGGTGAACTCGACGTCCGGCGCCTCGAAGTCCCGGCGGACGATGTCCTTGAGGTAGGCGAAGCCGACGATGTCGTCGAGGTTCTCGCCGATCACCGGGACCCGGGAGAACCCGCTGCGCAGGAAGAGCGAGAGCGTCTGGCGCAGGTTCTTGTAGTGCTCGATGTAGACCACGTCGTTGCGCGGGACCATCACCTCGCGGGCGATGGTGTCGCCGAGCTCGAAGACCGAGTGGATCATCTTGCGCTCGCCCGACTCGATGACCGCCGAGGCCTCGGCCAGGTCGACGAGCTCACGCAGCTCGGTCTCCGTCGAGAACGGTCCCTCACGGAAGCCCTTGCCGGGCGTGATCGCGTTGCCGACCAGGATCAGCACGCGGGGCAGCGGACCGAGGATGGCGGTCACGAACGCCAGCGGCGGCGCCGAGAGCAGAGCGATCCGCTCGGAGTGCTGGCGGCCCAGGGTGCGGGGCGCGACGCCGATGACCACGAACGACACCACGAGCATGCCGGCGATCGACGTGAGCACGCTGGGCCACCAGGCACGACCCAACGCGTCGTTGACCTGGAGCGTGACCAGCACGATCGCCGCGACCTCGCAGAGCATCCGCAGCAGCAGCGCCGAGTTCAGGAAGCGGGCGGGGTCGTCGAGGAGGTCCAGCAGTCGCCGCGATCCCGGGCGACTCTCGGCGTGCAGCTCCTCGGCGCGGGCCCGCGAGAACGACCCGAGCGCGGCGTCGGCGGCCGAGAAGAGCCCGGCGAGGACGACGAGGACGGCGGCTGCGACGAGCAGCCACGCATCACCGGAGGTCACGAGGGGTCGGGAGTGCCGCGCCCGGAGCGCCACTCCCCGAGCAGCTCGTCCTGCAACCCGAACATCTCCTTGTGCTCCTCCGGCTCCGCGTGGTCGTAGCCCAGGAGGTGCAGGATGCCGTGCACGGTCAGGAGCTCGATCTCGGCGTCCTTGCCGTGACCAGCCGTCTCACCCTGCCTCTGCGCGATGTCGGGGCAGAGGACCAGGTCGCCGAGGACGCCCTCCTCGGGCTCCTCGTTGACCAGCCCGGGACGCAGCTCGTCCATCGGGAAGGCGAGCACGTCGGTCGGGCCCTCCTTCTCCATCCACTGCTCGTTGAGCTGGGCGATGGTCGGCTCGTCGACCGCCTTGATGCAGAGCTCGGCCTGCGGGTGGACGCGCATCCGGTCCATGACGAAGCGGCTCAGGGCCGCCAGGGTCTTCACGTCGAGGTCGTGCCCCGACTCGTTGAGCACTTCGATGCTCACGACCGGGCCTCCTTGTGCAGCTCGCCGCGCGCGTCGGCCTCGTCGTACGCCGCGACGATCTTGCCGACCAGGCGGTGGCGTACGACGTCGTGGCTGGTCAGGCGGTTGAAGCCGATGTCCTCGACCCCTTCGAGGATCCCCTCGATGATCCGCAGCCCGGACTTGGTGCCGTTGGGCAGGTCGACCTGGGTGACGTCACCGGTGACCACGATCTTGGAGCCGAAGCCCAGCCGGGTCAGGAACATCTTCATCTGCTCGGGCGAGGTGTTCTGGGCCTCGTCGAGGATGATGAACGCGTCGTTGAGCGAGCGGCCGCGCATGTAGGCCAGCGGCGCGACCTCGATGGTCCCGGCAGCCAGCAGCTTCGGGATCGTCTCGGGGTCGATCATGTCGTGCAGCGCGTCGTAGAGCGGGCGCAGGTAGGGGTCGATCTTCTCGCTCAGGGTGCCGGGCAGATAGCCCAACCGCTCCCCCGCCTCCACGGCCGGCCGGGTCAGGATGATCCGGTTGACGTTCTTCGACTGCAGCGCCTGGACGGCCTTCGCCATCGCCAGGTAGGTCTTGCCGGTGCCGGCGGGGCCGATGCCGAAGGTGATCGTGTGCTTGTCGATCGAGTCGACGTAGCGCTTCTGGTTCAGCGTCTTGGGGCGGATCGAGCGGCCGCGGTTGGAGAGGATGTTGAGGCTCAGCACGTCGACCGGGCGCTCGGACGTCTCGGCGCGCAGCATCGACAGCACGCGCTCGACGGTCTCGATCGTGACGCCCTGGCCGGTGCGGATGATCGCCACCAGCTCGTCGAGGAGCCGCTCGCCGAGGGCGACCTCGTGGGCCTCGCCGTACAGGGTGATCCGGTTGCCCCGCACGTGGACGTCGGCCTCGAGCGAGCGCTCGAGAAGCGCGAGGTGTTCGTCGCTGGGGCCGAGAAGGCTGACCATGTTGATGCTGTTGGGGACCACGACGGTGTGCCGGGTCGTGTGCCCGGCGGCGCCCACGGTGGCGGGGCTCCCGTCGTGTCGGTGCGTGTCAGTCATGGATGCCCGGGTGGGCGCCTCTCCGGTCGGTGAACGAGCGTCCTCCATGCTACGGGCTCGGGCTCGCGGGCCACAGCGAGTTGGCCCCACGGGCTCCCGGGCCGGTCTATCGTCGATCCATGACCGGCCCGTACGACGACCGCGACGACGACGGCACCCCGCCGGCGTGGCTCCCGGCCGAGCACCTGCCGGACGACGCCCGCCGGATCGGCCTCAACCGCAGCGTGCCGGACGGCGCGCTGCTCGACTTCGCCGGCAACCTCGACTCGAGCAAGCGCCTGCACCGCATCACCGCGTGGGTGATGCTCGGCGTCTTCGGGCTCCCGGTCGCGTTCTACGTGCTGCGGTTGATGCTCGACGTCCTGCCCGGCTGACCACGCCGGCCGACCACGCGGCTGGGCGGTCTCAGCCCCGGGCGACCTGGAGCAGGCCGAGGCACATCTCGTCGGTGGTGCCCTCGCCCCACACGACGTACCGGTCCGGCTGGCCCTCGAAGGCAGGCAGGCGGTCGCGCAGCCACTGCACGTGCTTGCAGGTGACCCGCACCGTGTCGCCGGCATCGAGGTGGACGGGCGCGATCGGCGTGGCCCCCTGGTCGTCGAAGTCCCAGACGGGGATGTCGAGGATCGTCCGGGCCCGCGGAGTGCCCGGGTTGGTCTCGATCCTGATCGAGCGGCCGAGCAGGTGCATGTGCCCGGCGACGCCCAGGATCGTCTCCGGCTCCCGGACCCGGCGTGTGCACGAGGTGGTGCCCGATGCCCGGGGCGTGCCGCCGCAGAGGAAGTAGAGCAGGTCGGCCGTGGAGCCCGGTCCGTCACCGAAGCGCGCCTTGACGTCCGCCAGCGCCGCCTCGCGGTCGCACAGTGGCGACGCGTCGTGGCCGGGCCGGCACGGCAGCTCGACCGGGGCCGGCATCAGGAACGTGTGCAGCGGGGTCAGCTGCGCGTCGCGCGGGGCAAGGCGGATCTGCGCCGACGAGGCGTCCGGGCTGGTGCCGGCGAGCAGGTTGTAGTGGACCTGCATGATGATCCGCGAGCCCTGCGCCAGGTCGACGCCGTACCCCTTGCGGGTCACGGACTCCCCGCCGCCGGGAGCCCACGCTCCCAGCCACGGGGCGTCGTCGAGCGCGTTGAGGTCACCCGGGAGGCCGGTGCCGCCGAAGCAGGTCCAGCCCTCGCCGGAGGTGCCCGCGTCCATCGTCTCGGCCACCGCCACCTGCTCCGGGGGGACCCGGAAGAGGATCACGTGGTGCACGACTTCGGGGTTGCCCGGCAGCACGTTGGTGCCGGTGAGCCAGGTGTCCCGGGTGAGCTGCGGGTCCAGCAGGAAGCAGCGGTAGTCGTCCGTGCCGACCCCGGTCGGCGCCGAGGGCGTGTAGGGCTCCGGCATCGTGAGCGTCAGCCGCTCCTCGCCGGGACGCAGCGGCAGCGGGTGCTCGCCGGTCGACGTCGTGGTCGGCGTGGTGGGCGTCGAGGGAGGTGTTGCCTCGGGCCCGCCCGAGTCCGTGGTCCCTCCGGGGCCACAGGCGGCCAACAGGACCAGGGCGGCGGCTGCCCCCAGCGCCCGGACCCTCATCCCGGCGGCCAGGTCAGGGCCCGCCCGGCGAGAACGTGCAGGTGGGCGTGGAAGACGCTCTGGCCCGCACCGGCCCCGGTGTTGAACACCATCCGGTAGTCGTCGTGGCCCTCGGCCGCGGCGATGGACGCAGCGGTCGTCAGCATCTCCGCCGCGGTCTCCGGGTCGCCCGCCGCCAGCGCCGCGGCGTCGCGGTAGTGGGCGCGCGGGACCACGAGCACGTGCGTCGGGGCCTGGGCGTTGATGTCCCGGAACGCGACCGTGCGTTCGGTGACGTGCACGATCTCGCCGGGGATGTCCCCCGCGACGATCCTGCAGAAGAGGCAGCCCGGATCATGCTCGTGGTCGACCATGGGGCCAGCCTAGGCTCCGCCGCGCGACACGCACGTAAACCGGGCAGCCGGGTCGCGCGTGCAACTACCGTGAGAAACGACCTGCTCCTGCGACCCCGGCTCGGGGGTGACATGCACGACTCCGGCGTGTGGAGCGCGGACGACGCCCTCGAACAGCTGTACGCCGCACACTGGCGCCAGCTGGTGCGTCTCTCCGTCCTGCTGGTGCGCGACGTCGGCACCGCCGAGGAGGTCGTGCAGGACTCGTTCGTCGCCGTGCACGGGCGCTGGTCCCGGCTCCGCGACCCCGACAAGGCGCTGGCCTACCTGCGCCAGGCGGTCGTCAACAGGTCCCGGTCGGTGCTGCGGCATCGCGCCGTGGTGGCGCGAGAGATCGCCCGGTCCGCCCTGCCCGCACCGGCCCCGGGGGCCGACGAGTCGACCCTCACGACCGCACGCCGGGGGGCCGTTCTCGACGCGATGGGGCAGCTTCCCCAACGCCAGCGCGAGGTGATGGCGCTGCGGTACTACCTCGACCTCTCCGAGGCCGAGATCGCCGACACCCTCGGCATCAGTCGCGGCGCGGTCAAGAGCCACGCCTCCCGTGGGTGCGCCGCTCTGCGCGACCTGCTCGGAAACTACCTGGAGGACAGGTCATGACCGACCGCGACCGCTATCTTGACGCCCGGCTCTCCGAGCTCATGTCCGATGCCGTCTCGGAGATCGAGCCCGGCGACCGCCTCGCATCCATCCGCAACGAAACAAGGGTGACTCCCATGTCTGCTCGCCGTCCCTGGATCTACGCCGTCGGTGGCGCGGTCGCTGCCACCGCCGCCGTCATCACCGCGGTTGCCTTCGCCGGCGACAACCTCGGGCTGACCGGCTCCGAGCCGGACCCTGCGAACTCCCCCAGCTCCGTCGTCACCCCGTCGGAGTCGGACGGCACCCCGGGAACGAGCGAGACACCTTCCTCGACCCCGTCGGCCAGCGAGCTGACGGTCGCGGCGTACTACCTCGGCGACGGGCCGCGCGGCCCCCGCCTGTTCCGCGAGTTCGACCGGGTCAGCGCCGCGGACCAGCTGGCCGGTGCCCTGGCCCGGCTGCAGGCCACCCCGGCCGACCCGGACTACCGGACCCCGTGGCCGCAGGACGCCTTCTCCGGCGCCTCGTTCGACGGCGACCTGGTGACGGTGAACCTCACCGACGCGTCCCTGCACGACCGGCCCGCCGGCATGAGCAGCGACGAGGCGGAGATCGCGATCCAGCAGGTGGTCTACACGATGCAGGCCGCCGTCCAGAGCCGCGCCGCGGTGGAGTTCAAGCTCGACGGCAACCCGATCGACCAGGTCCTCGGCGTCGCGACGTCCGAGCCCCTGGCCGAGGCGCCGCAGACCGACGTTCTGTCACTGATGAGCATCACCTCCCCCTCCGAGGGCGAGACGGTGAGCGGCAGCTTCACCGCCAACGGCGTGGGCAGCTCGTTCGAGGCCAACGTCCAGTGGCAGGTCAAGCAGGGCGACTCGGTGGTCAAGTCCGGGTTCACCACGGCCGAGGGCTGGATGGACAAGCTCTACCCGTGGCAGACCGAGGCGATCGACGTCTCCGACCTGACGCCGGGCGACTACACGTTCGTCGCGATGACCGACGACCCGTCCGGTGGCGCCGAGGGCCACGGCCCCGACGTCGACACCCGCACGATCACGGTCGAGTAGCCGCGCCGCGGGCCGCCGGTGAGGTAGCCACCGAATCCGATCGAGAAACGGTGGCTGGCTCACCGCCCAGGCCGGTCAGCGCCAGCGGGGGGTGCGGGAGAGCAGCGCGGCGACGGCGGCGACCCCGGCGGTCGACGTGCGCAGCACCTCGGTGCCGAGCCGGACCGACGTGGCACCCGCGGAGACGAACGCAGCGACCTCGTCGTCGGTGAGCCCGCCCTCCGGACCGACCACGACCACGATCCGGCCGGAGGCCGGCACCTCGAGGGAGGCCAGCGGCACCGACGCCTCCTCGTGGAGCACCACGCAGAGGTCCGCCGCACCGGCGAGGGAGACGACCTCGGCGGTCGTCGCGAGCTCCCCGACGGTCGGGAACCAGGACCGGCGGGACTGCTTGGCGGCCTCGCGGGCGGTCGAGCGCCACTTCGCCAGCGACTTCGTGGCCCGCTCGCCCTTCCAGACGGCGACGCTGCGGGCCGCGGCCCAGGGCACGATCTCGGCGACGCCGACCTCGGTCAGCACCTCGACCGCCAGCTCCCCGCGGTCGCCCTTGGGCAGCGCCTGCACGACGACGACGGCGGGCTCGGCGGCCGGCGCCGTCGCGACCTCGCCCACGGTCACGGAGAAGACCCGCTTGCCGGTGGAGCCGACCTCGCCGGTGACCGAGGTCCCGGCCCCGTCGGTGAGGACGACGGACTCCCCCACCCGCAGCCGCCTCACGGCGACGGCGTGGTGGGCCTCGTCACCGGTGACCTCGACCGACGAGCCGGTGCTCACCCCGGCGAGCGAGGGCACGACGTGGACGGGCAGCGACATGGGTCTCCCGATCAGTGGGGGTTGAACGCGTCGCGGAGCCGTCCGAAGACCGACTTCGACCCGGGACGCACCTGACCGGTCGGCTGCTCCTCGCCGCGGATCGCGGCGAGCTCGCGCAGCAGCTCCTCCTGACGGTCGTCGAGACGCGTGGGCGTCTCCACGACCACGCTGACGATCAGGTCACCGCGCCCGCCGCGCAGGCCCGGGACGCCCCGGCCGCGCAGCACCTGCTCGGTGCCGGACTGGGTGCCGGGACGGATCTCGACCTCGAACGACGTCTCCACCCCGGAGTCGACACCGTCGTCCGTCACGACGTCGGCCTCCAGCGTGGGCAGGGTCAGCGTCGTGCCGAGCGCGGCCGCGGTCATCGGCACCGAGACCGTGCAGTGCAGGTCGTTGCCGTGCCGCTTGAACGTGTCGTGGTCGGCGATGTGGATCTCGACGTACAGGTCGCCGGCCGGACCGCCGCCGGGCCCGACCTCGCCCTGCTCGGTCAGCTGGACCCGGGTGCCGGTGTCGACGCCCGCGGGGATCTTCACGGTCAGGGTGCGGCGCGAGCGGACCCGGCCGTCGCCCGAGCACTCACGGCAGGGGTCGGGGATGATCGACCCGAAGCCGCGGCAGGCGGCACAGGGTCGGAGCGTCCGGATCTCGCCGAGGAACGAGCGCTGCACGTGCGCGACCTCGCCGGCGCCGCGGCAGGTCTCGCAGGGCACCGGGTGGCTGCCGGGGGCGGCCCCCTCGCCGTGACAGGTTCCGCAGAGGATCGCGGTGTCGACCTTGAGGTCGCGGGTGACGCCGAACGCCGCGTCGGCGAGCTCGATCTCGAGCCGGATCAGCGCGTCCTGGCCGCGGCGCTGGCGCGGCCTCGGACCGCGACCCTGCGCGGCACCGGGGCCGCCGCCACCGAAGAACGCATCCATGATGTCGGTGAACGAGAAGCCTGCGCCCTGGCCGAAGCCACCGCCGGCGCCGCCGAACGGGTCGCCGCCCCGGTCGTAGGCCGCCCGCTTCTGGGGGTCCGAGAGCACCTCGTAGGCGCGGGAGACCTCCTTGAACTTGTCCTGCGTCTCCGGATCCGGGTTCACGTCCGGGTGCAGCTGCCGGGCCAGGCGCCGGTAGGCCTTCTTGATGGCGTCGGCATCCGCATCGCGGGCGACACCGAGGAGGTCGTACAGGTCCTGACTCAAGTCTCTTCCTTCGTGATCGGTTCGGGATGTTCTGCGCGAGCGGGGACGGGGGTCATCCCTCGTCGAGGATGCGCGACACGTAGCGGGCGACGGCGCGCACCGAGGCCATCGTGCCGGGGTAGTCCATCCGGGTGGGACCCACGATCCCGAGCCGGGCGATCGCCTCGTCACGGGGGCCGTAGCCGGTGGCGACGACGCTGGTCGAGGAGAGCTCCTGGTAGGGCCCCTCGTGCCCGATGCGCACCGTCACCGTGCCACCGGTGCTCGCCTCGCCGAGGAGCTTGAGGAGGACGACGTGCTCCTCCAGCGCCTCCAGCAGCGGGCGCACGTCGAGGTCGAAGCTGTCACCGAAGCGAGCCAGGTTGGCCGCGCCGCCGACCGCCACCCGCTCGTCGGAGCGGTGGTCGGACATCGCGTCGACCAGGGACTCCACGACGGCAGCCAGGGCGGCCGCCCCGCCGGGCACCACGGGCGGCACGCAGGCGCGCAGCGCGGTCACGGCCTCGGCGATGATCTCGCCGATCGCCGAGCGGTTGACGACCGAGCGCAGGTCGACCAGCTCGGCCTCGGTGAGCTCGGCCTCGAGCTCGACGAGGCGCTGCTCCACCCGCCCGGTGCTGAGGATCAGCACGACCAGCAACCGGGTGGGCGCGAGCGACACCAGCTCGATGTGGCGCACGGTCGAGCGCGAGAGCGTGGGGTACTGCACGACGGCGACCTGTCGGGTCAGCTGTGCGAGCAGCCGCACCGAGCGCTGGACGACGTCGTCGAGGTCGACCGCGCCGTCGAGGATCGTGGCGATCGCGCGCCGCTCGGCCGCACTCATCGGCTTGACCGTCGAGAGGCGGTCCACGAAGAGGCGGTACCCCTTGTCGGTCGGCACCCGTCCCGCGCTCGTGTGCGGCTGGGTGATGAACCCCTCCTCCTCGAGCGCGGCCATGTCGTTGCGCACCGTGGCGGGCGAGACACCCAGCCCGTGCCGCTCGACCAGCGCCTTGGAACCCACCGGCTCCTCGGTCGCGACGTAGTCCTCCACGATGGCGCGGAGCACCGCGAGTCTGCGTTCCTCCTGCATCGTCGCCTCCTCGTCAGCGCTGGCACTCGCATGTTCGGAGTGCCAAGCGTACTAGGGTCCGGTGCCATGGCGGAGTTCACGGAGGTTGCAGAGCGGGTCTGGGTCGCGAGGTACGAGTGGTTCGACGTCAACATCACACTCGTCGGCGGTGACCGCGGGCTGCTCGTGGTCGACACCCACGGCTCGGCAGGCGCGGCCCGTGAGGTCGTCGAGGACGTCCGTCGCCTCGGCGCCGGCGAGGTGACCGGCATCATCAACACGCACTGGCACTTCGACCACACCTTCGGCAACGGCACGTTCCGGGCGGCGTACGGCGACCTGCCGATCCACGCCCACGAGAACGCCCGCGACGAGCTGGAGAAGTGGGGCGCACGGCTCAAGCAGAAGTACGCCGACTCCCCCGACGACCCGCGCCGCGAGGACGTCATGTCCACCGAGATCGTGCTGCCCGACCAGACGTTCTCGAGCGCGAAGGTGCTGGACCTCGGCGACCGTGCCGTCGAGCTGGTCTACCCGGGCCGCGGCCACAGCAGCGGCGACATCGTGATCCGGGTGCCCGATGTCGACGTCGTGCTCGCGGGTGACCTCGTCGAGGAGTCGTCACCGCCGTTCTTCAACGACGACTCGTGGCCGATGGACTGGCCGCTCAGCCTCGACATGGTGCTCGGCCTGACCACCGCGGCCTCGGTCGTCGTTCCGGGGCACGGCTCCCCCGTGGACCGCGACTTCGTGGAGGACCAGCGCAACACGATCGGCATCGTGGCCGAGACGATCCGCGACCTGGCGACGCGCGGCGTACCGATCGACCAGGCGCTCGAGGTCGGCGAGTGGCCCTGGCCGAAGGAGCACCTGGCCACGGCCGTGCGCCGGGGCTACGAGCAGCTGCCCCGCAGCCAGAAGCGTCTGCCACTCGTCTGAGGACTGACCCGACGCGTCGGGGGTACCGTCCCGTCATGACCAACTCACGCGACGAAGCCGCCGAGCAGGGCATCACCGACGACCAGCTCCCCGAGGACCTCCAGCCCGGTGAGGACAACCCGCTCGCCGAGCCGCTGGACGGCGACACCGACCCCGAGGACCTCGACATGGGCGGCGGCCGGGTCCCCGACGAGTGGGACGACGAGCTTCTCGAGGACTGACTCGCTGCCGCCGGCACCTTGACCCGGCCATCGGGTCGCACGACGCTGGGAGCATGGCCGGGACGGCGGCTGACCCCTCGGACCCGTCCGTGCGCGTGCTGCACCTGGGCGGGGTCGACCAGCTGCGGGTCCGGGTCGCCTACGGCCCGGCACCCGACAGTCCGGCGCGCGACGTCTTCCTCCTCGACGTCCCGCTGGAGGTCGCCGACACCTTCGACGAGGAGCCGTACCTGCGCGCCCTGGAGCCGGTCCTGTACGCCGCCGCGGAGGCGCCGCTCCCCTACTCCGTGCACCTCCACCGGCACCACACGAGCCTCGGGTCGCCGGCCGGGACTGTCGAGATCCGGATGGACCTGACCACCGGTAACGGATCCGGCAGGCTCTCCACCGCGGCGGTCGACGCCGTCGCCACCGGGTTCCGGCGAGTTCTCGACCACGCCGGCGCGCCCCGGCGTCTCGAGCTGCGTCACGACGACGCGATCGACCGGGCCCGCGCCCAGGTGCAGGAGGCGTATCCCGAGATGGAGCCCGCCGAGCTGACGGTCTCGGACGAGGAGCACCGACCCGCGCAGGGCTCGTGGTCGATCGGCCTGCGGCGCCTCACCGACCTGGACCGCTACGTCGTGGTCGTCGGGTTCCTCGACGGCCACCCCGGCTCGGCCCACGTGCACCACCACCGCCGCAGCGAGGTCATCGACTCGGTCGGCTCCGAGGTCTCCTGACCCGGCGCGTCATCCGGCCCCGGGACGGCTGCGCCGCCTAGCGTTGAGCGGGTGACTTCCCGCGACCGCTACGGCTCCGATGTCCTCAACACCGACTGGCGCAAGCCCAAGCGCGGGCGGGCCGTCGAGACACCGGCCGAGATCGGCGCCGTCGTGGAGGAGGTCACGACCGACTTCTGCGGCGAGGTCGTGGCGATCGACCGCGATCTCGACACCGTGACCCTCGAGGACCGCCGCGCCAAGCGGCGTACCTTCCCCCTCGGCGCCGGCTTCCTGCTCGAGGGCCGACCGGTCATCCTCACCCGCCCGGTGCGCGCGGGCGCGCCGGCGAAGCCGACCCGTACGGCGTCCGGCTCGGTCGCCGTCCACGGGGCGAAGGCGCGGGTGGCCCGGGCGAGCCGGATCTTCGTCGAGGGCCGCCACGACGCCGAGCTGGTCGAGAAGGTCTGGGGCGACGACCTGCGCATCGAGGGCGTCGTCGTGGAGTTCCTCGGCGGTGTCGACGACCTGGCCGACCACCTGCGCGACTTCCGGCCCGGCCCCGAGCGCCGCGTGGGCGTGCTGGTCGACCACCTCGTCAAGGGCTCCAAGGAGAGCCGGATCGCGCACAACATCGCGAAGTCCCCGATCGGCAAGGACGTCCTGATCGTGGGCCACCCGTTCATCGACATCTGGCAGGCGGTGAAGCCCGACCGACTCGGCATCGCCCGCTGGCCGGACGTCCCCCGCAGCATCGACTGGAAGACCGGCACCTGCCAGCAGCTCGGATGGCCGCACCGCGACCAGGCCGACATCGCCCGGGCGTGGAAGCACATCCTGGGCAAGGTCAGCTCGTTCAACGACCTCGACCCGGCACTGCTCGGGCGGGTCGAGGAGCTCATCGACTTCGTGACCGCCTGACGGTCGCGGGATGAGTAACCTGTGGAGGAAGAGCACTGATCGACGTCGTCGTCAGACTTTCAGAGGAGTCCGACATGAGTGACCCGACCCGGCCGCCGCCGCACGGTGACGAGCCTGCCGAGCACGCCCCGCCCTCGCCGCCCCAGCCGCCGGTCTACGGCGCGCGTCCCGGAGAGGGGGGTGGCCTGACCCCCGACGAGGTGACCTGGGGCGGGGCCGCCCACTGGGGCGCGCTCGTCGCGGCCGTCGTGGCGCTCGCCTTCCTGGGGCCCCTCATCGTGCTGCTGTTCAAGGGCAACGAGTCGCCCTACGTGCGCCGCCAGGCCGTGGAGTCGCTCAACTTCCAGCTCTCGGTGCTGATCTACGCGATCGTGTCGTTCGTGCTGATCTTCGTGGTCATCGGCTTCGTGCTGCTGCCGCTCGTCGGCCTCTTCTGGCTGGTGTTCACCATCGTCGGCTCGGTCAAGGCGGCCCGTGGCGAGGAGTACCGCTACCCCGCGACGATCCGCATCGTCAGCTGACCCGGGTCACGCCAGCAGGTCGCGCACCGCGGCGTCGGCGAGCAGCCGCCCCCGCTGGGTGAGCACGAGCCGCCCGCCCCCGGACACCAGCAGTCCCCGGTCCTCGAGGTCGGGGACCGCGGCGTGCCCGGCGCCTTCGAGGGTCTCGGTCGGCAGTCCGTCGCGCAGCCGCAGCTCGAGGAGCACCCGCTCGACCCGCCGCGTCTCGTCGTCGAGCAGCTCGCGGGCGTGGGCGGGGCTGACCCCGGCCGCAAGCCGGTCGGCGTACGCCGCGGGGTGCTTGACGTTCCACCACCGCACGCCGCCCACGTGGGAGTGCGCACCCGGGCCGACGCCCCACCAGTCCCCGCCGGTCCAGTAGAGGAGGTTGTGCCGACACCGGCTCGCCTCGTCGCGGGCCCAGTTCGACACCTCGTACCACCCCAGGCCGGCGGCCGTGAGTCGTTCGTCGGCGAGGAGGTACTTGTCGGCCAGGTCGTCGTCGTCGGGCATCGCGACCTCGCCGCGGCGCACCTGCCGGGCCAGGGCGGTCCCGTCCTCGACGATCAGTGAGTACGCCGAGACGTGGTCGGGTGCGCAGGCCAGCGCGGCGTCCAGCGAGGTCGTCCAGTCGTCGAGGCTCTCGCCCGGGGTGCCGTAGATGAGGTCCAGGCTCACCTGCTCGAAGCCGGCCTGCCGCGCCCAGGCGACGACGTCCGGCACGCGGCGCGGGTCGTGGGTCCGGTCCAGCGTGCGGAGCACGTGGTCGACAGCCGACTGCATCCCGAAGCTGATCCGGTTGATGCCGCCCGCACGGAGCTCCGCGAGGTCGGCCGGGCTCACGCTGTCGGGGTTGGACTCGGTCGTCACCTCCGCGCCGGCCACCAGTCCGAACTCCGAGTCGATGGTCGCGACGATCGCCGCGAGGTCGGCCGCCGGCAGGAGGGTCGGCGTACCCCCGCCGAAGAAGACCGTGGGGACCGGCACGTCCCGGTCGCCCAGCACCTGCCGGGCCCGGCGGATCTCGGCGATCGCCGCCTGCGCGTACGTCGCCCGCGAGGCGCCCGCCGCGGTGGACGCGCCGCCGAGCTCCTCGGCCGTGTAGGTGTTGAAGTCGCAGTAGCCGCAGCGCACCGTGCAGAACGGGACGTGCACGTAGAACCCGAACGGCTGCTCCCCCAGGGTCCCGAGGGCCGAGGGCGGCAGCGCCCCGTCTGCCGGGACGGGATCACCAGCAGGCAACGCAGAGGGGGGCACCCCCTCATCCTCCCACCCGGGTCGTCCGCCCCTGGAGTGCGTAGGCACCGTCCGGAGAGGCGGACGACCCGATCAGGCGTAGAGCGCGTCGATCGTCGCCTTGTGGTTGCCCTCGACGACGTTGCGCTTGACCTTCATCGACGGGGTGAGCTCGCCCGACTCGATGGTCAGGTCGTGGTCCAGCAGCTCCCACTTCTTGATGGTCTCCCACCGGTTCAGCCGCGAGTTGAGCTCGTCGACGTAGCCCGCGACCATCGCCTTGACCTGGTCGGCGTTCACGATGTCGGTGTACGACGCCCCCGCCATGCCGTTCTCCTCGGCCCAGCCCGCCATCGCGTCCGGGTCGAGCGTGACCAGCGCGACGCAGTAGTTCCGGTCGTTGCCGAACACCATGAACTGGCTGGCGTAGGGACAGACGGCCTTGAACTTCGACTCGATCGCGGACGGGGCGATGTACTTGCCGCCCGAGGTCTTGAAGAGGTCCTTGATCCGGCCGGTGATCGTCAGGAAGCCGTCGGCGTCGAGGCTGCCCTTGTCGCCGGTGCGCAGCCAGCCGTCCTC
>DASTUX010000045.1:0-2264 GCA_035759395.1 Nocardioides sp.
CAAGAAGAAGGTTTGCCAGTTCTGCAAGGAGAAGGCGACCGGTGTCGACTACAAGGACACCACCCTGCTCCGCAAGTTCATCTCGGACCGCGGCAAGATCCGCGCCCGTCGGGTGACCGGCAACTGCGTCCAGCACCAGCGTGACGTGGCCATCGCGGTCAAGAACGCCCGTGAGGTCGCACTGCTGCCCTACACGTCCACCGGTCGCTGAGAGGATCAGGAATCATGAAGCTCATCCTGACCCAGGAGGTCACGGGCCTCGGCGCCCCCGGCGACGTCATCGAGGTGAAGGACGGCTACGGCCGCAACTACCTCGTCCCGCGTGGCGTTGCCATCCGCTGGACCCGTGGCGGCGAGAAGACGATCGAGTCGATCAAGGCTGCGCGCGCCTCGCGTGCCGTCCGCGACCTCGACCACGCCGCCCAGATCAAGTCCAAGCTCGAGTCGGCACCGGTCAGCGTGAAGGTGCGCTCCGGTGAGGGCGGTCGCCTCTTCGGCGCCGTCACCGTCGCCGAGATCGCCGGCGCTCTGGCCGACGCCTCGGGCGAGCAGATCGACAAGCGCACGATCGCCGTCAAGAACCCGATCAAGTCGCTCGGGTCGCACGAGGTCTCGGTCAAGCTGCACGACGAGGTGTCCGCCACGGTGGCCCTCAACGTGATCCCCGCCTGACCACAGCTCGCGCACCAGGCACGACAAGCAGCAGGGGCCGTTCCTCCTCCGGGAGGGACGGCCCCTGTTCGTTTTTCGTGGGGACTCGCCCGGCTAGGACTCGGGCGGCGGCGTCGCCGTCGATGATGACGGGACCGTGGCTCTCGCCCAGGGGCGTCCCGAGTAGGTGAAGAGCAGCCAGATGAGCAGCACCGCCACGACTCCGGCGGCGAGATAGGACGTCAGCTCGAGGGAGTCGACCCCGGCCCCGAAGACGAGCACCGGGAGCAGTCCGACGGCGATCGCCGCGCTCCGGGTGAACGCGAGCCACCTCGTCGCCCTGGTGTCGCCCGCCTCGGTGGCCAGCGCGGCCAGGGCGTGGCACAGCAGGACGGTGAAGGCGATCTGCGGCAGGCTCGCCGCCCAGGCGAGCGACGGGTCGGCGTCCTCGAGCCCCGAGTGCACGGTGGGGACCCACAGGACCGCGGACACGACTCCGGCCAGCATCGCCAGCCCGAGCAGGTTCCCGCGGTGGGTCAGGTCGACCGGCAGCGCGCTGACGCCCATCAGGACGAGCACCCAGCCCAGCGGGTCGGGGAGCGCGTCGTACCCGTGGAACGGCGCGCTCAGCACGATGACGACCAGCCCCATCGCGACGGACTGGAGCGGCTTCATGGCCACAGAGTAGGCGCGGGCTAACTGCCGGGCTGGGGCCTGGTCCGGGGATGGGCGCCGGTGACGAGCCAGGCGTCGCCGCGGGCGCGGCGGACGAGGACGACGTACCGGGCTCCCATGAAGAGGGCGGCGAACGAGACCCAGACGCCCACCAGCCCGCCGCCGAGCAGGGCGACGGCGAGGGCGGCCGGGGCGTAGACGAGCAGCGTGACCAGGCCGCCGCGGGCCAGGTAGGCACCGTCGCCGGCCCCGATCAGGACGCCGTCGAGGACGAACACGACGCCGGCGATCGGCTGGCCGAGGGCCGCCACCAGCAGCACCGGCACGAGGAGGGCGCGCACCTCGGGGTCGGTGGTGAACAGAGCGCCCAGGAAGGGGCTCGCGGCGGCG
The DNA here is from genome assembly GCA_035759395.1 of Nocardioides sp. Taxonomy (GTDB): domain Bacteria; phylum Actinomycetota; class Actinomycetes; order Propionibacteriales; family Nocardioidaceae; genus Nocardioides. The sequence goes on from DASTUX010000045.1 coordinate 1,717, forward strand.
AGGAGCAGTCCGGTGATGACACCGCCGCGCGTCCCCCACTGGACCATGCGACGCGTGATGGCCCGGGTGCCGGCGACGTCGCCCGCGCCGAGGTAGCGGCCGGTGATGGCCTGGGCTGCGATCGCGATGGCGTCGAGGACGAACGCCAGGAAGGTCCACAGGGTGATCGCGAGCTGGTGCGTGGCCAGGTTGACCGCCTGCCCGGTCGCGTCGCTCGCGCCGATCGTGACGGCGTACGTCGTGAGCAGGAGGGCGGCCCGCAGCGTGAGGGTGCGGATCACGAGCGCGACCGCCGCGTGCGCGGCGCTGCGGATGCCGGCGAGGTCGGGGCGCAGCGGCGCACGCTCGCGACGGGCGGCGCGGACGACCACGACGAGGAGTGCGGCGGCGCTGGCGACCTGGGCCAGCACCGAGCCGAGTGCGGAGCCGGCGATGCCGAGGCCGTCGAACGGGCCGATGCCGTAGACGAGCAGGAGGTTGAGCGCGACGTTGAGCGCGTTGCCACCGATCGCGACGACGAGCGGGGTCTTCGTGTCCTGCAGGCCGCG
>DASTUX010000046.1:0-11167 GCA_035759395.1 Nocardioides sp.
GAAGGGCTTCGAGCCGGGCTCGAGGCCGAGCTCGGCGACGACGGCCTCCTGGGCGGCCTGGAGAATCTCGGGGCGGAGCTTCACGTTGCCGGGCTTGTAGACGCCGTGCACGTTGCCGAAGGTCAGCGCGACCATGTACCGCCCGTGGTCGCCGAGGCCCAGCGCGTCCACCGTGGCCAGCGCGTCCTCGGGGGTGGAGTACAGCTTGTCGTCGATCGCGCCGACCACGCCGTCCTCCTCGCCACCGACCACGCCGACCTCGATCTCGAGCACGATCCGCGCCTCGGCGCACTTGGCGAGCAGGTCGCGGGCGATCTCGAGGTTCTCCTCGAGGGGTACGGCGGACCCGTCCCACATGTGCGACTGGAACAGCGGCGCCTCACCTCGGGCGACCCGCTCGGCGCTGATGTCGAGCAAGGGCCGGACGAACCCGTCGAGCTTGTCCTTGGGGCAGTGGTCGGTGTGCAGCGCGATGTTGACCGGGTAGTTCTTGGCCACCTCGGCGGCGTACGCCGCGAACGCGACCGAGCCGGTCACCATGTTCTTGACCGAGGGACCGGAGAGGTACTCCGCACCGCCGGTCGAGACCTGGATGATGCCGTCGGCGCCGGCGTCGGCGAACCCCTTGAGGGCGGCGTTGAGCGTCTGCGAGGACGACACGTTGATGGCCGGGAACGCGAAGGCGTTCTTCTTGGCCGTGTCGAGCATCTGGGCGTAGATCTCGGGCGTGGCGATGGGCATGCGGGCTCCTCGGGCGGACTTCCAACGGCAAACTCACCCTAGTGGCTACCCGTGAGTCACCAGACGGCCGGTTTCCGGCAGTCCGCTGGGTGGTCACGGCGTAGCGTCGACACGTGGACGAGACCCGTGCGCTGAGCGGCCGCTACGTGGCGGTGGTCGGCCCCGCGGACAGCGCCACGACGTCGGACCTGGCCCACGCCGAGGAGGTCGGCCGGCTGCTGGCCCGGGCGGGTGCCGTGGTCCTGACCGGCGGGCACCACGGCGTGATGGCGGCCGCCGCGCGGGGTGCGACCGGCGCCGGCGGGGTCGCGATCGGGCTGCTGCCCGGCCTGGACCGCAGCGAGGGCTCGAGCGCCCACACCCACCTGCTGCCGACCGGCCTCGGTGAGCTGCGCAACGGGCTGCTGGTCCGCGCCGCGGACGCCGTGGTCGCGGTGGGGTGCAGCTGGGGCACGCTCAGCGAGATCGCGCTGGCCCGGCGTACGGGCGTACCGCTCGTGCTCCTCGACGCCTGGGACCTGCCCGCCGACGCGGGCGACGTGGTGACCGGTCCCGGCGAGGTCCTGGCCGCGGTGGCGAGGCGGCTCGCAGGGTCGTGAGCGTGACCCGTCGGGCACAGCGGCGTTGATCGGGCAGGGCCACCCCCTCGCCTGCACCCGAAGGAGCCACCATGCTCAAGCGTCCCCGGACCGCGCGCACCGTCGTCGCCGCGGCCCTCCTGTCCCTCGCGCTCACCGGCCTGCCGGGCACGGCGAACAGCACGGAGCCCGCGCCCGCTGACGCCTTCGCGCCCCAGCTCGTGACCGTGAGCACGCCGAGCCGCGCCGACAAGGAGCACCTCCAGGCCCTCGGGCTCGACCTGACCGAGCACGCCGGCCACGACTACATCGAGGTCGTCCTCCACACGATCGACGACCTGGACGCACTGCAGCAGGCGGGCTTCGACTACGACGTCCGCATCCCCGACCTCGTCGCCCGGGGCGTCCAGATCGCCGAGATCAACGAGGCGTACGCCGCGTCCGTGGACCGGTCCCCGCTGCCGTCGGGCCGCACCACGTACCGGACCCTCGACGAGTACAACGCCGACATGACCAGGCTCGCCAAGCAGCACCCGGCGCTCGTGAAGAAGTTCGCCCTGAAGCGCCCCAGCCTCGACGGCCGCACGATCTACGGGATCGAGATCGGCAACCACGTGCGCCGCGCCCCCGAGGGCCGGCCGACGTTCCTGCTGATGGGCGCGCACCACGCCCGCGAGTGGCCCTCGGCCGAGCTGGCGATGGAGTTCGGCGTCGACCTGGTCAAGAACTTCGGCAGGAGCGACCGGATCACCCGGCTGATGCGCCAGGCGCGGGTCATCGTGGTCCCGGTCGTGAACGTGGACGGCTTCGAGCTGTCGCGCACCGACGGTGAGTACGTCGACCTGCGCGAGCTCAACGAGCAGGACCCGACGGGCGGCACCGCCTCGGTGCTGGCCACCCCCGGGCAGACCTACAAGCGCAAGAACTGCCGGGTCGTCGACGGCGAGGACACCCCAGACGGAAGCTGCGCGGCCAGCGCCACGAGCCCCGGCGGGTTCGGCATCGGCGTCGACCTGAACCGCAACTACGGCGGCTTCTGGGGCGGCCCCGGTGCGGCGGAGACCGAGCCGGACGCCGACGACGTCGAGGGCGGCACGTCCGACCCGACGTACCGCGGGGCGGCGGCGTTCTCGGAGCCCGAGACGCAGAACATCCAGGACCTGGTCCAGAGCCGTCAGGTCACGATGCTGATCTCCAACCACACCTTCTCCAACCTCGTGCTCCGGCCCAACGGCGTGAACCCGAACACCAAGGGACCCGACGGCAAGCCCGTCGGCGACGCCCCCGACGAGGCGGCGCTGAAGCGCCTCGGCGGCCGGATGGCGGCGCAGAACGGCTACCGCAACATCCACGGCTGGCAGCTCTACGACACCACCGGCACCACCGAGGACTGGTCGTACAACGCCACCGGCGGGTTCGGCTACACCTTCGAGATCGGGGCCAACGAGTTCCACCCGCCGTTCCCCGAGGTGGTCGACGAGTACCTCGGCGCCGGGGCACACAAGGGCGAGGGCAACCGTGAGGCCTACCTGATCGCCCTCGAGCACGCGGTCGACACCCGCTTCAGCGGCGTGGTCACCGGCAAGGCACCCAGGGGTGCGGTGATCCGGTTGCAGAAGACCTTCCGGACCCCCACCTGGGAGGGCTCGTTCAAGGACGGGGTGAACACCGCGATCTCCGTCGGGAACGACGGTGCCTTCGAGTGGATCGTCAACCCGTCCACGCGCCCCGTGGTCCGGCCCCGCCCCTACGAGTCCCTCAAGGCGGAGCCGTACCGGACGCAGACCATCGAGGGCACGCCGGCGGAGCCCACGGGCCACACCGACCACGAGTTCACGCTCGCCGCGAAGGCGGACCTGTGGCGGACGGCGCTCGACTGGCCGACCCCGGACGACCTCGACCTCGAGGTCTACCGCAAGGGCGCCGACGGCAAGCTGACCGAGGTCGGTAGCTCGGGCAACACCCCCGGGGAGAAGGAGCTCGTCGAGCTCTTCGACGCACCGGCCGGCACCTACGTGCTCCGGGTCGTCAACTACTCCTCCGTCGCGCCGAGCTACACGCTCACTGAGTCGCTGTTCGACTCGGTGACGCGCTACACCGACGGCAAGCGGGAGAGCTACACGCTGACCTGCGAGAAGCCGGGCGGCAAGGTGCTCCAGACGTCGCGGCTCTTCATCGGCCGTGGCGGCGAGAAGCGGATCGACCTCTCGGAGTGCCGCCGCAACTGGTGACCCGCTCCTGACAACCACAGGCCCCCGCCTTCCGTATCCACCTCTGAGAGGCTGGATCACGAGAGGCGGGGGCCCATGTCGTTGTCGAAGCTGCACGAGGAGATCGACCGCTCCTTCGGTGACGGTCCGGAGCACCGTCCGGTCGAGAACCGGATCGCCGCCGGGCATCGGGCGCTGCGCCGTCGCCGGGCGGCCGAGGCCGTGGCCGCGCTCGCGGTCGTCGGCATCATCGGCGCCGGCTGGTACGCCGTGGCGCCCGGCCAGCCGGTCGGGACCGGCCCGATCGCGGTGAACCCCACCCCGACCCCCACCCAGGAGCCGGAGCTGCCCTGGGAGGACGACATCCCGGTCCGCTACGTCGACGGCGAGCTCCAGATCCGCGACGGCGTGAGGGTGCACGAGCACATCGCGAACCCCTACGACTACCGGCCGCCGAAGCTCTCCGACGCCTTCGACCTCACCTACGAGGGGCAACGGCAGTGGGTCATCATCGACGGCAAGGGCGGCAGCTTCGGGATGTCGTCGTCGGCCCCCAGCAACGGCTGGGCGAGCTTCGCCGACTACGTCGCCGACCAGGTCGACGGCATGAGCGGGGGCGACGACGGCTGGCCGGACACCCTCCTCCTCGACGTGTCGGGCAACGTCGTCCCGACCGCCGGCACCACCGTCCACAACCGCACCGACGACCCCCGGCTCGGCCCCTCGTTCGCCCCCGCAGGCACGCCGACGGGTGCCGCCGTGGTGAGCGTCGAGGGCGACGACAAGAGCTACTTCGTGGTCTGGCGGGTGATCGATGGCGAGCTGGACGTGATCACCACGCCGCCGCGTGACGTCGTCGGCGCCACGTTCGAAGAGCTGCTGAGCTACGCACGCGGCAAGTACGCCTCTGGCGAGGGCCTGCGATGACCCGCGCCTCTCGGGAGTCCCGGGACGCGGAGTACGCCGAGTTCGTGGCTGCCCGTCAGGTCCACCTGCGGCGGATCGCGTACGCCGTCTGTGGCGACTGGCACCGCGCCGACGACCTGCTGCAGACCGCGCTCGTGAAGCTGTACGTCGCGTGGCCGCGGCTGCACCGCGACGGCAGCGAGGAGGCGTACGTCCGGCAGATCCTGGTCCGCGCCAACATCGACGAGAGCCGGCGCCCGTGGCGGCGGGAGCGGTCCGGCCTCGAGGGCCACGACCCGGCGGTGCCCGAGAGACTCGCGGTCGAGGAGCGGTCGGCCCTGTTCGACGCGCTCCAGGCCCTCCCCCCGATGCAGCGACGCACGGTCGTGCTCCGGCACTGGCTCGGGCTCTCGGTCGAGGAGACCGCCCACGAGCTGCGCATCTCGACCGGGACGGTGAAGAGCCACACCTCGCGGGGGCTGGAGAAGCTCCAGGCCGTCCTGACCGGAGCTGAGCCCCGGGGCTGAGCCCCGGCGCTCAGCCCCGCCAGGCGTCGGCGCCGGACAGGTCGGCGTACGTCCGCACCCAGGCGTGCATCGCGATCGCGGCGGCGGCGCTGGCGTTGATCGAGCGGGTCGAGCCGAACTGCGCGATCGAGAACGTCCCGTCGCACACCTCGCGTGCCGACTCCGACAGCCCCGGTCCCTCCTGGCCGAACAGGAAGCACACCCGACGGGGCACCTCCATGGTCTCGAGGTGGGCCGAGCCGGGCAGGTTGTCGATGCCGAGGAGCGTGACGCCCTGGTCGTGCAGGTAGGCCGCCAGGTCCTCCGCCGTCGGGTGGTGCCGCACGTGCTGGTAGCGGTCGGTCACCATCGCGCCGCGCCGGTTCCACCGCCGGTTGCCGACGATGTGCACCTCGGCGGCCAGGAACGCGTTGGCGGAGCGCACGATCGTCCCGATGTTGAAGTCGTGCTGCCAGTTCTCGATCGCCACGTGGAAGTCGTGGCGGCGGGTGTCGAGGTCGGCGACGATCGCCTCCATCGACCAGTAGCGGTAGCGGTCGACTACGTTGCGCCGGTCGCCCTCGGCGAGCAGCGCGGCGTCGTACTGCTCCCCCGTCGGCCAGGGTCCTGGCCAGGGTCCGACGCCGACCTCGGCGGGCCCGTGCGGCATCGGGTCGTACGGCGCGCGCCGTTCGCGCTCGCCCTCACCCTCGCCCGGGTCGTCATCCGCCATGGCCGCGACCCTAACCGTCGGGGCGGGCGGGTCAGGCGTGCCCCGGTACCGTTTGCGCGTGACCCTCCTCGTCGACCTCCACTCCATGCTGCTCGGCATTCCGTGGATGGACCCGAACTGGCTGCTGGACGAGTTCGGCAACGCCCTCTTCTGGATCAGCCTGGGCATGGTCTTCGTCGAGTGCGGGCTGCTCTTCCCGTTCCTGCCCGGCGACACGCTGCTCTTCGGCCTGGGGCTGTTCGTCTCCGCCGGGAAGGTCGACCTGGTCCCCGGCAGCACGCTGGTGGAGCTGGCGTTCGGCCTGGTCCTGCTGTCGGCGTCGGCGTTCCTCGGCAACGTGGTTGGCTACGAGATCGGCCGCGCGGTCGGCCCGCCGATCTACGAGCGCAACGGCCGGATCATCAAGCGGAAGTACTTCGACAAGACGTCGGCGTTCTTCGAGCGGCACGGCAACAAGGCCCTGGTGATCGGGCGGTTCGTGCCGTTCGTGCGCACGTTCGTGACGGTCGTGGCGGGTGCCAGCCTGATGAACCGCCGCCGGTTCTTCGTGTGGAGCGCCGTCGGCGCCGCCCTCTGGGTCATCAGCATCACCCTGCTGGGCTACTTCCTCGGCTCCGCGTTCCCGTCGCTCGGGGAGAACCTGGACAAGGCGATCGTCGCGATCCTCGTCTTCTCACTGATCCCCGTCGCCTACGAGTGGTGGAAGCACGGGCGCCACGCCACCGTGGACTGACCCACACCGCAGCGACTCAGCCGCGGGCGGCGTCCAGCTGCGCCTTGGTGAGGACCGGACGGACCTCCAGGCCGACGTCGGCCAGCGGGTTCTCGCCCGCGGGGCTGCGGTCGATCGCGCAGACCACGACCTCCACGATCGCCCCGGCCTCGCGCAGCGCCCGCGTCGCGTCGCGTACGGCGCCCCCGGTCGTGATGACGTCCTCGATGATCGTCACGCGCCGGCCGGCCACGTCGGGGCCCTCGGCCAGCTTGCAGGTGCCGTACTCCTTGGCCTTCTTGCGCACGAAGAGGCCGGGAAGGCCGGTGACGCTGCTGACCATGGTGGCGATCGGGATCCCCCCGAGCTCGAGGCCGCCGAGCAGCTCGGTGTCCTCGGGCAGCAGGTCGACCATCTGCCGGGCCACCCGCGCGAGCAGCACGGGGTCGGCCTCGAAGAGGTACTTGTCGAAGTACTCCGACGCCACCTGGCCCGAGCGGAGGGTGAACTCACCCGTCAGTCGGCAGCAGGCGTCGATGTCGCGGGCGAGGTCCGTGTCGGGCGCGGTCACGCCCGCAATCTAGCGGCTGACGGGACGGACACCTCGGGAGGGTGAGCCGGGTCGTCGTACGCTCGAGCGCATGCTCGCCACCCGCCTCCAGGGCATTCCACCCACGATCTTCTCCCAGATGTCCGCGCTCGCCGTGCGGACCCGGTCGGTCAACCTCGGCCAGGGCTTCCCCGACGTCGACGGTCCGCCGAGCGTGATCGCTCGCGCGGCGTCGGCGCTGGAGGGCGGCCACAACCAGTACGCACCCGGCCTCGGTGTGCCGGCGCTGCGCCAGGCGATCGCCCGCCACCAGCTGCGCCACTACGGCATCGAGCTGGACCCGGACTCGCAGGTGGTCGTGACCACCGGCGCCACCGAGGGGATCGCGGCCGCGCTGCTGGGTCTGGTCGACCCGGGCGACGAGGTGGTCGTGCTCGAGCCCTACTACGACTCCTACGTCGCGATGATCCAGATGGCGGGCGGGGTACGCCGTCCGGTGACGCTGCGGGCGCCCGACTTCCGCCTCGACACCGACGAGCTGCGCGCCGCGGTCGGACCGCGGACCCGCTTCATCCTGCTCAACAGCCCGCACAACCCGACCGGGACCGTGCTCACCCCGGCCGAGCTGCGCGCGGTCGCCGAGGTGGCCGTCGAGCACGACCTCGTGGTGATCACCGACGAGGTCTACGAGCACCTGACGTTCGACGACCACCAGCACGTGCCGCTGGCCACGCTGCCGGGCATGTTCGAGCGCACGCTCTCGCTGTCGAGTGCCGGCAAGTCGTACTCGTTCACCGGGTGGAAGGTGGGCTGGGCCACCGGCCCGGCCGAGCTGGTCGGCGCGCTCCTCGCAGCCAAGCAGTGGCTGACCTTCACGTCCGGGTCACCGCTGCAGCCGGCGATCGCGCACGCCCTCGACGAGGAGCCGGACTTCCCCACGCAGCTCGCCGTGGAGCTGCAGAAGCGGCGCGACCTGCTCTGCGACGGCCTCGCGGCGGTGGGCCTCGACGTACGCGTGCCCGAGGGCACCTACTTCGCCACCACCGACATCAGCGCCCTCGGCTGGGAGGACGGGTTGTCGTTCTGCCTCGCCCTGCCCGAGCGGGCAGGCGTGGTCGCGATCCCCAGCCAGGTCTTCCACGACGACCTCGAGGCCGGGCGCCACCTGGTCCGCTGGGCGTTCTGCAAGCAGCCCGAGAACATCGAGGAGGGGCTCCGTCGCCTCGCCGCCGCCGACCTGACGAGATAGTCCGCCACGAATTTGTCGCCGGACGTGCCGTGGACCGACCAGAACGTGGCGGACTATCGGGTCAGCGCGGGTTGAACCAGGCGCGTACGTCGGGGCGCACGAGCAGCGACAGCGTGACCACGCTGGCGGCCAGGGGCAGCACGAGCAGGACCTGGCCGAGCGTGCCGACCAGGCAGAGCCCGGCCGAGGCGGACGCGGAGACGACGAGGGCCACCCGTGCCCACGAGACGCGCTGGAAGGTCAGCGCCGAGAAGAGGATCGCGAGGAGCGACCAGATGATCACGATGCCGCCCATCACGTAGGTGATCCGGACGATGAGGTCGTCCGAGAGGCCCTGCCGGACCAGCTCGGGGTTCTGGCTGCGGAGCTCGTCGAAGACGAGCTCGGGGTTGGCCGCGAGCACGGCGATGCTGGAGGCCATCACCGCCACGGCGAGGGTCGCGAAGACCCACGTGAGCGCGCACGCCCACACGACGGCACTCGGGCGCACACCGGCGCGAGCGACCTTGCCGCTGGCCTGGTCGGCCGGGGCGGACGCGCCGTCCGCAGGGACGGTCGGTGCCTGGACGCCGGGCGTCGGCCCGGAGCCGAACCCCGGGAACGCACGTGGCCCGGTCGCCGCGGAGGTCGCGGAGGTCTCGGTCCGGAGCGGCTCCCGGGTGACCCCGTTGAACCAGTCCCGGGCGGGCTGGAACCAGAGCATGACCGACGAGGCCACGACCACCGAGGACATGAAACCGCCGGCCACGAGACCGCTCAGGAAGAGCGGCAGCGCGAGCAGGGCGAGGCCCAGTCGGGCGCCACGGCTGCCCTGCAGGACGTAGAAGCCGAGGACCGCGGCCGCTGCCGCGCAGGCTCCGGCGGCCAGGGCGACCGCGTGCAGGATGTCCAGCACGCTCTGCATCCCCAGGCCCAGGTCGCTCCCCGGCGGCTCGGACAGGAACTTGCTCACCGCCTCCTGGCTCTCCAGGGAGTGCAGGCCCGTGACGCGCTCGAACACGGTGAGGACGACGAAGGCCGAGCCCAGCATGATCAGCCACGCGGCGAGCGTCACCTGACGGGGGCGCGGCGGTCTGGTGGGTGCGGTCATGGTCCCCATTCCACCAAACGCCTCCTCATGCGGTGAGGGTCAGCCCCTCGTCGCCGCGATCGACGTGCACGGCGGCACCGTCCACGACCTCCCCGCCGATCAGCATCCGCGCCAGCGGGTCCCCGATCGCCGTCTGGATCAGCCTGCGCAGCGGGCGGGCGCCGTACGCCGGGTCGAAGCCGGTCTCGGCCAGCCAGGCACGGGCCTCGTCGCTCACGTGGATCGTGATCCGGCGTGCCGCGAGCCGCTTCTCGAGCAGCGCGAGCTGCAGGTCGACGATGTGCGTGAGCTCGTCGCGGGTCAGCGCGTCGAAGAGCACGATCTCGTCGAGCCGGTTCAGGAACTCCGGCTTGAACGACGCCCGCACCGCGGCGAGCACCGACTCGCGCTTCTTCTCGGGGTCCAGCGTCGGGTCGACGAGGTACGCCGAGCCGAGGTTGCTGGTCAGGATCAGCAGCGTGTTGCGGAAGTCGACGGTGCGCCCCTGGCCGTCGGTCAGCCGGCCGTCGTCGAGCACCTGCAGCAGGATGTCGAAGACCTCGGGGTGCGCCTTCTCGACCTCGTCCAGCAGCACGACGGAGTACGGCCGCCGGCGCACCGCCTCGGTGAGCTGGCCGCCCTCCTCGTAGCCGACGTAACCGGGCGGCGCGCCGACCAGCCGGGCGACCGCGTGCTTCTCGGAGTACTCGCTCATGTCGATGCGCACCATCGCGCGCTCGTCGTCGAACAGGAAGTCCGCGAGCGCGCGGGCGAGCTCGGTCTTGCCGACGCCGGTCGGGCCGAGGAACAGGAACGACCCGGTCGGGCGGTTGGGGTCGCTGATCCCCGCACGCGAGCGGCGTACGGCGTCACTCACCGCGCGGACCGCCTCCTGCTGGCCGATCAGCCGCGTGCCGATGACCTGCTCCATCTCGAGCAGCTTGGCGGTCTCGCCCTGGAGCATCCGGCCGGTGGGGATGCCGGTCCAGGCCTCGACCACCTCCGCGATCTGCTCGGCGCCGACCTCCTCGCCGACGAGCGGCTCGAGGTCGGCCTTCTCCTGGGCGTTGACGGCGTCGAGCCGCTTCTCCAGCTCGGGGATCCGGCCGTAGTTGATCTCGCTGGCCTCCTGCAGCTTGCCCTCACGCAGCAGCTTGTCGGCCTCCATCCGGAGCTGGTCGAGCTGGCGGCGCAGCTCGCCCTCGCCCTCGAGCGAGGTCTTCTCCTGCTCCCAGCGGGCCTCGAGCGCGCGCAGCGCCTCCTCGCTGTCGGCGAGCTCGGCGCGCAGCCGCTCCAGACGATCCTTCGACGCCTCGTCCGACTCCTTCTCGAGGGCGAACTCCTCCATCTTCATCCGGTCGACCTGGCGCCGGAGCTGGTCGATCTCCTCGGGCGACGACTCGATCTCCATGCGGAGCCGGCTGGCAGCCTCGTCGATCAGGTCGATCGCCTTGTCCGGCAGCTGACGGCCGGTGATGTAGCGGTCGGAGAGGGTCGCGGCGGCCACCAGGGCGGCGTCGGTGATCCGGACGCCATGGTGCGCTTCGTACTTCTCCTGGATGCCGCGCAGGATCTGGATCGTGTCCTCGACGCTCGGCTCGCCGACGAAGACCTGCTGGAACCGGCGCTCGAGGGCCGGGTCCTTCTCGATGCGTTCGCGGTACTCGTCGAGGGTCGTCGCGCCGATCATGTGCAGCTCGCCGCGGGCCAGCATCGGCTTGAGCATGTTGCCGGCGTACATCGAGGAGTCGCCGCCCGCACCCGCGCCGACGACGGTGTGCAGCTCGTCGATGAACGTGATGATCTGCCCGCCGGCGTCCTTGATCTCCTCGAGGACCGCCTTGAGCCGCTCCTCGAACTCGCCGCGGTACTTCGCGCCGGCCACCATCGCGGCCAGGTCCAGCGACAGCACC
>DASTUX010000047.1:0-5650 GCA_035759395.1 Nocardioides sp.
GTGGGCCCGCGTGGTCGCCCGCTCCAACACCGACCTCCAGCGAGTCATCGACCGGGTCCTCGAGAACCCCGCCATCGTGCGCAGCTCGACCGTGATCGCCCTCGCCACCCAGGTTCCCTACCGGGTCCTCCCCCTCGCCCAGCAGGGATAGTCCGCCACGATTCCGTCGGGTTCAGCGCTCCGAAGCGACAAGAACGTGGCGGACTATCCCGAGAAATCAGCTGAGGCGGTCGGCGACCTCGGCGGCGGCGGCCGCGACGAGGGGCGCGAGGGCGGCCTCGTCGAGGTCGCCCAGGGTGACGATCCCGACGCTGGCCTCGAGCCCCTCGACCCCCTGCACGGGCGCGGCCAGGCCGCGGGCGCCGGCCTGCAGCTCGCCGGAGGTGACGGCGTACAGGAGCCCGGTGCGTACGGCGCCGTCGGTCGCCGCGGTGGTCGGTCGCCGGCCCAGCAGGATCGCCTTGCCGGCCGCGCCCTGCTGCAGGGGATGGCGCGAGCCGATCCGGTAGCTCACGTGGAAGTCGGTCCACGACGGCTCGACCACGGCGAGCGCGAGCGCCTCCTCGCCGTCGGCCACGGTGAGGTGGGCGGTGCACCCGACCGCCTCGGCCAGGCCGCGGAGCACGGGCACGGCGAGCTCGCGCAGCACCGGCTGCACCGCCGAGGCGAGGTGCAGGATGCCGAGTCCGACGTGCAGGCGACCGTGCGCGTCCCGGCGGACCAGGGCGTGCTGCTCCAGGGTGCTCACCAGCCGGTAGACCACGGTCCGGTTGACCTCGAGACGGGCGGCGAGCTCGGTGACGGTCAGCCCGCCGAGGGTCGAGGCGAGCACGTCGAGCACCCGCAACCCGCGATCCAGCGTCTGGGAGGTCTCGGCCGACATGGCCCGAGTGTAGGTGGGAGGGACGGGCGTCAGGAGGTCTTCCGGGCGGCCCACTCGCGGAGTCGGTCGATCCGCTCGTGCAGCTGCTCCGAGGTCGCGACCGCGGCCGCCGGGCCCCCGCACTCCTTGCGCAGTGCCGCGTGCGTGATGCCGTGGGCCTGGCCGGTGCGGTGGTACCACGCGGCGACGAGACCGTTGAGCTCGCGACGCAGGATCGCGAGCTGCTCGTGGGTGGAGACCTCGGCGACGGTGTCCGGCTCCGGGCTGGACGCCGCCTTCTGCTTCTTGGCGCGGTCGGACTGCCGCTGCTGCAGCAGCTCGCGCATCTGGCCGGGCTCGAGCAGGCCGGGGATGCCGAGGAAGTCCATCTCCTCCTCGGAGCCGACGTGGACCTCGCCCGCGTGCCCGAACTCGCCGCCGTCGAAGAGCACCCGGTCGAAGCGGGCCTCGGACCCGAGGGCCTCGAAGTTCATCTCGAGCTCGGCGGAGGCCACCTCGCCTGCGTTGGCCTCGTTGAGCAGGTCCTGCTCGGCGGCGAAGATGTCGTCCTCGTCGGTGACCTTGCGGCCCAGGACGTGGTCACGCTCGACCTCCATCTCGGAGGCGAAGCCGAGCAGCGACGGCACCGAGGGCAGGAACACCGACGCGGTCTCACCCCGGGTCCGCGCCCGCACGAAGCGGCCGACGGCCTGGGCGAAGAACAGCGGGGTCGAGGTGGTGGTGGCGTAGACGCCGACCGCGAGGCGGGGTACGTCGACGCCCTCGGAGACCATCCGGACCGCGACCATCCAGCGACGGTCGCTGTCGGTGAACTCAGTGATCTTCTTCGAGGCGGCCTTCTCGTCGGAGAGCACGACCGTGGCGGCCTCCCCGGTGATCTGGCGCAGCGTCTTGGCGTAGGCGCGGGCCGAGTCCTGGTCGGTGGCGATCACCAGGCCGCCGGCGTCGGGGACGTGGCGGCGCACCTCCGTCAGCCGGCTGTCGGCCGCGGCAAGCACGGAGGGGATCCACGACCCGTTGGGGTCGAGCGCGGTGCGCAGCGCCTGGGCCGTCAGGTCCTTGGTCAGCGGCTCGCCCAGCCGGGCGGCGATCTCGTCGCCCGCCCGGGTGCGCCAGGTCATCTCGCCGGAGTAGGCCATGAACAGCACGGGTCGCACGACGTGGTCGGCGAGCGCGTGGGCATAGCCGTAGGTGAAGTCCGCGACCGAGCGCGGGATGCCGTCGTCGCCAGGGGCGTAGGTGACGAACGGGATCGGGTTCACGTCGGAACGGAACGGAGTGCCGGTCAGCGCCAGCCGCCGGGCCGCCGGCTCGAAGGCCTCACGCACTCCCTCGCCCCACGACAGCGCGTCGCCGGCGTGGTGCACCTCGTCGAGGATCACCAGCGTCTTGAAGTTCTCGGTGCGGATCCGCATCGCGAGCGGGTTGACCGCGACACCGGCGTAGGTGACCGCGATGCCGACGTAGTCCTGCGAGGTCTTCCCCTTGCCGGCGGCGTACGTCGGGTCGATCGGGATGCCCGCCCGTGCAGCGGCCTCCGCCCACTGGAGCTTGAGGTGCTCGGTCGGCGCGACGATCGTGATCCGGTCGACCAACCGGCGTCCGAGCAGCTCGGCCGCGACCGAGAGCGCGAACGTCGTCTTGCCGGCGCCCGGCGTCGCGACCGCGAGGTAGTCGCGGGGTGCGCTGGCGAAGTACTGCTGCATCGCCGCCGTCTGCCACGCGCGCAGCGACGGGGCCGTACCCCAGGCCGCGCGCTCCGGCCAGGCCGGAGGGAGCGCGGGTGTGAGGGGTGCGGCTTCAGGCCGTCCCGTCACGCGTCGGAGTCCCCGTTCCCGTCTCCTCCGGGCTGCATGTTCTCCCAGGTCTCCTTGCACTCGGGGCAGACCGGGAACTTCTCCGGCGCCCGGCTCGGGACCCACACCTTGCCGCAGAGGGCCACGACCGGCGTGCCCATCACCATGGCCTCGGTCAGCTTGTGCTTGTCGACGTAGTGCGAGAAGCGCTCGTGGTCGCCGTTGTCGGTCGGGACGGTACGACGGTCCTCGCGGACGTCGTCGTCTACCTTCAGGCCGGTCGAGAATCCAGTGCTGCTCACAGGCACCACTGTAGATGAGTCCGGGGTCAGTTGAGGTCCGGGTCGACGGGCCGTGTGGAGTGCCACGCGAGCTCGCCGGGCTGACGGCGCAGGACGTCGCGCCACAGGTCCGAGGGATCGACGCGGAACACGTCGGGGGCCAGCGCCGGCACGACGTACCAGCTGCCCTCCTCGATCTCGTCGGCCAGCTGGGCGGCTCCCCAGCCGGCGTACCCGGCGAAGATCCGCAGCCCCTGCAGGCTGCCGTCGATCAGCTCGACCGGGGTGTCGAGGTCGACCAGGCCGAGCTGCCCCGAGACCTCGCGGAAGCCGACGGGCACGTCGTCCTCGGTGCGCAGAAGCGCCACCGCCAGGGCCCCCTCTGTGCTGACCGGTCCCCCGTGGAAGAGCACCTCGGGCTCGGCGACGACGTCGCACCAGTCGGCGAGCACCTCGGCGACCGGCACGCCGGAGGGACGGTTCAGGACGACGCCGAGGGCGCCGTTCTCGTCGACGTCGAGCAGGAGCACCACGGTGTCGGCGAAGTTCGGGTCCACGAGGGCTGGCGTGGCCACCAGCAGCATCCCCGCCCTTGCCTCGCTCATGGAACCATCATCGCCCACGGCGACGGGATGCTGACAGCCCCGGGCCGACGCGGGGGGTCGCGGCGGGAGGACCGCGGGGAGGGAGGTGCGTCGGCACCGGGGCTGTCTGATCGGGTGCGGCCTCAGGCCGCGAGTGCCGCCCGGATCCGGTCGAGGAAGCCCGCATTGCGGGGCTCCGGGATCCGGTGCACGGGACGGAAGGTGGCGCGCGCCTTGCTCTCGATGAGCTGGCCGGCGTGGATCGCGGCCTCGTCCTGCATGCTGACCTGCCCGGCCATCACGGCGAGCATGGTCCACTCGTTGGCGGCGGCCTTGGCCATGGCCCGGGCCGTCGTCTCGTCCTGCGGCTCGGCGCGGTGGCGGTCGACGATCGCGCGGATCCCCGGCAGCTCCTCGGCAGTGGCCTGCCAGGCGTTGATCACGGCCTGCTCGAGGTCGAGCGGCTGGTACATCAGCTCCCGCTCGATCCGCCCGGAGAGGCGGGTGTGCCAGCGCAGCTGCAGCACACCGAGCAGGGTCAGGTCGTCACCGAAGGTCTCGGTCACCCCGGCGAGGTCCGTGGGAAGGGTTCCGTCCCGGCGGGCATCGGCAGTGGCGATGACGGTGCGGAGGATCTCTCCGCGGTGGTGGAAGGAATTCCAGGTCATGGTCCGCTCCTTGGTCGCACTCACATACCGTTGGTACGTACTTAGAGTACGGAGACGTACCGAGAGTATGCAAGTCCGTCATCGGTGATGCCGATCACTCATCCCCCGGGTCGGACCTAGACTGCGCGGATGAGCAAGCCCTCGGTCTCCAAGCTCAAGCCGCTGGTCCCGCACGTGCCGGGCGCGAGCCGCCGCCAGCAGTACTCCGCCTCCACGAAGCGGGCGCTGATCGACGTGGCCGAGGGGCTCTTCACCGACAACGGGTACGCCGCCACCTCGCTGGACGCGATCGTGGCCGGGGCGCGCGTCACCAAGGGCGCGCTCTACCACCACTTCAGCGGGAAGCAGGCGCTCTTCGAGGCGGTCTTCGAGCGCGTCGAGTCAGAGGCGGCACGCACCATCGCCAAGTCGCTCAAGGACCAGCGGGACCCGTGGGAGAAGGCCCTGGCCGGACTCCAGGCGTTCCTGCGCGTGGTCCAGGAGCCGCGGTACCGGCGGATCGTGATCCAGGAGGGCCCGTCGGTCCTCGGCTACGAGCGCTACCGCGAGCAGGAGGAGCGCTCGACCTTCGCGAACGTCCTCGACATCGTGCGCTCGGTGCTCACCGCCGGCCGGTGGGACCTCGACGAGGACATGTCGCAGACCTTCGCGCGGATCTTCTTCGGGGCGATGTCCTCGGCCGGTGAGTCGGTCTCCAGCTCGGAGGACCCGATCGCGGCCGCAGCACGTGTGGAGACCGCGATCGGGTTCATCCTGGCCGGCTTCCAGGCGCTCGCCGACTCGGGCGTCGAGCTGCCCAGCGGCGAGATCGTGCCGACGACTACTTGAAGGTGACGTTGCCGTTCGCGGCGGGGACCAGCTCGAGCCAGGTGTGCCCGGCGGGCACCTCGAGCTTGCCGGCCTTGGTCGACAGCTCGATCGCCGACTGAAGGGACTTCTTCTTCCAGGTGCCGCGCACGAGGCGACCGTCGTGGAAGAGCAGCGCCTCGCCGGATCCGGTGAACTTCGTCTCCGGAACCGGGTTGCCGGCCGGGTCGCGGTAGCCCGCGTCGCCCACCTTCACGCGCAGCACGAGGACGGTGTCGGCAGGGAACTCGTCGCCCTTGGCGGCGTAGGTGTTCTGGTTGACGTAGCCGCCGTTCTTGAAGACCCAGTTGGTCGTGTGCCCCCCGGAGAAGGTCGCCGCGATCGACTTGGCGGGCTGGCCCTTGGGGAAGTCCTTCTCGTCGCCCCACGGCAGGTAGTCGTCGGGCCGCGTCTCGTCCTGGTCGATGCCGGAGGCGACGTCGGAGAGGTCCGCGAAGAGGTTGTACGGCGCGCTGCGGCCGTTGTCGCGCGCGAAGCCCTTGGAGCCCTCGCCGAAGAAGGTGATGCCGGCGCCCTTGACCCGCTTGATGGTCACCGCGGCGGCGCCACTGGTGACGACGTCCGCGTCCAC
>DASTUX010000048.1:0-12478 GCA_035759395.1 Nocardioides sp.
CCCGGACCTCGCGAGCGCGATGGCCAAGGCCGGCGGCGACGAGGTCGCGGTCGACACCAAGCTCGACGGCATCCGGATCCAGGTCCACCGCGACGGCGACGAGGTCCGCGTGGCCACCCGCACCCTCGACGACATCACCGCGCGGTTGCCCGAGGTGGTGGCGATCGCCCGGTCGCTGGAGGCCGACCGGTTCGTCCTCGACGGTGAGGCGCTGGCCCTCGACGAGTCCGGCCGGCCCCGGCCCTTCCAGGAGACCGCCTCCCGGACCGGCCAGCTGGCACCCGGCGGCGCCGTGGTCACGCCGTACTTCTTCGACGTGCTCCACCTCGACGGCGAGGACCTGCTCGACTCCCCCGGCACCGATCGGCTCGCGGCCCTGGAGCGCCTCGTTCCGGCCGACCACCGGGTGTCGAGGCTGGTCACCGGCGACGTCGCGGCGGCGGACGAGTTCCTCGCCGACGCCCTGCGGTCCGGCCACGAGGGCGTCGTGGTGAAGAACCTCCTGGCGCCGTACGACGCCGGACGCCGCGGCTCGGCCTGGGTCAAGGTCAAGCCCGTGCACACGCTCGACCTGGTCGTGCTGGCCGTCGAGTGGGGCTCCGGGCGCCGGCAGGGCTGGCTGTCCAACATCCACCTCGGCGCCCGCGACCCCGAGACGGGTGGGTGGGTGATGCTCGGCAAGACGTTCAAGGGGATGACCGACGAGGTCCTCGCCTGGCAGACCGCGCGGTTCACCGAGCTCGCGACCTCACCGGCCGACCGGTCGGCGTACGTCGTGCAGGTGCGGCCCGAGCAGGTGGTCGAGATCGCGTTCGACGGCGTCCAGCGCTCGTCGCGCTACCCCGGCGGCGTGGCCCTGCGGTTCGCCCGCGTGGTCCGCTACCGCGACGACAAGCCCGCCGCCGAGGCCGACACGGTGGAGACGGTGCGGTCGTTCATCGGTTGATCGAACGCTCGTGAACCGACAAGGGCGAGGCGCCCATCTCCCCCGAGGATGGGTGCCTCGCCTGCCCTCCCACTGGGGAGGCGTCAGAAGCGGCACAAGAGTCGCGGTGCGCAGGGTTGCTGTCATTCGGCCTGCAGGATGCTGCAGGTCACCGGGTCACTCGTCGGGGCCGGAGGACAGCCGGAGCCGGAGCCCTGCCGAGAACCGGGACCGGACGCCGAGCGAGCTCATCAGGGCGGCGATGTCCGAGCGCACCGTGCGCACGCTGACCCCGAGCGTGGCGGCGATGACCTCGTCCCGCGCGTCGGTCGCGAGCATGGCGACGATCTGACGCTGACGCGGGGTGAGGGCCTCGAGCTCGCGGGCCTCCGAGACGGCGGGGAAGGACGACGCGGCCACGGCGTGCCAGTACCGCCAGGCGGCTTCCAGGCAGGCGGACCCACGCAGCGCCATGATGGTCGGTTCATCGTCCTCGAACGGCCCCTGCAGCAGGACCTGGCTCCGGTCGACGATCTTCATCTGCACGGTCGCGAACCCGAACAGGTACCGCTCGTCGTCCTCGCCCGTCAGGAGCAGCCTGGCTTCGTGGTCGAGGCGGTCGTAGTCGAAGACGCTGACCATCTTCAGTCCGCGGTCGAGCATGAGGCGGTTGTTGGGCAGGCTGACCCGCAGCTGCGCAACGGTGGCGGCCGGGCGCACGGACAGCAGCTCGCGCCATCCCTGGGCGGCCTCGAACATCCAGCGGTTCGTGCCCTCGTAGCCGCGGGCGACGATCTCGCCGCCGGGGTCCTCCCCGCGCGACAGCATCGCGGCAGCATCGCGGCGCCGCAGCTGGAGCAGGGCGGCCGCGTCCAGCACCGCCTGACGGGTGTCCTCGGCGATCCGGTTGCGGGGCCCGAGGCCAACTCCGACGTTTGCAGTCATGGTTCCCCCCTGGGTTCCGAGAGTCCGTGACGCAGGGTAGCTCCACGCGCTCGCGGCCCGGCGGCCGAACTCGCCGTGCCCGAACCGGTCACACTCGTGGCACGCACGTGCAACACGGTGTTGCACTTTCGTCCTAGCATGACGCCATGAACACGCCGGCCGAGACCGACGGGCGCCGCTCCGCAGCCGCCGCGCGCCGTCGCACCCGCGAGAAGGAGATCCTCGCCGCGACCCGCGCCCTCTTCGACGCGCGGGGCGTCCGCGACGCACAGATCGAGGACATCGCCCGCGCGGTCGGGATCAACCGCGCGATCGTCTACCGGCACTTCACCGGCAAGGAGGAGCTCTTCGCGCTCACCCTGGTCGGCTACCTCGAGGAGCTTCGCGACGCCCTGATCGCGGCCGCGGCGGGCCACGACGACGCACGCGAACGGCTGACCGCCATCGTCGGCGCCTTCGTCGACTACGGCCTCACGCACCCGGCATTCATCGACTGTGCGCAGACGCTGATGCGCCGCAGCGGACCCGAGCTGCTCGACGAGATGTCGGAGAGCGCGCTCTTCCGTCTCGGCCGAGGCATCTCGGGCTGCCTGGCCACGCTGGTCTCAGCCCTGCAGGACGGGGTGGAGTCCGGCGACTTCTCGGTCACCGACCCCAACCTGCTCGCCAACACGCTCTACGCGAGCGGTCTCGGCGCGCTGCAGCTGGCCCGGGTCGGGATCCTGGTCACCGAGGCGGCGCCCGGGATCCCGACCGTCGGCACGATCTCGCCCGACCAGGTCAAGCAGTACCTCGTGGCCTCGGCCCTCGCGCTCGCTGCTTCCTGAGCTCAGCGCTCCAGGATGGCGACGACGCCCTGACCGCCGGCCGCGCAGATCGAGATCAGGCCTCGGCCCTCGCCCTTCTCGGCGAGCAGCTTGGCGAGGTTGTTGACGATCCGGCCACCGGTGGCGGCGAACGGGTGCCCCGCGGCGAGCGAGGAGCCGTTGACGTTGAGCTTGGACCGGTCGATCGAGCCGAGCGGCGCGTCGAGGCCGAGGCGCTCCTTGCAGAAGACCGGGTCCTCCCACGCCTTCATCGTGGCCAGCACCTGCGAGGCGAACGCCTCGTGGATCTCGTAGAAGTCGAAGTCCTGCAGGGTGAGGCCCTCGCGCTCGAGCATCCGCGCCATGGCGTACGCCGGAGCCATCAGCAGGCCCTCGCCGCCGTGCACGTAGTCGACCGCCGCGGTCTCGTACGCCGTGAGGTAGGCGAGCACCGGCAGGCCGCGCTCCTTGGCCCACTCCTCCGACGCGAGCAGCACGACGGAGGCGCCGTCGGTGAGCGGCGTGGAGTTGCCGGCCGTCATCGTGGCGGCCTCGCCCTTGCCGAAGACCGGCTTGAGCTTGGCCAGCTTCTCGACCGAGGAGTCCGGGCGCAGGTTCTGGTCGCGCTCGACGCCGCGGAACGGCGTGATCTGGTCGTCGAGGAACCCTGCGTCGTACGCCGCGGCGAGACGCTGGTGCGACGTGGCGGCGAGCTCGTCCTGCTCCTCGCGGCCGATCTGCCACTCGAGGGCGGTCAGCGCGGCGTGGTCGCCCATCGAGAGGCCGGTGCGCGGCTCGCCGTTCTGCGGGATCGACGGGACGAGGTCGCCCGGCCGGACCTTGGCCAGCGCAGCAAGACGACCCTTGAGGTCCTTGGCGCGGTTGAGCTCGAGCAGGATCTTGCGGAGGTTCTCACCGACCGCGATCGGGGCGTCCGACGTGGTGTCGGTGCCGCCGGCGATGCCGACGTCGATCTGGCCGAGCGCGATCTTGTTCGCGACCTGGATCGCGGCCTGGAGACCGGTGCCGCAGGCCTGCTGGATGTCGGTGGCGGGGGTCTCCGGCGACAGCTTCGAACCGAGGACCGACTCGCGGGCCAGGTTGAAGTCGCGCGAGTGCTTGAGCACGGCACCGGCCACGACCTCGCCGAGCCGCTCGCCCTCGAGGCCGAAGCGGGTGACGAGTCCGTCGATGGCCGCCGTCAGCATGTCCTGGTTGGACGCGGTCGAGTAGACGGTGTTCGATCGGGCGAAGGGGATGCGGTTGCCGCCGATGACGGCGACGCGGCGGGTCGTGGATTCCATGCTCCTATCCTTGCCCGTGTGGCCCCGCCCTGGGAATGGGGTGAGGGGCACGTCACGAAACATGGACTCGGAGTTACACGTCTAGTTACATGATCGCGTCCGCGCCACAACTCTCCCCGGAGGAACTGACTTCCATGAGCGACAAGTACCAGGGCTTCGTGAAGTCCCCCATCGGCAAGATGCTGGTCAAGAACCTCGGCCTGCCGAACCCGACGAAGCTCGACCGGTACGTCGAGGGCGCACCGCTCGTCGAGGGCACCGTCGCCGTGGGCGGCCACGGCCGGCTCGCCGAGTCGCTCCCCGGCCTGCTCGACCTCCTCGGCGTCGCCTCCACGACGAGCACCGACGCGGCGGCGACGTACAAGGGCCTGGTCTTCGACGCGACCGGCATCACGAGCTCGGCGGACCTCGTCGCCCTGCGCGACTTCTTCACCCCGCTGCTCCGCAGCCTCGACGACTGCCCCCGTGTGGTCGTCCTCGGCACCCCGCCCGAGCAGGTCAAGGGCGCCGAGCGGGTCGCCCAGCGCGCCCTCGAGGGCTTCACCCGCAGCCTCGGCAAGGAGATCGGCAAGGGCGGCACCGTCCAGCTCGTCTACGTCGCCGACGGCGCCGAGGCCGCGGTCGCCTCGACCCTGGGCTTCCTGCTCTCCCCCAAGTCGGCGTACGTCTCGGGCCAGGTCGTCCGGATCGGCGCGACCGGCACGAAGAAGGCGGTCGAGGTCAAGGACTGGCAGCGCCCGCTCGACGGCAAGGTCGCCCTGGTGACCGGCGCCAGCCGCGGCATCGGTGAGCAGATCGCCCGGGTGCTCCACCGCGACGGCGCGACCGTCGTCGGTGTCGACGTCCCGCAGGCGGCCAGCGAGCTGCAGGCCCTGATGAAGGAGCTCGACGGCGACCACCTGACGCTCGACATCACCGCCAAGGACGCACCGCAGCGGATCGCGCACCACCTGACGGAGAAGCACGGCGGTGTCGACGTGGTCGTCCACAACGCCGGCATCACCCGCGACAAGAAGCTCGCGAACATGCAGGAGGACCGCTGGGACTCGGTGATCGCGGTCAACCTCACCGCTCCCGAGGCGATCACCCGTGAGCTCCTCGACCAGGGCGTCATCAACAAGAACGGGCGGATCGTCGGCGTCGCGTCGATCGCGGGCATCGCGGGCAACGTCGGCCAGACCAACTACGCCGCCTCGAAGGCCGGCGTCATCGGCTTCGTGGACTCGCTCGCCGACGAGCTCAAGGACGGCATCACGATCAACGCCGTCGCGCCCGGCTTCATCATCACCGCGATGACCGCCGCCGTCCCCTTCGCGACCCGCGAGGTCGGCCAGCGGCTCAACGCGATGTCGCAGGGCGGCCTGCCGGTCGACGTCGCGGAGACGATCGCCTGGTACGCCAACCCCGGCTCGACCGCGGTCAACGGCAACGTGGTCCGGGTCTGCGGCCAGATGATGCTGGGGGCCTGACATGGCGGCCTCGACGCCCCGGGTCCTGGAGGGCTCGCCCCACGTCCTGCCGATGATGCTCAAGGCGGCGCTGCCGGTCGTGCCGGGCCTCAACGCCCTGCCCGGGATCCGCAAGAACGGCACCGAGCTCCCCGACCTGGCACTGACCCGGCACGACGTGCCGATCGACGCCGACCACGTCGCGGCGTACGCCGCGGTCTGCGGCTTCCAGCAGGTGGACCCGGTCTCCGGGCCGGTGCCGCTGACCTACCCGCACATGCTGGCGTTCCCGCTGCACATGGCGATCATGACCGACGGCTCGTTCCCGTTCCCGGCGATGGGCACCGTGCACCTCGAGAACTCGATCACCCAGCACCGCCCGGTGACCGCGGCCGAGAAGCTCCAGGTGACCGCGCGGGTCGAGAACCTCCGCCCGCACGCCAAGGGCCGGGTCTTCGACTTCGTCACCACCGTGCACTCGCTCGGCGAGCTGGTGTGGGAGAGCACGTCGACCTACCTGCGCCGCGGCAAGGGCGACGACTCCGCGCCCGCGGGCGCCTCGTTCCCGGAGGCCCCGCCCACCGGCACCGTGTGGCGCCTGCCCGCCGACCTGGGCCGGCAGTACGCCGGGGTGTCGGGCGACCACAACCCGATCCACCTCTACGCGCTGACCGCCAAGGCGCTGGGCTTCCCGCGCCAGATCGCGCACGGCATGTGGAGCAAGGCGCGCTGCGTCGCGGCCCTCGAGAACCGGCTGCCCGACGCCGTCCGCGTCGACGTGGCCTTCAAGAAGCCGATCCTGCTGCCCGGCTCGGTCGCCTTCGGCTCCCAGCCGCTGGACGACGGCTTCGCGTTCTCGCTGAGCGACCCGAAGAGCGGCGCCCCGCACCTCGCGGGCCGGACCACCGCGCTGTGACCGGGACCGGCGGCCGGACGGACGTCCGCCTCGACGGGGCCTGGAGCGAGCCGCGGACCCGCACGGTCACCTGGCACGACCCCGGTCCGGCCGCCGAGCAGGGCCTGCAGATGGCCGGGCTCGACCACCTCCGCGCGATGGTCGAGGGGCGGCTGCCGCAGCCGCCGATCGCCGGCCTCGTGCAGATGCGGATCACCGAGGCCGACAAGGGGCGGGTGACCTTCACCTGCCGCCCGGACGAGTCGGCGTACAACCCGATCGGCTCGGTGCACGGCGGCCTGGTGTGCACGCTGCTCGACTCGGTCTGCGGCTGCGCACTGCACAGCACCCTGCCGGCCGGCCGCGGCTACACCTCGGTCGAGATCAAGGTGAACTACCTCAGGGCCGTCCGGGCCAGCAGCGGCCTGCTCACCGCCACCGGGACCGTCGTGCGCGCCGGTGGCCGGGTGGGCTTCACCGAGGGCGTCGTCACCGACGAGTCCGGCGCGATCGTCGCCACGGCGACCAGCACGTTGCTGCTCTTCGACCTGCCCTAGGTACGGCGACCGGTCAGCGCGGGTTGCCCCACTGCCTGGCCGACGTGGTCGACCGGGTCGCCATCGGGGTCGCAGCCAGGCGCTCGGAGAACGTCGCGGTCGCGGGGTCCCAGACGCCGACATCGGTCGTGCTGTTGCCGTCCCAGTCCCCCGTCACCGGGAGGTCACCGGGCTTGCCGAACGGCACCTGCGCGATCCACGCCAGTCCGTCGGCGTCGACGCGACGCAGGGTGAACGTCGCGGTGGCGATGTCGTAGACGCCCAGGTCGGTGCGCCGGTCGCCGTCCCAGTCGCCGGTGACCGGCAGGTCGTCCGCGTCGCCGAGGGCGACCGAGGTCAGCAGCCCGTCGGCCGACCGGATCCGGAAGGTGCCCGTCCCGGCCCGGCGTACGCCGACCTCCCAGCGGCCGTCGCCGTCCCAGTCGCCCGCGACCGGCTGGTCGCTGACGCCACCGAGCACGATGCTCGTGATCCCGGCCGGCGTGCGCAGCGTGAACGTACGCGTGGCCGGAGTGCGGACGCCGGGGTTGGAGCGGCCGTCGCCGTCCCAGTCACCGACCACGGGCTGGTCGGTCGCGGTGCCGAGCGCCACCACCTTGGCGGTCTGGTCGGGCCGCATGATCTGGAAGGTCGCCCGCGCCTCGCGGCGGAAGACACCCAGCTCGGCCGCGGACGTGCCCAGGAAGTTGCCCGCGACGGGGACGTCGACACAGTTCTGCGAGGTGAGCGTGGTGCCGGGGACGAACTGCACGCCGTGGAACCACGGCATCACGTCGCGCCGGTCCTCCCGCAGCTCGAAGTGCAGGTGCGGCCCCGTGGAGTTCCCGGTGGAGCCGACGGCGCCCAGCAGCGTGCCCTGGTCGACGGTCTGGCCGACCCTCACCGCGATCGTCGAGAGGTGCGCGTAGATCGTGGACTCGCCGTCGGCGTGGTCGACCAGCACCCAGCGCCCGTAGCCGGTCCGGCCGCTCGTGTCCGCCACCGAGACCGTGCCGGGTCCGGCGGCGACCACCGGGTCGCCCAGGTCGTCGAGGCGGTTCCAGTCGATCGACTCGGGGCTCGGGCTGTGGCTGGCGCGGGTGGTGCCCGTCCAGCTCTGGCCGCAGGGGAAGGGCATCTCGTAGTCACCCGCGGGCGAGGCGAGGGCCGGCGCGGCGGTCGCGACCAGCGCGACCAGCACACCCAGGGCTCCGGCCAGCGGAGCGGTTCTCATGCGGCAGACATTTCTCGCGGCACACCTTCGGTGAGTCGGGCGTTACCCAGTCACACGCACACCACGAGGACCAGACGCCACACAAGCACTCAACCGTAACTTGCGTTCGGCGTGTCTGTCACGAATTACAACGGTGTCATGCTATGGGCCGCGCTCAACGGCCCCGAAAGTCGCGGCCGGCGAGCGCCCCGGCGCTCAGTCGCGACGCCGGATCAGCCCCTCCTGGGCCACCGTGGCGGTCAGCGTGCCGTCCTGCGTGAAGACCCGGGCCAGCGCGAGCCCCCGGGCCCCGGAGGCCGACGGGCTCTCCTGGTCGTAGAGCCACCACTCGTCGGCCCGGAACGGCCGGTGGAACCAGACCGTGTGGTCCAGCGAGGCCACCTGCATGCCCGGCGAGCCGACGTGCACGCCGTGCGGCACCAGCGAGGAGCCCAGCAGGGTCATGTCGCTCGCGTAGGTGAACGCGGCCAGGTGCTGGACCGGCGCGTCGGGGAGGTCGCCGTTCACCCGGATCCAGAGCCGGGCCCGGGCCGGGCGGCTCGGGTCGTCGGGCAGTCCCCGCTGGGAGTTGCCGACGTAGCGCACGTCGAGCGCCGCCCACTCGCGCTCCCAGTCCATGGTGTTGCCGCCGCCCCGGGAGCGGAACATCTCCCCCAGGTCGATGCCCTCCTCGGGAGGAGGCACGTCCGGCATCGCCTCCTGGTGCTCGAAGCCCTCCTCGGGCCGCTGGAAGCTGGCGGTCTGGTAGTAGATCGCGCGCCCGTGCTGGCGGGCGACGACGCGTCGGGTGGCGAACGAACGGCCGTCGCGCAGCTCCTCGACGTCGTAGATGATCGGCACCGCCGTGTCGCCGGGCAGCAGGAAGTACGAGTGCAGCGAGTGCGCGACGTACGCCGGGTCCGTGGTGCGCGCCCCGGCGATCAGCGCCTGTGCGGCCACCTGCCCACCGAAGACGCGCTGCAGGGCGGTGTCCGGCTGGCGCCCCCGGAAGAGGTTCTTGTCGAGATCCTCGAGGTCGAGCAGGTCGACGAGGTCGTCGGCGTTTGCGGGCACGCACGGCTCCTTGGGTGGTGGAGTGGGGGTGGAGCGGGTCAGGGCTGGTCGGCGTCCGGGCCGTCGAGGCCCGCGAGGAACTGCTCGAACTGCTCGCCGATCTGCTCGCCGGTGGGCATCGGCTCGTCGGCCGCGAGCAGGCTGTTGCCGGACTCCTCGGCCTGCTCGAAGGCGTCGTACTGACGCTCCAGCGCCTTGACCACCTCGTCGACCTCGTCGTTGGTGGCGAGGTACCGCGCGATCTCGGCCTCCCGGTCCTCGGCCTCGGCGGCCAGCCCGGACAGGTCGACGGTCAGCCGGCCCGCGCGCTCCACGTTCTCGAGGAGGGCGCCGGAGGCCTTCGGGTAGTCGAGCTGTGCGAGGTAGTGCGGGATGTGCGCCACGAAGCCCATCGCGTCGTGCCCCCACTCCCCCAGCCGCAGCTCCAGCAGGGCCTGGGCGCTGCTCGGGATGCGCAGCTCACCGCGCCACGGGCTCTCGCCGGTGAGCAGGCCGGGGTTGTTGGCGTGGTGGGTGATCGCGATCGGCCGGGTGTGCGGCACGGCCATCGGGACGGCGCCCATGCTGACGACGCGGCTCACCCCGAAGCGCTCGACGACCTCACGGACCGAGCGCGCGAACGCCTCCCAGCGGTTGTCCGGCTCCGGTCCCCGCAGCAGGAGGTACGGCGTGCCCCCGTTGTCGTGGAGCAGCCGCACGGCCAGCCGGGGTGCTTCGTACTCGTCGTAGTGGTCGCGCACGAAGGACATGGGTGGGCGCCGGGCCCGGTAGTCGTGGAACTGGTCGACGTCGAACGTCGCGACGACCCGTCCTGCGGTGCCGGCGCCGAGATCGACGAGGTGCTGGGCGGCGCGCCCCGCGGCGTTGCCCGCGTCGAGGAATCCGTCGAGCACCACCACCATCGTGAGGGAGGTGACGTCGTCGAGCTCGGGCACATCGTCGACGATGTGCACGAGTCGGGGTTCCTGGGACACGGGGGTCGTCCTTCCAGTCCGGCCTAACAGGCATGGGCCAACAACTTTGTCGGGCGCCGTGGGGCAGCACCCGAGATTCCCACGATATTCCCGGGCCCCGGTGGTGACGACACCCACACCTCGGATCGGGTGACCGTCTTGTTACTGCGCGGTAACGTTGCGGGCGCAACCGTTCCCCCATCCCCTCCCTGAGGAGACCCAGGTGCCCCGACAGCTGCGAGAGGTCGTCTTCGTCGACGGCGTACGCACCCCGTTCGGCGTGGGCAAGGCGTCCGGCCAGTACGCCGAGACCCGTGCCGACGACCTCGTCATCAAGTGCATCCGCGACCTGATGCGCCGCAACCCCGGCCTGCCGCCCGAGCGCGTCGACGAGGTCGCGATCGCCGCCACCACCCAGATCGGCGACCAGGGCCTGACCATCGGCCGGACCGCCGCGCTGCTCGCGGGTCTGCCGCAGAGCGTCCCGGGCTTCGCGATCGACCGCATGTGCGCCGGCGCGATGACGGCGGTCACCACCACCGCGTCGGGCATCGCCTTCGGCTCCTACGACGTGGCCATCGCCGGCGGCGTCGAGCACATGGGCCGCCACCCGATGGGTGAGGGCGTCGACCCGAACCCGCGGATCCTGTCGGAGCGGATCGTGAACCCCGACGCGCTGGTCATGGGCAAGACCGCCGAGAACCTGCACGACCGCTACCCCACGATCACCCGCGAGCGCGTCGACGCCTACGCCGTCCGCTCGCAGGACAAGACCGCCGCCGCCTACGAGGCCGGCAAGATCCAGCCCGACCTGGTCCCCGTCGCCACCCGCTCCGCCGAGGAGGGCTGGGGCCTCGCGACGTACGACGAGCCGATGCGCCCCGGCACCTCGATGGAGTCGCTGTCCGGGCTCAAGACGCCGTTCCGCGCGCACGGCAAGGTGACCGCGGGCAACGCCGCAGGCATCAACGACGGCGCCACGGCCGCCCTGCTCGCCGACGAGGAGACCGCCAAGGAGCTCGGCCTGCCGATCCGGATGCGGCTCGTGTCCTACTCCTTCATGGGCGTCGAGCCCGAGGTGATGGGCGCCGGCCCGATCCCGGCCACCGAGAAGGCGCTCAAGCAGGCCGGCCTCACCATCGACGAGATCGGTGCGTTCGAGGTCAACGAGGCGTTCGCCGTGCAGGTGCTGGCGTTCCTCGAGCACTTCGGCATCGCCGACGACGACGAGCGCGTGAACCCCTACGGCGGCGCGATCGCGATGGGCCACCCGCTGGCCTCGTCCGGCGTACGCCTGATGACCCAGCTCGCCCGCCAGTTCGAGGAGCGCCCCGAGGTCCGCTACGGCCTCACCACGATGTGCATCGGCATCGGCATGGGCGGCACCGTGATCTGGGAGAACCCGCACTGGACCGGAGAGGCGGCCTGACATGGCTGACATCGACACTGCCGACATCACGAGCCTGCTGACCCGCGCCCAGGAGATCTCCTCCGACGCGGAGCGCGTCACCGAGGCGAAGCTCCGCAAGGTCACCCTGGCCGCCAGCAACGGGCAGAGCGCCGGCGTCATGGGCCTGATCACCCTCGACAACGGCGAGGACCACACCAAGCCCAACACGTTCGGCCCCCGCGGGCTGCTCTCGCTCAACGCGGCGATCGACGCGGCGCTGGCCGACGACGAGATCACCTCGCTCGGTGTGACCGGCAAGCCGTTCATCCTGGCCGCCGGTGCCGACCTGACGAGCCTCGCGGGCGGTGGCGCGGACGGCGTACGCGTCATCGCCCAGCTCGGCCACGCGGTCTTCCGCAAGCTGCAGGACGGCGGCAAGCCGTCGTTCGGCCTGGTCAACGGGCTCGCGCTCGGTGGCGGCCTCGAGGTGGCGCTGCACTGCACGTACCGCACGGTCATGGACAGCGCCCCGGCGCTGGGCCTGCCCGAGGTCATGCTCGGCCTGATCCCCGGCTGGGGCGGCACCTACCTCGTACCGAACCTCGTCGGCCCCGAGAAGGCCGTGCAGCTGATCCTCGAGAACCCGCTCAACAACGGCAAGACGCTGACCGGCCAGGCCGCCTTCAAGGCCGGGCTCGCGGACGCGTGCTTCGGCGGCGCCGACTTCCTCGAGCAGTCGCTGCTCTGGGCGGCCGACGTGCTGACCGGCAAGGTCAGCGTCGAGCGTCCGGAGCTCGACCGGGGCGAGGCCTGGGACGCGGCCGTCGCGCGCGGCGCCCAGGTGGCCGAGTCGAAGACCGGTGGCGCCAGCCCGGCCGCGAAGCAGGCGGTCGAGCTGATCGCCGTCGCGAAGACGGCCGACCGCGACGAGGGCTTCGCGGCCGAGGACGCCGCCCTCGAGGCGATGTCGAAGACGCCGGAGCTGATCG
>DASTUX010000049.1:0-12461 GCA_035759395.1 Nocardioides sp.
TGGACGACTTCGACTTCGGGTCGTACCAGAACTGATCTGCTGATCAGCTCCAGTCGGAGCCCCCGTCGCCCCTCGTGGGTGGCGGGGGCTCCTTCGTCTTCCGCGTCGTTGGGTGGCCAGGCGCCTCCCGCGTCGGGCCGCGTCCCGCCGGCCCGCCGTGGTGCGGCCCGCCGGCCCGCCGTACGCCGGTCGCTGGCTCGCCGTGTCGCGGCTTTCCTTGCTGCTGCCTTTCGCCTCGCTGCCGCACGCGCCGCGCCACGCCTCGTTTTACGCTCCCCGGCGCACGCCGTGCCACCGTGCCGCCGCTCGCCGCCGCACGTCACGCAGGTCGAGCTTGTCGAGACTCGACCGGGCCGGATTCGGGCGCGGGCGAGGCCGCCTGAGAGAATCTGTCCGTGACCAGTGCTGCCGTGCCTTCGTCGACCGATGTGCTGGTCGTGGGGGCGGGGCCGGCGGGATCGGCGGCGGCCGCGTGGGCGGCCCGTGCCGGGCTGGACGTGCTCCTCACCGACGCGGCGGTGTTCCCACGCGACAAGACGTGTGGTGACGGGCTGACGCCGCGGGCGATCGGGGAGCTGCAGCGGCTGGGGCTCGAGGACTGGCTGCGCGCGCACACCGTGAACCAGGGGTTGCGGGCGCACGGGTTCGGCCAGACGCTGCTGCTGCCATGGCCGGGTGGGTCGCTGCCGGACTGGGGGTCCGCGGTGGCGCGGACCGAGCTGGACGACCACCTGCGGACCACGGCGATCAAGGCCGGTGCCGCGGCGGTCGACGGCGTCCGGGCGGTCGGCGTACGACGTGACGGCGAGCGGGTTGCGGCCGTCGTGTTCCAGCGGGCGACCCAGGGCGGCAACGAGACCTTCGAGGTGGCCTGCCGGCGGCTGGTCGTCGCCGATGGGGTGCGCTCCCCGCTGGGCAAGATGCTCGGCCGCGAGTGGCACCGCGAGACGGTGTACGGCGTGGCCGGGCGCTCCTACATCGCATCCGGCATGTCGGACGACCCCTGGATCAGCTCCCACCTCGAGCTGCGCGGCGAGGGCGGCGAGATCCTGTCCGGCTACGGCTGGATCTTCCCGCTGGGCACCGGCGAGGTGAACATCGGCGTGGGAACGCTCGCGACCTCGAAGCGGCCCGCCGACGTGGCGATCCGGCCGCTCATGAAGTTCTACGCCGACGAGCGCCGCGAGGAGTTCGAGCTCTCCGGCGACCTGCGGATGCCGACCTCGGCCCTGTTGCCGATGGGCGGTGCCGTCTCGAACGTCGCCGGGCCCAACTGGACGCTGATCGGCGACGCCGCCGCCTGCGTGAACCCGCTCAACGGCGAGGGCATCGACTACGGCCTGGAGACCGGCCGGATGGTCGCCGAGCTGATGGCGGAGGACGGCGACCTGGTGACGGCCTGGCCGGCGCTGCTGCGCGAGCACTACGGCCAGTCCTTCTCGATCGCGCGACGACTGGCCGGGCTGGTGACCGTGCCGCGGCTGCTGCCGGCGCTGGGGCCGGCCGGCATGCGCTCGGACTGGCTGATGACCCTGGCGCTGCGGTGGATGGGCAACCTCGTCACCGACGAGGACCGCGACCGCGCCGCGCGCGTCTGGCGCTGGGCGGGCCGCCGCTCGTTGGCCCGAGACCACCGCCCGCCGTTCTCCTGATGGTCTCGACACGGACGCTGCGCGACCTGCTCGACCGGCGTGACGAGCCCTGGTACCGACTCACGATCGCGCTGGGCCGGACCGCGATGGGTGTCCTCGACATCACCACCCGGACCTCGGGGGTGGAGCACCTTCCCGAGCACGGCCCGGTGGTGCTGGCCTGCGCCCATGTGTCCTACCCGGACTTCCTCTTCGTGGGCAAGGCGGCCCTCGCCCGGAGGCGGTATGTGCGGTTCATGTGCCGCCACGACGTCTGGAACGTCCCGCCGGTCGCACGGGGGATGGACGGGATGCGGCACATCCCGGTCGACCGCGAGGCCCCGGCCGCGGCGTACCTGCGGGCCCGGCGCCTGCTGGAGGAGGGCGAGGCGGTCTGCACCTTCCCGGAGGCCGGCATCTCCCACTCCTTCACGATCCGGTCGCTGATGCCCGGGGCCGCGGCACTCGCCCGTGAGACCGGGGCCCCACTGGTCCCGGTCGTGCTGTGGGGGAGCCAGCGGTTCGCCACCGTCGGCCGTCCGGTGAACGGCCGCGAACCGCGCGTCGACCTGACCCGCGGCCGGCTCGTCGACGTCCGCTTCGGCCCGCCGATCACGCCGATCGGCCCCGACTCCGACCCGGTCGAGGTGACCCGGCGGCTCGGCGAGGCTCTGACCGGGATGCTCGAGTCGCTCCAGCGACTCCCGGCGCACCGCCCGAGCACCGGTGAGTACGCCCCGTGGTACCCGGCCCACCTCGGCGGCCATGCACCCGACCGGCGCGAGGCCCTCTCGCTCGACCACGTGCCACGCGCCGCGATCTCGCCGAGCTGGGGTCCGCCGCTAGGTTGAACGCATGGGGACCCTTCCGCAGCGCCAGCGTGTGGCGGCGTACGCCGTCATCCTGCGCGACGACCGGATCCTGCTGAGCCGGTTGTCCGCGAGCGTCACCCCGGAGGAGCTGTGGACGCTGCCGGGCGGGGGCCTGGACCACGGTGAGGACCCGCGTCACGCGGTCGTCCGCGAGATCCACGAGGAGACCGGGCTGACCGCGGAGGTGGGCGAGACGGCTCGGGTCTACTCCGCGCACCTGCCCGGCGTGTGGCGCGACGGACGGCGCGTCGACGCCCACGCGCTGCGCATCGTGTACGACGGCTGGGTGCCGGTGGACGCGCCCGCGCCACGGGTCGTCGAGGTCGACGGGTCCACCGCCGAGGCTGCCTGGCTGCCGCTGCGCGACGTGCTCGACGGCACGGTGCCCGTCGTCCCGATGGTGATCGAGGCGCTGGGCGACCACCGGCCCTTCCGGATGCAGCGGGTCGCGGCGTACGCCCTGATCACGCGCAACGACTGCGTCCTGCTCACGCGGATCTCCCAGCGCGGCTTCCACTCCGGGTCGTGGACCCTGCCCGGGGGCGGAATCGACCACGGGGAGCCACCGCGCGTGGCCCTCGCCCGCGAGGTGCGCGAGGAGTGCGGCGTGCACGCGGACGTGGGAGAGCTGCTCGACGTGCACGACCTGCACTTCGGCGGCACCGCGCCGTCGGGGCGCGACGAGGACTTCCACGGCGTGCACCTCATCTTCGCGGCGAGCGTCCCCGACGACGAGGAACCGCAGGTGGTCGAGGTGGACGGCACCACCGACGCCGTGGAGTGGGTCCCGATCGCCGAGGTCGACTCCGGCGCTCGGCCCGTGCTCGAGCTGGTCAGCCACGCGCTGGCGGTCGGACGACGAGGAGACCGCAAATGAGGAGACTGGGATGACCGAGACCGTGTTCACCTACGCCGCGCCGGCGCTCAAGTTCGGGCCAGGCGCGTCGGCCGAGGTCGGCCACGACCTGCGGACGTACGGCGCCCGCCGGGTCCTGCTCGTCACCGACGCGGGCGTCGCCGCGACCGGCCACCCTGCCCGGATCGCCGAGCAGATCACCGGCTTCGGCATCGACGTCACGACGTACGACCGGGTCCACGTCGAACCCACCGACGCCTCGCTGGCCGAGGCGATCGACTTCGCCCGCGACGCGGGACCGTTCGACGCGATCCTCGCGGTCGGCGGCGGCTCGGCCATCGACACCGCGAAGGCGGTCAACCTGCTGACGACCAACCCCGGCGAGCTGATGGACTACATCAACGCACCCGTGGGCAAGGGACTCGCGCCGTCGGAGCCGCTGCTCCCGCTGGTCGCGATCCCGACCACGACAGGGACCGGCAGTGAGAGCACCACGATCTGCGTGCTGGACGTGCTGTCCCTGAAGGTCAAGACCGGGATCAGCCACCCGCTCCTGCGCCCGCGCCTCGCCGTGGTCGACCCGACCCTGACCAGCAGCCAGCCGACGATGGTGACGGCCGCGTCCGGGATGGACATCCTGTGCCACGCCCTCGAGAGCTACACCGCTCGCTGGTACGCCGACTTCGACGCGAAGCAGCCCGAGCAGCGGGTGCCCTACTGCGGGGCGAACCCGATCGCGGACATGTGGTCGGAGAAGGCGCTCTCGCTGCTCGCCGGCGCCTTCCGCGACGCGGTCCGCGACGGCTCCGACACGGTGGCCCGCGAGCAGATGGCGCTGGCCGCGACCTTCGCCGGGCTGGGCTTCGGCAACGCGGGCGTGCACATCCCGCACGCGAACGCCTACCCGATCGCCGGCCGCGTCCGCGACTTCCGCCCCGAGGGCTACCCCGACGACGAGGCGATCGTCCCGCACGGCATGGCGGTCTCGCTCACGGCGCCCGAGGCGTTCCGGTTCACCTTCGAGGCCGCGCCGGAGCGGCACCTGCGGGCCGCGCGGCTGCTCGACCCCGGCCTGTCCGACAGCGCCGACGGGCCCGACGTGCTCCCCGGCGTGCTGAGTGCGCTGATGCGCGACATCGGGATCCCCAACGGCCTGGCCGAAGTGGGGTACGGCGCCGCCGACGTCGACGACCTCGTCGCGGGGGCGCTGCAGCAGCAGCGGCTGCTTGCGACCGCGCCGCGCCCTGTCCACGCGGAGGACCTCGCGGCCGTGTTCCGCGGGTCGATGGAACACTGGTGACGTGTCGCCCACCCCTGCCGAGCTGCTCGCCGAGCTGCGCAGCCGGGGCGTCACCGATGTCGACGACTCGACGCTGACCCGGGCGCTCTACTCCTCCGACGCCTCGCTCTACCGCGTCGTCCCGCAGGTCGTGGCGCGTCCCCGCGAGGCCGACGAGCTCCTGGCGCTCCTCGAGGTGTCGCGAGCGACCGGGGTGCCGCTCACCATGCGTGGCGCCGGTACGTCGATCGCCGGCAACGCGGTCGGCCCCGGCATCGTCGTCGACACGGTCCGGCACCTGAACCGGGTCCTCTCGATCGACCCCGAGGCCCGGACCGCCGTGGTCCAGCCGGGCGTCGTGCACGCGACGCTGCAGCGGGCCGCTGCCCAGCACGGGCTGCGCTTCGGCCCCGACCCCTCGACGCACACCCGCTGCACGATCGGCGGGATGATCGGCAACAACGCCTGTGGCTCGCGGGCGCTGGGCTACGGGCGGACCGTCGACAACGTCGAGGCGCTGCGGGTCGCCTTCGGGACGGGTGAGGTGGTCTCGACCGGTGTGGGGGTTTCGACAGGCTCGACCGGCGGGGGCAGAGGCGTTGATCCCGGCGTCGGAGGCGCGCTCGGCGACCTCGTCGACCAGCACCTCGGCCACGTCCGCACCCACTTCGGGCGCTTCACCCGCCAGGTCAGCGGCTACTCGCTCGAGCACCTCCTCCCGGAGAACGGCCGGCGCCTGGACCGTTTCCTGGTCGGCTCGGAGGGCACCCTCGGCCTTGTCCTCGAGGCGACCGTCGACCTCGTGCGCGACGAGCCGGTCCGCCGGCTGGTGGTCCTCGGCTACCCCACGATGGTCGACGCGGCCGACGCCGTACCCGCCCTGCTCGCCGCCGGCGACGGTCGTCTCGTCGCCTGCGAGGGACTCGACTCGCGCATCGTCGAGCTGGTGCGCGCCAAGGGCTCGGCGGTGCCCGACCTGCCGCGCGGCGGCGGCTGGCTCTTCGTCGAGGTCGCCGGCGAGGACGCCGACTCGCTCGCTGCCCGGGTGGTCGCCGAGGGCGGGGCGCTGGAGCACCGGGTCGTCGCCGATCCGGCCGAGGCAGCGGCCCTGTGGCGGATCCGCGAGGACGGCGCCGGACTGGCCGCGCGCAGCCTCCCCACGCCGGCGTACTCCGGCTGGGAGGACGCCGCCGTGCCGCCCGAGCACCTCGGCGCCTGGCTGCGCGACTTCGACGAGCTGCTGCGCGAGCACCGCCTCGACGGGGTGCCCTACGGCCACTTCGGTGACGGCTGCGTCCACGTCCGGATCGACTTCCCGTTCGACGGGTCCGACGAGGCGGCGGGGCGGCGGGTCTTCCGCGACTTCCTGACCCAGTGCGCCCTGAAGCTGCGCGACTACGGCGGCTCGCTGTCCGGCGAGCACGGCGACGGTCGGGCCCGCTCCGAGCTGTTGCCGCTGATGTACGACGCGGAGTCGCTGCGGCTCTTCGCGGCGGCCAAGGCGGTCTGCGACCCCGACAACCTGCTCAACCCGGGCGTCCTGGTCGACCCCGACCCGCTCGACGCACACCTGCGTCCCGGTAGGCCCCGGCTGCCGATCACGCCGGCGCTGCGGATGGTCCACGACGGCGGCTCGTTCGGCGACGCCGTGCACCGGTGCACCGGGGTGGGCAAGTGCGTCGCGCCGTCGACGACCGGCGTGATGTGCCCGTCGTACCTCGCCACCCGCGACGAGAAGGACTCCACCCGGGGCCGCTCGCGGGTGCTGCAGGAGGCGCTCGACGGCACCCTGGTCCAGGGACTCTCCGACCCGGCGGTCGGGGAGGCACTCGACCTCTGCCTGTCCTGCAAGGGCTGCGCCTCGGACTGCCCCACAGGTGTCGACATGGCCACCTACAAGGCCGAGGCGCTGCACCAGAAGTACTCCGGTGCCCGGCGTCCCCGAAGCCACTACACGCTGGGCCGGCTCCCGAAGTGGGCCGCACTGGCCGCGCCGATGGCGCCCGCGCTGAACCGGATGATGCGGCTGCGCCCGATCGCCACGATGGCGCGGGCGACCGCCGGCATCGACCAGCGACGCTCGATCCCGGCGTTCGCGCCCGTCACGCTGCGGAAGGGTCTCGACAAGCTCGACCGGCGTGGGGATGCACCCGACGTGTGGATCTGGGCGGACTCGTTCACCGACCACTTCTTCCCCCAGAACGCGCACGCGGCGATCCGGGTGCTGGAGGCGGCGGGACTGCGCGTGCAGGTGATCACCGACGACGCCTGCTGCGGGCTCACCTGGGTCACGACCGGCCAGCTCGACAAGGCCCGCACGATCATGGAGCGGACCGTGGCCACCCTCGCGCCGTACGTCGCCAGCGGTGTTCCGGTCCTCGGCCTCGAGCCCTCGTGCCTGGCGACGCTGCGCACGGACGCGGTCGAGCTGACCGCCGACCCGCGGGCCGCGCAGGTGGCCGCGGGCGTGCTGACCTTCGCCGAGCTGCTCGCCCGCGTGGAGTGGACGCCGCCCGACCTGTCCGGCGTCGAGATCGTCGCCCAGCCGCACTGCCACCACGCGTCCGTGCTCGGCTGGGAGGCCGACGAGCGGCTGCTCGCCAGGGCCGGGGCCACCGTCACCCGGGTCGCCGGGTGCTGCGGGCTGGCGGGCAACTTCGGGATGGAGAAGGGGCACTACGAAGTGTCGGTCGCGGTGGCCGAGACCCACCTGCTCCCGGCCGTCCGTACCCATCCGGAGGCGGTGGTGCTCGCCGACGGCATGTCCTGCCGGGTCCAGCTCGACGACCTCGCGGGCATCCCCACGATGCATCTCGCCGAGCTGCTGGCTTCTAGACTCGACGCGTGAACCCCCGCCAACGACGCCTCGTGATCCCCGTCGCCCTGGTGGCGCTGCTCCTGCTCGTCGTCGTCGCCGCGGTGGTCAACCGATGAGCGAGCCGCTCCTGCGCGTGCTCGCCCGGATGCGCGGTCACCTCCTCGACCCCGACAGCCTCGTCAAGGCCGTCGCGTCGGGTCGCCAGAAGGGCCAGCAGCCCACGTGGAAGCGGGTCGAGTTCCGCTACGTCGACCTCAAGGCCGGCCGCCACCTGCAGGTCACGGCGTACGACGAGACCCAGGCGCACACCTCCAACCACGCGGTCGGCGACGGGGCACGGGACGCCGTCGACGAGCTGCTCGACGAGCCCTTCGGCAACTGGCACGTCGAGACCACCACGCAGAGCCACCAGGTCCGGGTGACGAAGAAGCTCGAGGCGCTGGTGCACACCACCGACCGCGAGGCCGAGGTCGAGGTGGACCGTGGCCACGACCGCGACAAGGAGCGCCTGCTCGCCGAGGACGACCCGGTGTTCCGGGCGCTCGGCCTGACCGACGCCGAGGGCCGGATGAAGCCCAGCCGGCACGCGAAGTACCGCCAGGTCGAGGAGTTCCTGCGCCTGCTCGACACCTCGATGACCGAGGCGATCGACAAGGGTCACCTGCGCCGGCCGACCCCCGAGGAGCCGCTGCGGATCGTCGACCTCGGCTGCGGCAACGCCTACCTCACCTTCGCCGCCCAGCGGTTCCTCACCGAGGTGCGCGGGCTGCCGGTCCGGCTGACCGGCGTCGACGTCAAGGAGCAGTCGCGCGAGCACAACAGCGCGCTCGCCGGCGAGCTGGGCGTCGACGCGGAGTTCGTCGTCGGCAGCATCTCCGGTGCGGTCCTCGACCAGGCGCCCGAGGTCGTGCTCGCACTGCACGCCTGCGACACCGCCACCGACGAGGCGCTGGCGCGCGCGGTCGAGTGGGACGCGCAGCTGGTCCTGGCCGCGCCCTGCTGCCACCACGACATCGCCGCCCAGCTGCGGCGCAGCCCCACGCCCGCGCCGTACGCCATGCTCACCCGCCACGGCATCCTGCGTGAGCGGCTCGCGGACACGCTCACCGACGGCCTGCGCGCGTCGCTGCTGCGGCTGCAGGGCTACCGCGTCGACGTGGTGCAGTTCGTCGAGAGCCAGCACACGCCGCGCAACACCATGCTCCGCGCGGTCCGCACCGGCAGCCCGGTCAAGGGCGGCGGCGTCCGCAAGGAGTACGACGACCTCGTCGAGGCGTGGGGGATCAGCCCTCGGCTCGCCCAGCTGCTGGACCGCCGCGATGTCTGACCGCCGCCATGTTTGACCGGCTGCTGGCAGGCGTCGTGGCCGTGCCGTTCCTGCTCGGTTCGGCGGTGGGATCGTCCGACGGTGGGCAGGTGGAGCTCACGTTCCGTGACCCCGAGATCGTCGAGTCCAGCGGGCTGGTCGTGCGCGACGGCCTGGTCCTGACCGTCAACGACTCGGGGGACACCGGGCGGGTCTTCGCGGTCGACCCCGCCACCGGGGAGACGGTCGGCGTGACGCACTGGTCGGAGGAGTCCTTCGACGTGGAGGCGCTGGCGCCAGGCCCGGACGACACGGTGTGGGTCGGCGACATCGGCGACAACGACGAGGCCCGTGACTCGATCTCGGTCACCCGGGTGCCCGTGGGGCGCGGGGAGCGCACGGTCGACGAGGACTCCTACGAGCTCGTCTACCCCCACGGCGCCGCGAATGCCGAGACCCTGCTTGCGCATCCCGGCACCGGCCGGCTCTACGTGGCCACCAAGGACCCCTTCGGCGGCGAGCTGTTCGAGGCGCCGGAGGTCCTGTCGGCCGACGAGCCGAACCGGCTGCGTCCCCTCGGCCACGTGCTGTCGATCGCGACCGACGGGGCCTTCTTCCCCGACGGGAAGCATCTCGTCCTGCGCGACTACTCGCGGGCGGTCGTCTACACGTTCCCGGGCCTGGTCGAGATCGCGAGCTTCCCCCTGCCCGGCCAGCAGCAGGGTGAGGGGATCGCTGTCGAGGCCGACGGCACCGTCCACATCTGCACCGAGGGCCAGTACACCGACGTGCTGCAGGTCCCGCTGCCGGAGGACGTACGACGGGCGGTCGCCGGATCCGGTCCGTCGCCGGCAGCTTCGCCGGGCGGGACCCACTCTCGTGAGGGGGAGGAGCTGCCCGATGTGCTCGACACCGAGCGCCCGGCGTGGCCGTGGCTGCTCACCGGGCTGGCCGGCCTCGCCGCGATCGGCGTGCTCATCCGCTCCCTGCGCCGTCGATGATGCGCAGGCGCTGAGGCGCCCCGCGGGGTGAGCCCGCGGACGCCCGCCCGTGGCTAGGCTCCGGCCATGCCGCGCACCCGCCGTTCCTCGCCCGACCAGCCCGGCTGGACGCGGCGTCGGGCCGGCCGGGGATTCGTCTACCTCGACGAGCACGGTGAGCGCCTCGCCGACGAGGATGCCCAGCGCGTACGCGACCTCGTCATCCCGCCTGCGTGGCAGGACGTGTGGATCTGCCCCTGGCCGAACGGGCACCTGCAGGCAGTGGGCACCGATGACGCGGGACGGCGGCAGTACCTCTATCACCCGGACTGGCGGGCCCGGCGCGACAGCGAGAAGTTCGACCGGGTGCTCCACTTCGGCAGGGCCCTGTCCCGGGCCCGCGAGCAGGTCCTGACCGACCTCGGCACGGAGGGGATGACGCTGCCCCGGGCGAGCGCGACCGCGGTGCGGCTGCTCGACCTGGGCTACTTCCGGATCGGCAACGACGTCTACGCCGACCAGAACGGCAGCTTCGGCCTGACCACCCTGGAGCGCCGGCACGTCCGGCGGCATCGGAACCGATTGCTGTTCAGCTTCGAGGGGAAGTCCGGGATCGAGCACCGGATCGAGATCGACGACCCCGGCGCGATCGAGGCGCTCGACGTGATGCGCCGTCGGCGCGGCGGCGGAGAGCGGCTCCTGGCCTGGAAGGACGGACGGCGCTGGCAGCAGCTCGACTCCGGACGGGTCAACGAGTACGTCCGCGAGACCACCGGCCTGGAGGCGACCGCGAAGGACTTCCGGACCTGGCACGCCACCGTGATCGCCGCGGCCGCGCTGGCCGACACCGACGAGCCGGGCGAGAGCAAGGCCTCACGCAAGCGGGCGGTGTCGGGGGCGATGAAGGAGGTCGCGGAGTTCCTCGGCAACACCCCAGCGCTGGCCCGCTCGTCCTACGTCGACCCGCGCGTCATCGATGCCTACGACGAGGGCCGCACGATCGCGGCGACCACGCGGCGTACCTATGCGAAGGCCGACGAGCGGCAGGCGGCCTACGAGCGGGCCGTGCTGCGGCTGCTGAAGAACTCGTGAGCCCACTGAGCCATTCGGACCATGCACAATCAGGACCATGGAGATCACGGTGGTCGAGGGTGACATCACCCGGCAGGACGTGGACGCGGTGGTCAACGCCGCGAACCGGGCGATGCGCGGCGGTGGCGGCGTCGACGGGGCGATCCACGCGGCGGGCGGGCCGGCGGTGCTGGCCGACTGCGTCGCGCGCTTCCCGCGCGGGCTCGCGACCGGCGACGCGGGCTGGACAACGGCGGGCGAGATGTCGGCCCGCTGGGTGATCCACGTGGTCGGCCCCAACCACCGCGCCGGCGAGACCGACCGGTCGCTGCTCACGTCCTGCTACGCCCGGGCGCTGGCGGTCGCCGACGAACTCGGCGCCCGGTCGGTGGCGTTCCCGCTCATCAGCGCGGGCATCTACGGCTGGCCGAAGGACGACGCGATCGCCGCCGCCATCGAGACGCTCCGTGACACACCGACCGAGGTCGAGGAGGCGCGGATGGTGGCGTTCGGTGCGGCCGCCCGGGAGGCACTGGAGCGAGCCCTTCAGGCCGCCGCGGGCTGAAGCCACAGGCGCCAGGGGTTGCCGGCGGTGCTGTGGAGGCGGCGGCCAGTGAACGCGGTGAACCACTCACCTGGGGGCTGGGTCTCCAGCTTCGACGTTGAAGCCTGGTTCAGGGGCAGCGCCCCCGTGACCTCGAGTCCACCCAGGACGAAGCCGCAGCAGGTGACCACGGTGGGCAGGAATCCGTGGCGCTGCGCGAGGACTCGCAGCTGCACCCGCACGATCGCACCGGCGTTGCCGATCCGGGTCCAGCTCTCGGAGGTGGAGCCGGGCGGGACCCGGATCTCGAGCAGTGCCCGGTCGCTCGGCGGCGGGAGGTGGTCGACGTCCACCGAGCGACGCTCGAGCAGACCACGGACGCGACTCGCGTCGTAGAGCGTGGCTGACGACGTGCGCAGCGGCTCGCCGGCGAGTCCGGCGGCCAGGATCCGGCAGCTCATCGTCCGGGAGATCCCCGCAGCCCCAAGGATCTCTGCGGCGCCGCGCCCGCTCACCCATTCCGTCATGACACGACGGTAGGCGCGCACACCGACACCGCCGGGTGGCGGGACACCGTGCCGAGCACTGGGGCGATGTGTCCACGTGGACACATCGCCCCAGTGCTCCAAGGGCCCGCCTGGTCAGGCGATCAGAGGTTGTCGACCACGTAGTCGATGCAGCCGGTCAGGGCCTCTACGTCCGAGGGGTCGATCGCGGGGTACATCGCGATCCGCAGCTGGTTGCGGCCGAGCTTGCGGTAGGGCTCGGTGTCGACGATCCCGTTGGCGCGCAGGGTCGCCGCGACGTCGTCGGCGTTGATCGACTCGTCGAAGTCGATCGTGCCGATCACCAGTGAGCGGTGGTCGGGGTTCTCGACGTACGGCGTGGTGTACGCCGTCTTCTCGGCCCAGCCGTAGAGCGCGTCGGAGGAGGCGGTGGTCCGCTCGACCATGCCCGGAAGGCCGCCCTGGGCGTTCATCCAGTCGAGCTGCTCCGCCATCAGGAACAGCGTGGCGACCGAGGGCGTGTTGTACGTCTGGTTCTTCGCCGAGTTGTCGATCGCGGTCGGGAGGTCGAAGAACGCCGGGATGTGCCGGCCGGAGG
>DASTUX010000050.1:0-29608 GCA_035759395.1 Nocardioides sp.
TCCCTGGACGGCATGATCGACGCCACCGGGCAGAGCCGCCAGAACCTCTGCCACGCCTGCTTCACCGGTGAGTACCCCATCGAGCTCCCCGACGAGAGCCTGCTCGGCAAGCACCTGCTCGAGGCCTCGCTGGCGAGCCCGACCCTGGGCAAGGCGCTCCCCGTCCTCAACAACCCCTGACGCGTCCCCCGACTGCCCTCCAGGAGCACCCATGACCCAGCCCGTCCCCGGCCACGCCGGAGAGAACGCCTACGCGGCCGCCGGAGTCTCGATCGAGGCCGCCGACAAGGCGATCGAGCTGATGAAGGTCTGGGTCGAGAAGGCGCGCCGGCCCGAGATGATCGGCGGGCTGGGCGGCTTCGCGGGCCTGTTCGACGCCTCCGCACTCAAGCGCTACGACCGGCCGCTGCTCGCCACCTCGACCGACGGGGTCGGCACCAAGGTCGCGATCGCCCAGGCGATGGACGTCCACGACACGATCGGCTACGACCTGGTCGGGATGGTCGTCGACGACCTCGTCGTCTGCGGCGCCGAGCCGCTGTTCATGACCGACTACATCGCCACCGGCCGGGTCGTGCCCGAGCGGATCGCGGCGATCGTGAAGGGCATCGCCGAGGCGTGCGTCGTGGCCGGCTGCGCGTTGGTCGGCGGCGAGACCGCCGAGCACCCGGGGCTGCTCGCTCCCGACGAGTACGACGTCGCCGGCGCCACGACCGGCGTCGTGGAGGCCGACCGGCTGCTCGGTCCGGCCCGGGTGCGACCCGGCGATGCGGTGATCATGATGGAGGCCAGCGGCCTGCACTCCAACGGCTACTCCCTGGTCCGCCACGTGCTCCTGAACACCGCCGGCTGGGCACTGGACCGCGACGTGCCCGAGCTGGGCCGCACTCTCGGCGAGGAGCTGCTCGAGCCGACCCGGATCTACGCCAAGGCCTGCCTCGAGCTGGCCGCGCGGACCCGCACCCACGCGATGTCCCACGTGACCGGCGGCGGGCTGGCGGCCAACCTGGAGCGCGTGATGCCCGAGGAGCTGACCGCCACCATCGAGCGGGGCACGTGGACGCCGCAGCCCATCTTCGACGTCGTACGCCGCGTGGGCGCGATCCCGCAGCCTGACCTCGAGGCGACCCTCAACTGTGGCGTCGGCATGGTCGCGCTCACCCCGCCCGAGGACATCGACACCGCGATCGAGGTGCTCGCCGGGCACGGCATCCGCGCCTGGGTGGCGGGCGAGGTCACTGCCGACACGTCGGCGACGGGCGACCTCGGCGGACGGGTGAACCTGGTCGGCCAGCACCCCGGCTGGTGATCTGGCTCGCTCTCGCAGCGCCCGCACGCCCGTAAATTTCAGACTGAATCCCGATTTGGCTGGACGGATGTGCGGGAACAGCCGGGCAACAGGTAGCGTTGCCCCCACGACAAAACGTTGAGGAAGCCCGGGTGCCACAGGCCCCGGCCGAGTGTGCGAGGGGGCTGACCCTATGGGGCGCGGCCGAGCGAAAGCCAAGC
Source organism: Nocardioides sp. (assembly GCA_035759395.1). GTDB lineage: Bacteria > Actinomycetota > Actinomycetes > Propionibacteriales > Nocardioidaceae > Nocardioides. The sequence continues at coordinate 1,510 of DASTUX010000050.1, forward strand.
AGACCAAGGTCGCACGCGACCTGAAGTACCAGACGCACGAGACGGACTTCGGCGCGCTGGCCAACGAGCTGCACGGCGAGACCAACAACTCCGACACCGACCAGGTCGATCCGGAAGTGATCGAGAAGTGGTCGGACTACGTCGAGCCTCGGCGCGACTAGTTCCTCGTTGAGCTGACCCGTTCCGACCGAGGAACGAGGTCGGGGCGTCGGTCAGCCAGGTTGAGCAAGCCTCTCGCCTGAGGAACGAAGGCGAGACAGGCGCGTCGAAACCCGGTGACGAGCGCAGGGCGGCGACCCCGAGGGGTCGCCGCCGTCACGCTTTCCGGCCCAGATCAGCCCTTGAGCCAGATCCCCCGCAGGCGACCCACGTCGCGCATCCGCCGCTCCGCGAGCCGGTCGGCCGCGATCGCCGGGGGCACGCCGTCGGACTTCGCGAGCTCGAAGACCCGCCGCGTCGTCTCGAAGATGCCGGACGCGCGCTGCTGGGCGCGCTCGAAGGAGAACCCCGCGAGCTCGTCGGCGACCTGGATCAGCCCGCCCGAGTTCACGCAGTAGTCCGGGGCGTAGAGGATCCCGCGGTCCTCCAGGGCCTTCTCGACGCCCGGGTGGGCGAGCTGGTTGTTCGCCGCACCGCAGACGATCTTCGCGGACAGGGCGTCGACGACCTCGTCGGTGATGGCCCCGCCCAGCGCGCACGGCGCGTAGACGTCGAGCTCGGAGGCGACCAGCGCCTCGGTCGAGTCGACCATCTGCACCTGCGGGTACTCGTCGCGCACGGCGTCGATCGACGGCTGGTACACGTCGGTCACGACGACGGACGCGCCGTCCTCGATCAGGTGGCGGACCAGGTGTCGGCCGACCTTGCCGACGCCGGCGACGCCGACGGTGCGACCGGCCAGCGTGGGCTCGCCCCAGACGACCTCGGCCGCGGCCCGCATGCCCTGGAAGACGCCGTACGCCGTGAGCACCGAGCTGTCGCCCGCGCCGCCGTGGGCGACGGTGCGACCGGTGACGTAGGAGCACTCGCGCGCGATGTGGTCCATGTCCGGGGAGTTCGTGCCGACGTCGCAGGCGGTGTAGTAGCGGCCGTTGAGCGACTGCACGAAGCGGCCGTAGGCGCGCAGCAGCGCCTCGGTCTTCAGCGTCGCGGGGTCCCCGATGATGACGGCCTTGCCGCCGCCGAGGTCGAGGCCGGCCAGCGCGGCCTTGTAGGACATCCCGCGCGAGAGGTTCAGGACGTCCTGCAGGGCGTCGGCCGTGGAGGCGTAGGGGTAGAAGCGCGTGCCGCCGAGCGCCGGGCCCAGTGCGGTCGAGTGGATGGCGACGATGGCCTTGAGGCCGGTCGCGGGATCGTTGGCGAAGACGACCTGTTCGTGCTCGGAGCCGAGATCGAACACGTCTCCTGCCCTGCCGGCTCCGGAGGTCTTTCCAGACTCTTCAGACATGCGGGAGTGCTCACTTTCTGTGCCTGGCCACGCGGGTGGGTGGCGTGCTGTCGCGGACCGCAGGGGTGGCGCGTGTCCGTCCTCACATCGTAGGGCGCGAGCCCGCTGCGGCCGAACTCGGCGAGCCACCCTCAGGGGCGTACAGCCAGCATCTCCTGGAGCGCCTCGAGGGCCCGGGCCACTTCCCGGTCGAGCTCCTCGAGGAGCTCCTCGGTCCCCGTCGTGTGGCCGGTCTCGCCCAGCACCTCGAGCCGTGCGGCCGCCGCCCCGACGAGCGGCACCCCGAGGTTGAGCGCGCTGCCCTTGAGCTGGTGCGCGGAGGTCATCAGCGCGGTGGCGTCGCCCATGTCGATGGCGCTGCGGATGGTCGCGACCTGGTTGCCGACGTTCGACATGAACGACGCCGACGCGCGCTCGAAGAAGCTGATGCCGTCCTTGACGAGCCCGTCGAGCATCTCGATCCGCTCCTCGTTGAGGACCGGTGCCGTCCGGGGCGCCGTGCGCGTCTCGACCGGTGAGTCCGCGACAGGTTCGACGGCGGCTCCGGTCCACTTGCGGATCACGGCTTCGAGCTCGCGCACGTCGACGGGCTTGGTCACGAAGTCGTCCATGCCTGCAGCGAGGCAGCGCTCACGCTCGCCCTCGAGTGCGGACGCGGTCATGGCGATGATCGGCACGCGCTGGCCGTCGGGCTCGTTGGCACGCACCGCCCGGGTCGCGTCGAACCCGTCGAGGCGCGGCATCCGGCAGTCCATCAGGACGGCGGCGTAGTCGTGCGGCTTCGTGAGGATGTCGACCGCCTGGGCGCCGTCGACCGCGACGTCGGCCTCGCAGCCGATGCTCTCGATGAGACCGGTCGCGACGAGCTGGTTGACGTAGTTGTCCTCCACGACGAGGACCCTGATGCCCAGCGGTGGGACGCTCGCCGGAGGGAAGTCGTCCCTCTCGTGGCGGTTGGCGGCCACCAGGTTCAGCAGCGTGTCGTAGAGCTCCGAGTGTCGGACCGGCTTGCCGAGCGACGCCCGGATCCCGGCCTCGCGCGCGGCCTGCGGGGTCACCGACTGGTCGGAGGACAGCAGCAGCATGGTGAGCTGGCCCAGGGTCGGGTCGGCGCTCACCCGTCGGGCGAGCTCGAGTCCGTCCACGCCGGGCATGACCAGGTCCAGGAGCGCGATCTCGAAGGGATCGCCGGCTCCCACGGCGTCGCGCAGGGCCGTCAGTGCCTCCTCGGCAGAGGCGACCGCGACGGGCAGGGCCTTCCAGGCCGCGAGCTGCTCGAGGAGGATCAGCCGGTTCGTCTCGTTGTCGTCGACGACGAGCACCCGCTTGTCGATCAGCAGCTCCGGGCCGCGGCGCAGACGAGCGGAAGAGGTCTCCGCGCGACCGAAGGCGGCCGAGAACGAGAACGTGCTGCCCTTGCCCACCTCGCTGGTGACCTCGATGGCCCCACCCAGCGCCTCGACGAGCTGGCGCGAGATGGTCAGCCCCAGACCCGTGCCGCCGTGGCGGCGCGTGGTGGAGGGATCCGCCTGGGTGAAGGCGTCGAAGAGTCGCTCGCGTTCGCCGGGAGCGATGCCGACCCCGGTGTCGGTGACCTCGACCCGGACGACGACGCGCTCGGCGGTCTCGTCCTCGACCCAGGCGCGGACGATGACCTCGCCGTGGTCGGTGAACTTCACCGCGTTCGAGCCCAGGTTCGTGATCACCTGCCCGAACCGCACGGCGTCGCCGCGCAGGTGGAGGGGTACGTCGGGGCTGCACGCCACGACCAGCTCCAGGCCCTTCTCGTGGGCGGGGCCGGAGAGCACCGCCGCAGCCTGCTCGAAGACGGCGCGGACGTCGAAGTCCACCGTCTCCAGCTCGAGCTTGCCGGACTCGATCTTGGAGAGGTCGAGGATGTCGTTGATGATCCCGAGGAGGGTGAGCCCGGCGCTCTGGAGGCCCTCGACCAGGCGGCGCTGGTGGTCGTCGAGGGACGTGCGCATCAGCAGGTCGTTGAGGCCGATCACGCCGTTCATCGGCGTACGGATCTCGTGGCTCATCGTGGCCAGGAACTCCGACTTGAGGCGTGAGGCCTCCATCGCCTGGTCGCGGGCGACGGCCAGCTGGGCGGCGCTCGCCTCCCGGTGGGCCACCTGGCTGAGCTGCCCGGCGATCTGCTCGATCAGCGTCATGGAGTTCTCGTCCGGCGGGACCTCGTCGGCGAGCAGCTGGATGACGCAGGCGACGGTGCCGTTGTGCGCCACCGGGATCGCGACGAGCGTGTGGGTGTCCTCGCGGCCGGGTGCGACGACGATCTCGACCCGGCCGCTGGCGCAGGCCCGGCGGGCGAGGTCCATGTCGGGATCGGTGTGCTCGCGGGAGGCGGAGGCGGGCAGGGGGACCGGGTGCAGGACCGAATCCTCGCCCACGAGGTGGAGGGAGACGGCCGACCAGGTCGTGTACAGGGGCACGCCCGCGGCGGCCCGCTGCACCGCCTCGACGAGGTTCTCGCTGCGGTTGGCCGAGGTCGCCATCTGCTGGAGCAGCTCGAGGCGACGCGTGGCGGCGGCGGCCAGCTCGTTCGACGTCATCAGGTCGGTGATGTCCTGGGCGGTGCCGCCCATCTTGACCGGCATGCCGTCCGGCCCGCGCTGGACGACGCCCAGGCCGCGGATCCAGCGCTGCTCACCACCCTTGCGGATGATCCTGGCGTCGAAGCTGAACTCGTCCTCGCCCGCGAAGGTCGACTCCACCTTCTGTCGCACCAGCGGACGGTCGTCGGGGTGGACGAACTCGAGGAAGCCCTCGTAGGTCGCCAGGAACTCCTGCGGCTGGAGGTTGTAGATGCGGTAGAGCTGGTCCGACCAGGTCACCGTGTCGGTGGCGACCTCCCACTCCCAGCTGCCGATCATCGCGATCCGCTGGGCGGTGGCGAGCTGCTGCTCGCGGTCCCGGAGGGCCACGACGAGGCTCTTGCGCTCGGTGTACTCGGTGACGCGGTGCAGCCAGCCGATCAGCTCGCCGCGGTCGTCGTGCAGGGGGTGCCAGCTGACCAGGACCCAGATCGCGGAGCCGTCGGGTCGGACGAACTTGGTCTCGACGTTCTCCTCGCCGGGGTGGCCGGAGAGCATGTCGGCGAGGTGGTCGCCGAACTGGAGGGCGCCCTCCTCGTCGAGGGCGTCGACGGCCGGGAGCCCGTCCATCTCCTCCACGGTGCGGCCCACGAGACCGGCCATCCGGGGGTTGGCGAACGTGGTCGCCCCGTGCTCGTCGAGGATCCAGAGACCGTCGGTGCTCGAGTCGACCATCCAGCGAAACAGCTCGCCCCGGTTGTCCACCGATCACCCCCTTTTCATGGCCCATCACATCATCCACGTACACCGCTCGCCGCGGTGGATGTTGCCAACACTTTTCTCGGCGAACGACCGGTACGGACCTCCCTGTCCATGCGGTCGCGCTACCAGCAGCATGTCCCGCGTAACCGCCGGCCTCGCCCGGCGTTTTCCACATGGACCTCGGCACTGGCCGGAGGCCGACGCCTTCGGGCACTCAGTGAGGAGTGGGCATGTTGGTGATGGGACGCCGCCTGGCTCTCGTCGTGACGGTACTGGCCGTCATTGCGGGAGGAACGCTGGCAACGGTGATGCTTCGGTCGTCGGGTGATTCACGGCTCGCTGGGACCTCGGAGGCGTCCGGGGACTGTGCCCCGGGCTACCAGCCCGTCGAGGCCGCGCTGGCCGAGGTGCGGGCCGAGATGCGCGCCGAGCACTCGTCGGGTGGCGAGGCGGCCGACAGCGAGGAGGCCCGCGAGGAGGCCGAGCGCGAGGAGGCCGAGCGCGAAGAGGCCGAGTCCGAGGAGGGCCACTCGGAGGAGGGTGAGTCCGAGGAGGACCGCGAGCTCCAGCGCGAGGCCGTGCACGAGCTCCCGATGCTGGCCGGCACCGACCCCGACGACTGGGACTCCCTGTGCCTGCTCAGCAAGCGGCCGGAGTCGATCAACGAGCTCGCGGCGATGTCCGGCGCCCGCGCGATGCCCCGGCTCGCGCCGTACGGCTCCTACGCGCAGGGAGCAGGTCTGAACGCGATCGCCCAGCGCAGCGCGATGCGCGCCGGCTCCGTGCCGGGCACCCAGGGCACCGCGCACCTCTACGGCCGCGGACCCCTCATCGTGGACGACCCGGCCTACCCCCGCGTCAACGGGCTGGGTCTCGGCGACAACAGCGGACGCATCGACAGCTACGCCTGGGACCGCGGACACCACCGGCTCTTCGCGGCCGTCGGCAACGGCGGCATCTGGCGCTCCGACGACCTGGCGAAGACCTGGACCAGCGCCAGCGGCAACCTGCCCACGAGCGTCACCGGCGCGGTGGCCTGGAGCCCGTCGCGGGGCGGCACCCTGCTCGCGCTCACGGGTGAGCCGACGTTCGGCTCCTCGGCCTACACCGGCCTCGGCGCCTACTGGTCCGGCGATCTCGGCCGGCACTGGACGCGGTCCAAGGGCCTCCCCTCCGGGGCGCTGGGCTTCGCCCTCGCGGTCGACAAGGCCTCCCCGAAGGTGGTGTACGCCGCCACCCAGCTCGGCCTGTTCCGCTCCGCCGACGGCGGTCGGAGCTACCGCAACGTCAAGCTGCCGACCGGGAGCTGCGCCGGCGTCACGGACACGACGAAGCGCCCACGGTGTGCCCTGCGCAACGTCGTCACCGACGTCGTGGTCAACCCCGGTGGGAAGGCGCCCACCACCACGAAGGCCGGAGCGGTGGTCGCCACCGTCGGCTGGCGCGGCGGCCAGAAGAAGAACCCCGACGGCTCGGTCCAGTCGCCACGCAACGGCGTCTACCGCTCGGGCAGCGGTCGTCCCGGAACCTTCAAGAAGCTGGAGGCGAGCGGCTTCGCCGACCAGGACGCGATCGGTCGCGTGGAGCTCGGCAACGCGGTGGGTCCGCAGCAGGACCACGACTTCCTCTACGCGCTGGTCCAGGACGCCAACCTGCTCAACAACGGCGGGGTTGCCGGGATCGACGCTCCCGAGGGCGCCAAGCCGCCCGTCGGTGGCACGGTCCTGAACGGTCTCTACGTGTCCGGCGACTTCGGCACGACCTGGACGCTTCTCGCCAAGGGCACCGAGCTGGCCGCAGACCCGCTCAGTGGGTCGGCGCTCATCGGCACCGGCACCGCCACGGGCTACCAGCCCGGCGTCCAGGGTTGGTACAACCTCTGGGTCCAACCGGACCCGACCCGGCAGACCCCCGACGGCATCCCGACCCGGATGGCGTTCGGTCTCGAGGAGATCTGGTCCAACGACCTGGCCGACCAGGGCGCCCCGCTCGACGGCAGCGTCCCGGCGCACTTCCGGGTCGTGGGCAAGTACTTCGGCGGCGGAAGCTGCCTGATGCTCAACACGGGCCTGCCCACGTGTCCCGGTGACCGGGAGCCGACCGACAACAACCAGACCACGCACCCCGACCAGCAGGACGGGATCTGGATCCCGGACGCCTCGGTCGAGAACGGCGGCGTGCAGCTGGTCGTCGGCAACGACGGCGGCTCCTACCGCTACCGGTTCGAGGACGACTCCGACGCAGAGCTCGACAACTCCCACTGGGGCAGGGGCGACCAGACCGGTCTCTCCACGTTGATGCCCTACTACGCAGCCATGGCCAAGGACGGCACCGTCTGGGCCGGTCTGCAGGACAACGGGAACCTGAAGATCGACGGGACGACCCGCAAGCAGTACGAGACCTTCGGCGGCGACGGCTTCTTCGCCGCGGTGGACCCGAACGACTCGAAGACGGCGTACGAGGAGTACACCAACGGCGCCATCTCGGTCACCACCGACGGGGGCACGTCGTGGAAGGACATCGACCCCGGCCTGACGTCGTCGAAGTTCTCCAACCCGTTCACGATGGACCCGACCGACCCCGAGCACCTGATCACGGCAGGGCGCGAGGTCGTCGAGACGCTGGTCGGCTCGAGCACCGACTCGGGGCAGACCCCGGCGGCGGATGCCGACTCCACCACGACGACGTGGCGCACGGTCTACGACCTGGGGACCCGCTCGCACCCGGGCGACGCCGACGCGACGTCGAGCGCGACCGACCCCGACAACTCGATGTCGGCGGTCGCGGTGCGCGGGGCTGCGGCATACGTCGGCTTCTGCGGTCACTGCGACACGCTCAACAAGCTGGGCGCGTCGAAGACGCTGTTCAAGCGGGGGCTCGCGACCAACGTCGGCACCTCCACCGCGCCGCAGAAGGGAACGGCCAAGGGCTGGCACATCGTGCCCGCCAGGGGTCTGCCCAACCGCTACATCACGTCGATCGCGATCGACCCGGCGAACAGGAAGCACGTCTTCGTGACGCTGGGCGGGTACACCCGCCGCTGGCTCCCGCCGGGGGCCGTGGGCGACGCGAACAAGCAGCTCGGCACCGGACACCTGTTCGCGTCGAGGGACGGCGGCCGCTCGTTCCGCAACGTCACCGGCAACCTGCCGGACAGCCCGGCCACCTGGGTGACGCTGCGGGGCAACCAGCTCCTCGTCGCGACCGACGTGGGCGCGTTCGCATCGAGCCCCATGGGCGCGAAGCAGGCGACGCCGAGGTTCGCGCCGCTCGGCGGACTGCCCGCGGCCCCGGTCGCGAGCATCTCGCTGCGCCCGGGTCACCCCAAGACGGCCGTGCTGGCGATGTTCGGCCGGGGCGTGTGGACCTACCAGTTCGCGAAGGGGATCCCGGTCCCGCCACCCCCGGCGCCGAGCCCCACGCCGACCGTCGGAAGCGTCTACAAGGCCTGGGACTTCGAGTCCGGTGCCCAGTCCTGGACCGCGGACGGGCTCCCGACCACGTGGAGCCAGGGCTCACCGGGCCACGGCGCCGACAGCGCCGGGAACGACTCGGGCTCGTCCTGGGCGATCGCGGGCCCCACCGGGTACGTCGACAACATGGACGCCTCGCTGGTCTCGCCGGCGCAGGCGGTCCCGGGCGGCGACACCGTGCTGCAGTGGTGGAGCCGGATGGACACCGAGGGCGGCTTCGACTTCGTCGAGGTCGAGTGGTCGACCGACGGCAGCACGTGGAAGCCGCTGGGGACGTTCTCGGGGAAGAACGAGGCGTACCCCGGATGGTCGCGCTACGCCGTCGGCTTCGATGCACCGAGCGGTGACGTCCAGGTCCGTTTCCACTTCACCTCGGACTCGCTCTGCTCGGCCCTCGGCGGGCCGCTGTGCTCGTCGGTGGCGGGCTGGGACGGTGTCCGGGTGGACGACGTGACCCTGGGCAGCCCGGGGAGCTGACCCACGACCGACAAGGTGAAGGTCGACTCTTGAGGGGCAGGGCTCCCCGCAGCTCAGCAAGGAGCGCCACGTCAACGTGGCGCTCCTTGCCTTGTTTGGGGTCAGGATCAATCGGGCTTTCGACAGGCTCGATCGATCAGTGCGGTGCGTCAGGGCGCGATCAGGAGCGCGTCACCCACGGGACGCTCGCCCGTGCTGTCGGAGGGGTGCGAGATCACCGATCCGTTGACGACCATCGTGGTCGAGCCGCCGCCGTCGAGGTTGATGGCGTCGACGAGCCCGAGGGAGCGGGCCACGTCCGCCGCCTCGGGGATCGAGAGCCCGAGGTCGTCGGTCGAGCGACCGTCGACGGTGATGAGCACCGTGCGGCCCTGGGCGTCCACGCCCGCGATGGTGCGCGGGTTGCGCTTGAGGAACCAGCCGTAGGCGAAGCTCGGGTCGCCCGGGTGGACGAACCCGTCCTGGCGCTGGGTGATGTCGACGCGGCCGTCCTTCACCAGGAGCGGCCCGCCGTTGGTGACCGTGGTCCCGGCCGGCGTGGCCAGCGGCGATCCGCCCGCCGTGAGGCGGAACCGGACCGGGAGCTCGTCACCCACCTCCACGCCCGCGAGCAGGTCGTTGCCGAGGGACTGGATCGACTTCTGCCCGGGGGCGAGGGTCGTGCCGCGGCTGTCGGCGACCGACGTGACCACGCCGTGGTCGACCACGACCTCGCGGCCGGGGCCGGTCGGCGTGCTCGCGGCGTACTCCGGGGTGAAGGCGACCAGCTCGCTGGCGTCGGTGCAGGTGACGTCGTGCAGCGGCAGGTCGGTCGGGGCGTCGGTGCCGTCGCCGCCGCAGTTGCGGATCAGCCCGGGCACCCGGTCGACGCCGTCGAGGGCGACGCTGCGCCCGCCGATCTCCGCGCGGCCCTCCCAGCCGAGGCGACGGACCGCACTGCCCCGGGCGTCGTCGTGCAGGACCAGGGCGGGCCGGCCGTCGACGGGCTCGGACAGCACCCGGCCGTCGTACACGCCGGCACCTGCCGGGTCGCCGGGGGCGCCCGCCGCGGGGTCCATGACGAAGAAGCCGGAGTTGATCGCGGCGGTGGCGCCGCCGGCGGTGGCCAGCTCGGAGGTCTTCTCGCGGTTGAACAGGTCGGGGCCGTAGGAGCCGGTGAGACTTCCGTCGAAGCGGTTCGGATCGATACGCAGGACGTTGATGCGCCACGGGCCCCGGTCGGCGGGGTTGCCGTCCCAGCCGGTGTAGACCGAGCTGGCCGTCTCGCCGGCCGCCGCGAGCCGTGCCTTCTCTGCGTCGGCCTCCGTGCGGGTCGCGAAGCTGCCCACGCGGACGCGATAGCCGAGGACGCCGGCCGTGACGTCGGCGACCGCCGGCTGCCGGACCTCCTCGACGCGGGCGGTGAAGCCCTCGCCCTCCAGGCGGTCCGCTGTGGCCTGCGCGCTCGCCCGGTCGGAGATGCTGCGCGGCGGGGCATCGGGGTCGGGCGAGGCGGCGGTGGAGGCGATGAGGATCTCCTCGGTCCAGCGCAGGCTGGGATCGCTCGCGCCGCGCGTGATCCGGGTGAGCGTCACGCCGGGCTGCAGCGTGCTCGTCGTGCGTGACTCGGGCAGGTCGTCCGGCCCGAGGTCGAGGTGGGTGGGCGCCGAGGCGGCGATCGCCGGAGCCCCCGTGCCGGGGAGAGCGGTCGGAGCCGTGAGACCGGCCAGCGCCGCTGCCGTGCACAGGAGGATCGCCGGGCGTCTGACGGGTGTGCGGGGAGGTGTCATGGCGGGACCGTAGGCAGCTGACCTACGTGCGGGTGGCGTGCGTGTGAACCCCCGATGAAGACAGGCGGGAACGGTTGCGTCAGCGCAGGCGGCCGAGGTACGACGCGGCGTGGCGGAGGTCCTGCATCCGGCTCTCCCACGTGATGCCCACGACCGTCAGCGCCGTGCCGGCCAGGCCGATCAGCACCCACTGCGGCGTGGCGGCGGCGTACGGCGCGAGCTCGCGCAGCACCAGGAGACCGCCCACGATGCTGCCGATCAGGAGCGGGGCGTTCCACCGGAGCCGCACTCCGACCATCACGAGGACCAGGCAGGCCAGCCCGAGCAGGACGGCGCGCCAGGAGACCGGGTCGGTGACCATGAGCCAGAGCAGCGACGGGGTCGTCGCGAGCACCAGGCCGGGGGCCAGCGTCGTGGACGTGTCGGCCTCCCGGTCGACGTACAGCCGGCGCAGACCGACCAGGACCAGGGCCACCGCCGAGGGCAGCGTGTAGGCCTCGGGGGCGTCCACGCCCAGGTCCGCGAACCGGACCCAGGTCGCCGCCGCGAGGAGGAGACCGCCCAGCCAGGCGAGCGGGCGGCGCGAGGGGTGGACGAGCGCGCTGCCGCTGACCAGGACACCGGCAAGCGTGAGGTGGATGGCGAGCGAGGTGCTGGGGTCGGAGACCGCATCGATGGCGGCGCCGGCGCTGACGACGGCAGCGAGTCCGGCCGACACCTCGAGCTCCGCGCGCGGTTGCCAGATCGCCAGCCCGCCGACCACCAGCAGGACGGGTACGGCGCGGTAGGCCGTGTCCAGGCCCCCCACCTCGGCAGCCGACCAGAGCAGCCCCGCGGCGGCCATCGGCAGCGCGGCGGCACCGGCGAACCGGGCCCCCGGGAACGCCCCGGCCACGAGGAGCACGGCAGCCGCGGCCACGACGACCGACAGGGTCGCGGTGGCCAGCCAGGCGCTGGGCAGGGCTGCGGCCACCGCACCCAGGGAGAGCAGGCCGCCGAGGGCCGCCTGGAGTGTGCCGCGCTCGTCGGTACGGCGTACGGCGCCCGCGACGAGGGCCGCTCCGGCCAGGGAGGGGGTGGCCACGACCGTCCACAGCGGGACCGCGAAGAGTGCGAGCGTGGCGATCCCCGCGAGCGCCGACAGCGGGACCGCCGAGAGGGCCACCGGACGTCGCACGGATCCGGGCGCCACGGCCCACAGGGCCACGAGCAGGCCCACGACCAGCGGGACGAGCAGCGCGGGGTGGGCGTCGGTGGGCACGTGCTGCAGCCGGACACCGACTGACCGGGTGAACGGGTCTCCGACACCGAAGACGTTGTCGGTCGCCTCCGCGGCCAGACCCGCCGCGAGCGTCAGCACGGGCAGTCCGGCGAGCGCCATCGGCGCCGCTGGGACGACGACCCAGGACCGGGGGACCAGGGCGGCGACGGCCGACCAGGCCAGGAGGAAGGCGAGACAGACCAGGGCCAGTCGCGTCGTGCTGTCGTCGAGTCCGGGCAGGGCGGCCCCGAGGCTCGCGAGGACGGCGGCCGTCGCGAGGCTGAGCTGGGGAACCCAGCGGGTGGGGCGCAGGGCGAGGGGGGCCAGCGCGAGCACGCTCGCGGCCAGCAGCCCGCCGCCGTGGCCCTCGAGCCAGAGCGCCCGCAGGCCGGCGTGCTCCGCGGCGTCGGCGACGCCCGACAGGGTGAGCCAGACCCACCACGCGGTGCCAGCCACCATGGCGCTCACGGCGAGCACCCTCAGCTCGCGGGCGAGCCCCAGCGCGGCCAGGCCGGTGGCGGCCAGGACCGTCAGCACGGCGACGACGTGGTCGTGGTCGCTCGACCCGATCGCGCCGAGAGCCGCGATCCAGAGGCCCAGCGGAGCGACGACCTGGGGCACGGCCAGTCGGGCGGGGCCGGCCAGGACCAGGGCCAGGGCGGAGACACCGAGAGCCGCACCCACGGCGACGAGGAGACCGGAGCTGCTCAGCTCCCCGAACCACCCGGCGTTGTCGGCGCCGACCACGTCGAGCGCCAGGAGCCCGAAGGCCACGGTGGTCAGGGACTCGCCGGCGATCTGCAGGCCCCGTCGGGCCAGCCAGCTGCCCAGGGTGCCGGAGAGCAGGGTCAGCGCCACCAGGACCGCCGTACGACCTCCCACGCCCAGCCAGGACCACGCGACGGCGAGGAACGTGACGGCGGCGACCAGCAGGCACAGGGCACCCAGGCCGAGCAGGATCCTGGGGACCGAGGCAGCGCTCAGACCCCGTGGCCGCGCCGGCGAAGACGCGGCGGTAGACACCGGCCAGGAGACTGGCGGGAACTCGTCGACGTCGAGCTCGATCGGCGGCGCCACGACGGCCGAGTCGCGGAGCTCGGCGAGCAGCCGGTCGGCGGTGGCCAGCGTGGCGAGCAGGGACGACGCGACCGGACCCCGGAGGGGGAGCGCGCACTCGGGGCAGACGGCCGGCTCCACCGGCAGGCGCGCACGGCAGTCGGGACAGAGACTCGGGTCCGCGAATCGAGGCATGTGCCCATTGAGCCCCCTCGACGGGTGTCCCGACAGCGAATCGGCACTCATCTCCCGCTGAGTACGCAGCCTCAGGGGTTCACCACCCTGTCGTGGACGAGCCCTTCCCAGCAGCGCTACCGGTCAGTAGCGTCGCCTGCGGCCGCACGCGCGGCGGAGGGAGCGCCTTCTCGAAGGGGTTCAAACGCATGAAGATCGGCCGTACCCGCGCCTGGCTCGTCGGCGCACTTTCCCTGGCTCTCTCGGGTCTCGTCGTGACCTCGAGCGCCACCCCTGCCCGGGCCGACGGCCCGGGCGTCGGAACACCCTGGGTGGTCACCGTCGGTGACTCCTACATCTCGGGCGAGGCGGGCCGGTGGGCCGGCAGCTCGAACACCTCGAGTGCGTACGCCGACGCGCTCGGCCCGACCGCCTACTACGACAACGCCGGCGGGACCGGCGAGACGATCAACCGCTGCCACCGCAGCAAGGCCGCTGAGGCCTACATCGGCGGCGGCGTGAACGGGTACAACCTGGCCTGCTCAGGGGCCAGGACGTCGACGTACACGGACGGCAACGGCTACTTCAAACCGGGCCTGGACTTCAGCGACAATGGGGCCGGGCAGCAGGGCCAGGCGAAGATGCTCCAGACCTTCGCGACCACCCACAACGTGAAGATGGTGGCCGTCTCGATCGGCGGCAACGACTTCAACTTCGGCTCGATCGTGCAGACCTGCGTCACCGACTTCCTCGGCTCGCCGGAGTGGTTCAAGGACTACTGCAACGACGACAGCTCGGTGACGTCCAACTTCACGCCCGCGAACGTGGCGGCCCAGCGGGCCAAGATCGCCACGGCGTACGCCAACATCCGCACCGCGATGCGCAACGCCGGGTACGCCGACAACGCGTGGACGATGCTGGTGCAGAACTACCCCTCGCCGCTGCCCAACGGGACCGGCTTCCGCTACTCCGAGAGCGGGTTCACGCGGCAGAACACCGGAGGCTGCGGGTTCTGGAACGCCGACGCCAACTGGGCGAACGCCACGGCGCTGCCGACGATCAACGGTGCGGTCACGGGAGCGGCCGCCGACGCCGGCCTGACCAACTCGAAGACGCTCAACCTCGCGTCGGCGTTCAACGGGCGCCGGCTCTGCGAGAGCACCGTCGGGCTGTACGAGGAGAAGGGGCTGACCAGCTGGACGCAGGCCGGGGCGGTGGACCAGACCGAGTGGGTCAACCAGATCCGCACCGTGTCGACCTGCTGCTCGGGAAGCCCGTACTACGTCCAGGAGTCCCTGCACCCGAACTACTGGGCCCAGCTCGCGACGCGCTCGTGCGTGCGGCAGGCGTGGAACGGCGGGGCCACCCGGGGCGGAACCTGCACGATCAGTGGCACCGGGCTGCTGAACGGCGAGCCCAGGATGTCGCTCAACTGAGGCCGTCCACGAAGGCCACCAGGTCGCGAGCCACGCGCTCGGGCTGTTCCCAGAGGACCAGGTGGCCGGTGTCCTCGTAGACGACGAACCGGGAGCCCGGGATGGCCCGGGACAGGGCCTCCTCGTCCGCACGGGCGAGGAGGCCGTCCCGGTCTCCCCACACGATGAGGGTGGGCGCCGTGATCGTGGCGACCTCCGTCGGAGGGCGCGACGTCAGGAGCCCGTCGAACGCCGCGCGCCACACGTGTGCCGGGAGCCTGACCCCGTCCCGGACCCGGTCCTCGAGATACCACTCGGGCACGTGGTGGAACCGCGGGAACCAGGTCAGCGACTCGCGCACCCAGGCGGGGTCCACCGGGTCCGTCAGGCGGTCGACCTCGTCGGCGAACGCCGGGCGGCCCCGCAGGTCTCGGGGGGACCCGAGGAGGACGAGCCCGGTCACGCGGTGGGGACGGGTGGCCGCGACCTGCTGGGCGACGTACCCGCCGCTGGACGACCCGACCAGGACGGCCGAGGAGATGCCGAGCGCGTCCAGGAACGCGTCGATGTCGGCGGCGAGATCTTCGAGGGAGTAGCCGGACGCCGGCCTGGTGGCGTCCCCGTGGCCACGTTGGTCGACCGCGATCGCGAGCACGGTGGGCGGCAGCAGCGGCAGCAGCCGGTCGAACGAGCCGCGGCCCTCGCCCCACGCGTGCAGCAGCAGCAGGGGTGTCCCCGAGGCGGGCCCGGTCGACGCGTGGGACAGCGTCACTCCTGTGGCGAGCTCGGTCCGACGGACCCCTCGGTGCTGGTCCACCGGTCCACGGTACCGAGAAGGGCCGCCGACCGGATCAGATCCGGACGGCGGCCCTCAGGGGTGCTGCGACGAGGTCAGTACGTCGTGACGTCGAGCAGGCGCTCCTTGGTGCTGTCGTGGTCGTCGGCGTTGCTCCAGTCGAGCGATCCGGCGCTCTGCAGGGCCGCCTTGACGGCCGCCGGGCTGGCGCTGGGGTGCGTCGCCTTGTAGAGCGCGGCGGCACCCGCGACGTGCGGGCTGGCCATCGACGTGCCGCTGATCGTGTTGTAGCCGCCGAGCATCCAGGTCGAGTTGATGCAGACGCCGGGAGCGATCAGGTCCACGTCGGAGCCGTAGTTGGAGAAGCTCGCGAACGTGTCGTCCACGTCGGCGCGGCAGGTCGAGGGCGCGCCGCCGCCGGGCAGGCCGTTGAAGTCCGCGAGCGCGCTCACCGTGATGACCTCGTCGTACGCCGCCGGGGTCGACGTCGACGCGTCGGCCGAGTCGTTGCCGGCCGCGACGACGTACGTGATGCCGGCTGCGACCGAGGAGCAGATGGCCGCGTGCATCGCGTCGCCGTTGGTGGCGCCGCAGTTCCCGTCGTCGGCGCCGTCGCCGCCGAGGCTCATGTTGGCGACCTCGATGCTGGAGGCGTTCGCGGTCACGTAGTCGATCCCGCAGATGACGTCGGAGTTGAGACCGGTGCCGGCGTCGGTGAGGACCTTGACCGGCCAGATCCGGGCGCCGGGCGCCATGCCGACGACGCCGGTGGCGTTGTCCAGGGCGCCGATGGTGCCCGAGACGTGGGTGCCGTGCCCGTGCAGGTCGTTGGCGTTGACCGCGCCGACCGAGCAGTTCTTGGCGCCCGCCTTGTAGATGTTGAGGTCCGGGTGGGTCAGGTCGGCGCCGGTGTCGATGACCGCCACGTCGACGTTCACGCGCTCGTCAGCACCGTTGATCTTCGCCGTGGGGCTGGCGTCGGCGTTGGACCGGTTGATGCCGGTGGGCGTGGTCTGCGCGTCGGTGTGGACCGCGGTGTCCTCCTGCACCCAGCGCACGGCCGGGGACGCCTCGAGGGCGGCGGCGACGGCGGGGGACATCGTCGCCGAGTAGCCCTGCAGGGCGGAGGTGTAGACGTGCCCGACGTCGAAGCCGAAGCGCTGGGCCTGGGCGGGGGCCACGGCCCGCGCGTCTGCGCTGTCGTCGAGGACCACGATGTAGGGCGCGGGCGCCCCCGAGAGAGTGGCCCGCTCGGGCGCCGCGGAGGCGGTCAGGGTCGTGGCGGCCAGGGTGGTGCCGGCCATGGTCAGGACGGTGGAGGCTGCAAGTGCTGCTACTGCACGTGTGCGCATGTGTTCCTTGCTTTCCCGAGAGGAAGCCGCCCGGGCGGACGGCCGTACTCGCGGCCCAACGATGCGCCTCTCCGACCGTTACGGGATCGGGTGGCTCACCTCTTCGCAGGGCGGGCCACCACGACGACGTTGTCCTGGTAGCCACCGAGAGAGGCGTCGTAGGTGCCTCCACAGGTGATGAGCACCAGCCGACGATCGCCGGCAGCCGAGAACACGACGCTCCGGCGGCGCAGGTCGGCCTGCGGGACCAGCCGGACCGAGGTGATGACGTACTTCTGCGCCAGGTGCCGCCCAGTGAGGCGCACCGTGTCTCCCGGCCGGGCGGACAACAGCTCGGCCGCCGGCCCGACGCCCTGGCTGAACGAGTCCACGTGGGCGGCCAGGACGACGCTGCCGAAGGGATCGCCGAGGCGTGAGCTCCCGGTCCACCAGCCGGCCCGGTGGATGTCCTGGGGGACCGCCAGCGCGCCGTCGGGAAGGGTCTCGGCCGGGTCCACGGGCAGGACCCGGCCGCTCGGGAACGTGACCGAGACGGGAGGTTCCGCGCGGACCTGGCTCGGTGCCGGCTTCGCGACGGCCGCCGCCCCCGCGCTCGTCTCGCCGGCGGCGGAGGGGTGCTCACCGTCGGTGCTCGAGGTCGCCCCGGACCCCGCCCCGCCGCAGCCGCCCAGCAGCACGGCGACTGCGGTGAGCGTGACGGGGGCGGAGTGCCGCATCTGACTACGCAGCCGGCCACCAGCCGAACACAGCCGCGACCAACGCCCACACCGACTGGCGGGCCAGGTTGATCGAGCCGTCGGGGTTGACGAGACCGGCGGATCCGGTGTCGACCGACTTCGGGGTGCCACCGCCGGACGTCGGCAGCGGCAGCACCTGCACGACGGCGTCCATGCTCGCGTCGCGTGGGGCGCCGATCGCGAACACCCGGGTCAGTGCGCCGGCCTCGATCTTCAGGTCCACCGGGCCGAGCAACGGCTTGCCGCCGCCGGTCGGGACGACTGCCACGCGGTACGTCGTCGCCGGGACCTCGGCACTGATGAACTCGCCGTTCGCGATGTTGGTGAACAGCGTCTGGCCGTTCGCCTGGATGTCGGCCGGGGGCACCACCGCGGTGTGCGCGACGGTCAGACGTCCCTTGTCGGACCCGATGGCTGAGACGTCGTTGCTGAAGACGGTGACGATCGGCTCGTCTGCCGCGTCGGCCGGCCAGTGCACGACCACGTCCTGACTGCCGGCGACGTCGACGGACTTCGACACCTCCCAGTCCGGGCTGCGGAACGCCAGGGTGTGGCTGCCCGGCGAGATGTCGAGCGGCCCGACGACCTCACGGGGGGCCACACCGGACTCGACCACGTCGCCGTCGACGAGCACGTCGAGCTCGACGCCCGGCACGCCCTGGACGACGTAGGTGGCGGGCGGACTCTTCGCTGCGACCGGCCCGCCGAGTGGAGCGGTCGTGAGCAGCGCGAGGAGGGCGGCGACGGAGGCGGATGCGATGAAGCGGCTGGCTGTGCGAGGGGACATGGGCGACACATCTCCGGGAGACGGCCGAGAGGATTCGGGGGACTGGGAGACGGATCGTGACCCGAGCATCGAGGCCGTGCTCTTGGCGTTGCGACCGTGCGGTTACCCCCGAACCGGTGGCCCCAACAACTGTAGGAGCCGTCCCGGCCCTTGTCACCGTATACTTCCGGAGCGGGGTCGCAGGGAAGGTCTTCGCGCCATGGCGACGTCGAGCGGACCCCGATTGGGGAGCGACGGCCAGCTTCGCGCAGCCCGCGGTCGCCCACGACACGGCGCCCATGCCGGCCGGCCGCGTCACGCCGGACTCGTGCCCCTCGGCGCGGCTGCCGCAGTCCTGCTCGTGCTGGCCTCCTGGCAGGTGCTCCAGCTGCTGTTTCCCGACGGCACCCAGTCGCCCGCGGCGAGCAACACCACCTCCGAGCCGGCAGCCGTCAGCCTCCAGGTGAGGATCGACGACGCCGGTCTCCTGCACGTCGTCGAGACGGTGATGCTCGAGTCCCCCCGGAAGGCGCTCGACCTGTCGGTGCCCGAGCGCGCCGGCGCCGGCAAGGAGTTCCGCCCCGTGATCAGCTCCCTGGTCGTCCGCGTGCCCGGTCCGGTCGGTGAGGTGCCCGAGATGGGTGTCGGCGACGAGGAAACCGTCGAGCTGCCCTCGGAATCCGCTCGCATCGTCCTGGAGTACGACGCCAGCGGGGTCGCCGTACGCTCCGGCGACCCGTCGAACCCGGAGCGGGCGCTCGCCCTGGTGACTCCGCTCGTGGTCGCGCAGGGTCGGGGCCTGCCGTGGTCGGTGGCCATCGACTCGGTCAAGGTGCTCAACGTCGGCTGCCTGCGCGACGACCTGCTGACCGGCTGCGGGACCAAGACCTCGGAGGGCTGGACGGTCGAGACCAGCGGCGTCGAGGGCGAGCACACCTTCGACGTGCTCGCCCAGCTCAACCTCGCGGTGCCCTGAGCCGGGAACGACGAAGCCGCAGCCCGGCGGACCGGACTGCGGCTTCGGTGCTTGTGGGCAGGGGCGGGGTCGAACCGCCGACCTATCACTTTTCAGGCGATCGCTCGTACCAACTGAGCTACCTGCCCAAGCGAGTCGAAACCATACCCGAGACGGGGGCGGTCGCGAAAACGGGTACGACCGGTGAAATTGGTGACCGATGAGGCGCCCCCCTATGCTGTCCGGGCAGTCCGGCCCCCATCGTCTAGCGGCCTAGGACGTCGCCCTTTCACGGCGGTAGCACGGGTTCGAATCCCGTTGGGGGTGCGAGCTCTGAGGTGTTCCGCAGTGGTCGTCAGCCCGATTGGGAGACACCCGCACCGATGGGTTAGAGTTCCACCGCTTCGCCAGTGCAGCGCACAGGCGGACGAAATGGCCCCGTAGCGCAGTTGGTTAGCGCGCCGCCCTGTCACGGCGGAGGCCGCGGGTTCGAGTCCCGTCGGGGTCGCCAGTCGAACGCTCCGGATCCCCAGGATCCGGAGCGTTTCGCATTTCCGGGTCCGCGGTTGAATGGGCACGTGCCCGTCCACATGGATCCCGACCGTTTCGATGCGCTGGTCGACCGCGCGCTCGACGACATCCCCGACGAGATCGCCTCGCTGGTCGAGAACGTCGTCGTGCTCGTCGAGCAGGACCCGCCCGACGACGAGCCGGACCTGCTCGGCCTCTACGACGGCGTGGCGCTGACCGAGCGATGGGGCACGCCGGGCCTGGAGCTCCCCGACCGGATCTTCATCTTCCGGGGTCCGCTGCTCGCGATGTGCGAGAGCGAGGAGGAGCTCGTCGAGGAGGTCCGGATCACCGTCGTGCACGAGGTGGCGCACCACTTCGGCATCGACGACGACCGCCTGCACGACCTCGGCTACGCCTGAGGCGCTCAGCCGAGCACGAACCCCAGGGCGCAGGCGGCCAGGGCCACCGGCACCGTGGCGAGGGCGTACGCCGTGCCGCCCGCCCCGCCACGCTCGTGGGTCTTCACGGCGAACGCCGAGTAGGTCGTGAAGCCCCCGCAGAATCCGGTGCCGAGGAGTGCGAGCGCGTGCTCCCCGAGGGAGAGGGCGGTGAAGAGCCCGAGCAGGAACGACCCCACGACGTTCGCGAGCAGCGTGCCCCACGGGAACCCGTGGTCGAGCCAGTGCCCGGCGAGGAAGCGCAGCGGTGCCCCGAGCGCCGCCCCCAGCGCGACGAGCAGCGGCGTCACTCGTTGCCCTCCTCGTCCTCGAACTCGCGCTGCTCGAGCGGGCTGGACCAGCGGTGTGCCAGTGCGACGGCGACCAGGCAGGCCGCCAGCGTGCCGAGGAGGTACGCCGCAGCGAGGGCCGTGCGGCCCTCGGCGAGCAGGACGCGGGTCTGCTCGGAGCAGGTGGACAGGGTGGTGAAGCCGCCGAGCACGCCGGTGCCGAGGCCGACTGCGAGCAGCTGGCTGCGGCGTACGGCCGCGATCGCCGGCAGGGCCGCGAGGACGAGGGAGCCGGACACGTTGATGCCGAACGTGGTCCACGGGAACCCGGAACCCTCGGGGAGTGCCTCACCGAGGGACCAGCGGAGCAAGGCGCCGAGGGCGCCCCCGACGGCCACCGCCGCCACCAGCCGGGGGGCGGGGGCCGGTCTCACGAAAGGGTGCTGCGTCGGACGTTCACGGGGGAATCGTGCCACGCCATGGGGGACTCGCCGGTCTGCTGCCGCACGAACTCGCCCAGGAACCAGCGCTGGAAGTTCCGCTGCTCCGACGACCGGGCCAGGGAGAGCAGCCGCTCGTCGCGGCAGAAGGCGTCCGCGAGGTCGAGCAGGTCGAGGAAGCGGCCGACCGTGGCGGCACCGTCGGCGGCGATGGCGACGCGCAGGTCCGTCGTGTTCTTGCGGCTCCGCAGGGCCGCGTCGATCTGGTAGGCCCCGATCCCCTCGCTGAGCTGACGGTCGAGCGCCCCGAAGAGATCGGAGAGGTTCTTGGCGAGCGGGTACTCCGACTCGTGGGCCAGGGCCAGTAGTCGGACCTCGCGGCGCAGCTCGCGGTAGTGCATCTGGAACCCGAAGAAGAGGCGCAGCGGGACTCCGTGGAGCTCGATCTCCAGCTGACCCTCGCCGGACCTCGGGCGCCGCTCGGCCTCCGGGACACCGGTGATCTTGCCCTCGACCCCGTCCTCGGAGGGCTCGGAGGCCGGGACGAACCAGACGACCTTGCCGTCCTTCTCGATCTCGGCGCCCCAAGCGGTCGAGCAGCGGGCGACGATGGAGAGCCCGCGGCCGAACGTGACGAGGAGGTCCTCGTCGTCCTCGTCGAACGCGCTCTCCGGCAGCAGCGGTGGTGACGGGGAGGAGTCGCTGACCTCGACGCGGGGGTGCTCGCGGGTCCCGCGGACGCGCACCTGGATGGGGGGCGCAGCGTGGAGGAGGGCGTTGGTGACCAGCTCGGAGACGGCGAGCTCGGCGCACTCGTTGAGCTCGGCGCGTCCGATGTCCGTGCAGGCAGCGACCACCCAGCGGCGCGCGTTCTGCACACCACGGGGCCCGGAGCCCAGGCTCAGGGCTGGCCTGCTCAACGGCACGATGATCTCCACGGTCGTGGGCCGGATATTGATCTTCGCCCGCCGTGTACCCGACCACGGCGCACACCAAACATATCGGGGCTCGCCGATCCCCGCTTCGGACACCGGATTGGTCAGCGGCGGGGTCCGGCGTGAGAATGGGCGCCACGCGCGGATCGGCAGGCACCGCGCGTCCGTCGCACGAAAGGTTCGTCATGACAGCCACGGAGGCATCCGCACCTCGCCACCAGGTCCTGGTGATCGGGTCCGGCTTCGGCGGGCTCTTCGGCGCCAAGGCGCTGCGCCGGGTCGATGTCGACGTGACGATGGTCGCCAAGACGACCCACCACCTCTTCCAGCCGCTGCTCTACCAGGTGGCGACCGGCATCCTGTCCGAGGGCGAGATCGCGCCGCCCACGCGCGAGGTGCTCAGCAGCCAGAAGAACGCCCAGGTCCTGCTCGGCGAGGTCACCGCCATCGACCTCGAGGCCCGGACCGTGACCTCGCACGTCCTCGGCCGCGAGAACGTCACGTCGTACGACTCCCTGATCGTCGCGGCGGGTGCGGGTCAGTCCTACTTCGGCAACGACCAGTTCGCCGAGTTCGCGCCCGGCATGAAGAGCATCGACGACGCCCTCGAGCTGCGTGGCCGCATCTTCGGTGCCTTCGAGATGGCCGAGCTCGGGGCCAAGCGCGGGGACAACGTCGACCACCTGCTGACGTTCGTCGTCGTCGGCGCGGGCCCCACCGGTGTCGAGATGGCCGGCCAGATCGCCGAGCTGGCGCACCGCACGCTCAAGCGGGACTTCCGCAACATCAACACCCGGACGGCGCGCGTGGTCCTCGTGGACGCGGCGCCCCAGGTGCTGCCGCCGTTCGGTGCCAAGCTCGGTGCGAAGACCAAGCACGAGCTGGAGAAGCTCGGCGTCGAGGTGCTGCTCGGCGCGATGGTGACCGACGTCGACGAGCGCGGCATCGAGATGAAGTACAAGGACGGCCGGGTCGAGCGGATCAACACGGTCACGAAGATCTGGGCCGCGGGCGTGCAGGCCAGCCCGCTGGGCCAGACCCTGTCCGAGCAGACCGGCGCCGCGCTGGACCGCGCCGGCCGGATCAGCGTCAACCCCGACCTGACCCTGCCCGGGCACCCGGAGGTCTTCGTCGTCGGCGACATGATCTCCCTCGACAACCTCCCCGGTGTCGCGCAGGTCGCGATCCAGGGGGCGAAGTACGCCGCCAAGGAGATCGAGGGCAGGCTCGAGAACAAGCCGCCGCAGCCCCCGTTCCGCTACTTCGACAAGGGCTCGATGGCGATCATCAGCCGCTTCCGCGCGGTCGCCATGGTCGGCAAGCTGCGCCTCACCGGCGTGATCGCCTGGCTGATGTGGCTGGCCGTCCACCTCGTCTACATCACCGGGTTCAAGAACCGCGTCACCGCCGTCCTCCACTGGTTCGTGTCGTTCCTCGGCCGTGGTCGCTCCGAGCGGACCACCACCGAGCAGCAGATCTTCGCGCGCAGCGCGCTGGCGCGACTCAAGCGGGGCGCGACCGACCTGGTCTCCGAGCCGGGGGCGTACGACGCGGCGCGGCAGATGCTGGAGACCACGCGGCGGGCCGAGCTCGAGGCCCAGGCGCTCGAAGAGGCACGTCTCACCGACGCCGGCGAACGCGGCGTACCGGTCGGCGACCGCCACTAGCCACCGCCCGAGCGAAATCGGGTGGCCGACCGCCCCGCCCGACTGCTGGGATGGACCCATGACCGAGCTCGTGGTTCCCGACGTCCGCTGGCACGAGTCGTGGGCGAAGACGCTGCTCGAGTTCGGTGAGGAGTTCCCGCACGGGTCGGGGCTGGGCGAGCAGTGGCCGAGCCTGGACGCCGAGGGCTGCGCCGGGTTCGCGGCCGAGCAGCGGCGCCAGGCGGACCCCGACGAGGTCATCGCCGAGAACCGGGTGCACTGCGACTACTTCTGGATCGCCGACGGTGACGAGCTGGTCGGGTTCCTGGCACTGCGGCACACGCTCAACGAGTGGCTCCTGGAGCAGGGCGGCCACATCGGCTACTCGGTGCGGCCGTCGCGGCGGCAGGAGGGTCACGCCTCGAGGGCCCTCGCGCTGGCGCTGCCGCATGCGGCCCGGCTCGGCCTGGACCGGGTGCTGCTCACCTGTGACGAGGACAATCTCGGCTCGCGGCGCACCATCGAGGGCAACGGCGGCGTCTACGAGGACACCCGTGGCGACAAGCGGAGGTACTGGATCGACGTCCCGGCCTGACCGGGCCCGGGTCACGCCTCCGGACGGAACTCGCGCACCACGCGCGTGAACTCGACCGGGTCGACCATCGAGGCGTCGACGACGTACGGCGTCATGCCGCGACGGTGGAAGAGCACCTTCCAGTCGCGGCTCCCCGGCTCGCCCACCACGTCGATGGGCGTGTACTGGCTGGCGAGGTCGAAGCTGTGCCGGCTGCCCGCCCGCATGATGTCGAGCCGGCCGTCACGGACGGTGAGGGTCGCCACGGCGGAGCTGGCGGTGGCGGACCAGAGGACCGCGGTCAGCAGTGCCATCGTCGCGGCCACGACGATGGACATGGCGGAGCGGCTGTCGTAGGCGACGTACGACGCGACGGCGGTCGCCGCGCCCGCGAGCACGAGCATCGCCTCGACGAGCCGGTGGGCCCTGGTGCGTGGCGCGAACTCCACCACGTCCCGGCCCTCGCCCTCCTCGGAGCCGGGCACCGGGGGGACCGGGCCGACGGGCGTGGCGCGGACCGTTGTCGGCCCGGCCACGACCGCCGTCCCCCGTTCGATCACCTCATCGCGCTCCTCGGGCGGCGATGAGATGACCGGGCCCCGCTGCGTCGACTCCGTGAGGTCGAAGGACGTAGCGCTGGCCGCACTGAGCTCGGGGCGGTCGTCCACCAGGCGTGGACGGCGCAGCCCCGGAGCGGTCGGAGTGATGACGGGCGCTTCCTGGGCGAGAGGCGCCGGTTCATCGGCAAGGGTCAGCGGGTCGATGAACGACTCGTCGAAGAGCGGGTCGGGCTCGGACCACCGGGGCTCGTCCCCGAGCCTTCCCTCGGACGACTCCTTCTCGCCCTGGCCGGGCCAGTGGTCGAAGAAGTCGAAGTCCGGGCCGGGCTCTCGCTCCGGCGTTCCCTTTCCCATGTCAGGGAAAACTGTCGTCGCCGCCCGGGGTTATGCGCGGCGACCGGATTGGTCTGGTCCGGCTGGTGGGCCCCGTGGGACTCGAACCCACAACCAAGAGATTAAAAGTCTCCTGCTCTGCCAATTGAGCTAGGGGCCCGGGGTCGGGGCGGGGTGCCCGGACCGGCCGCGGACAGTATGGCGCAGCGCCTCCAGGGTCGCGGCTGGGGCGCACCACCGCGCGGGTCGGGCCCGAAAAACGGCTGCCCGGCAGATTGCCGATAACCGGACGTCGGGACGGCGACCTGTCCTATTGTTCGCACGGCCGAGTCGTGGCAACTGGGGGAACCGCGGGGCGGATCCTGTCTCCGGCCGGCGGGAGGGACCCCCCATGTCCGTACGGACGCCTGCCCACGCACGTTCTTGGCGCCGCCGCATCGGCACTGCCCTGGCCAGCCTCGTCGCCGCCGCGGCCATGGCGATCGTGCCGGCCAGCCCGGCGCACGCCATCCAGACGATCGCGTGGACGACGGCGCCACCGTCGACGGCCAACCTCGGCGGCACGGTCTCCTTCGCCTGGACCGGCACCGCCAATACGTTCCTCGGAGCCCGGATCACCGGCTGCTTCGCGAACTTCCCCGACGGCAACAACTACGTGAACCAGTTCCAGGGGAACTTCACGACCGGCAACTGCAGCTACTCCAACCGGGTCGTCACGTCGTCTCCGACGTACCCCATCGTCGTCGGGTTCACCCTCTCGACCGGCGGCCAGATGACGATGTCCTGGAACGTCTCCGTCGCCAACCCGGCGCCGACGCTGGTCAACGTCCCGGCCCAGGTCAACCTGGCCACCACCGTGGCCGGAGGCGCCGTGATGCCGGCGCTGAGCGTCTACGGCACGGACCAGGTGTACGGAAACTACGCCGCGACCTGTACGCCGGCAGCCGGCACGGTCATCGCATACCCCGGCACCACCGGCACCTGCTCGGCCACCAACCCGGCCGGCCGGACGGCGACCGCCAACTTCCCGATCAACGTCGCCAAGGGCACGCCGACCGTCAGCTGGAGCCTGCCCTCGACCGTCAACTACGGCACGACCTACGGCTCGCTCCAGACGGCGACCGTGACCCCCAACAACCTCACCGGCGACTGGGTCTACACCGACGCCCAGGGGGCCATGGTGAGCCCGTCGGCCGTGATCCCCGTGGGCTCGGGCCAGGCCGTGGGCGCGACCTTCGTGCCGACCGGCGCCTCGGTCACCTCGTGGAGCACGAGCCCCACCGCGCTGCGCAACATCAGCGTCCTGCAGGCGCCCCAGACCGTCGCGTTCGCGGCAGGCACGCCCACGAGCAGGACCTACGGTGACCCGACGTTCAACGTGACCGCCACCGGCACCACCGGCGGGGGGCAGGTCACCATCACGCCCCAGGCCGGCAGCACCTGCACCGTCGGCGCGACCAGCGGCACCACCACGGGCACCGCGCCGGTGACCATCACGGGCGCCGGCGGCTGCGTGCTCCTGGCCAACCAGACGGCCAACGGCCAGTTCGCCGCTGCCCCGACCGCCTGGTGGTCCGTCACCGTTGCCAAGCGCAGCACGACGACCACCTGGTCGGCCCCCGGTCCGCAGACCTACGGCCAGACCCTCGCCTCCGCGCTCAACGCCTCGTCCACCGCGCCGGGCACGATCGTCTACCGCACCACGGCGGGTGCGGTCGTCAACGCCTCGACCGTCCTGGACGCGGGCACCCACAACCTCACCGCGACGTTCTCGCCGACCGATCTGGCCAACTACCTCGGCTCGTCCGTCAGTAGGTCGCTCGTCGTGAACCGGGCGGCCCCCGGCCTGTCCGTGCCCGCGGTCGCCGACGTGACGTACGGTGCCGCGCCGCTCTCCCTCGGTGCGACGAGCGACTCGCCCGCGCCGATCAGCGTAGTCGCGAGTGGCGCGTGCTCGGCCGTAGGCCAGCAGGTCACCGTCCTCACTGCGGGCACGTGCGCCCTGACCGTCAGCCAGGCGGCGACGCCCAACTACGACGGCGCCTCCGTCACTCGGTCCTTCGAGGTCGCGAAGGCGACGGTGGACCTGGCCTGGTCGGACCCGGCCCCGATCACCTACGGGACCGCGTTCGACCCCGACCTGATGGGTGCGGCCGTGGCCGGAGCCAACTCGCCGTCGGGCTTCCTGACGTACGCGCTGGCCAACGGCGACGACGCGACCGGTGCTGTCCTCCGTGCCGGCGACCACGACGTCACCGCCACCTGGACCCCGATCGCTGCCGACGCGAGCCGATACGAGGTGGCCACGCGCACCGCCACGATCCACGTGGACAAGGCCACCCCGACCATCACGTGGGCGGACCCGGCCGAGATCCCGTTCCTGACCGCACTGGGCAACGCCCAGCTCGACGCCCAGGTGGACGGCGTACCCGGCACCATCGCGTACACGCTCGACAACGGCGACGACGCGCACGGGGCGGCCCTCCGCGCCGGCTCGCACCGCCTGACCGCCACGTTCACCCCCGAGGACCCGGACAACGTCGAGGTCGTGACCAAGCACGTCTGGATCACGGTGACCCGGCTGGCCCAGGAGATCACCTGGGACCTCGGCGACAGCCACACCCTCGGGGACGCGCCGTTCGAGCTGACCGCTTCCGGCGGCGGCTCGGGCAACCCGGTGCGCTTCCGGACCGACAGCACGAGCTGCTCGGTGGACGGCAACGTCGTCACGCTCCAGCACGCCGGTGACTGCACGGTCACGGCGAGCCAGGACGGCAGCGACGACTACTGGGCCGCCGAGCCGACCTCGCGCAGCGTCACCGTCGCCAAGGCCGTCCCGACGATCACGTGGGACGAGCCGGCCGGCATCACGTACGGCGACGCCCTGGGGGTGGACCAGCTGCACGCGACCGTTTCCCCCGAGGGGGCGACCGGCACGGTCGCCTACACCCTCGCGGACGGGGAGCCGGCCGACGGTGCGGTGCTGCACGCCGGTGACGACCAGGTCCTGGTCGCGACGTTCACGCCGGACGCGACCTCGGCCGGTGACTACCAGTCCGCCACGTCCACGGTCGCCATCGACGTGGCGAAGACGGGCCAGGCGATCGACTTCGCCGGGCTCGCGGACGCGACGTACGGCGACGGCCCGGTGGCGCTCGACGCGACCGGTGGCGGCTCCGGCAGGCCGGTGACGTTCACCGCGGTCGGGGACTGCACGCTCGACGGCGGCACAGTGCGCATCGACGGCGCAGGCACCTGCCGGGTGACCGCCGACCAGGCCGGCGACGCCGACCACGAGGCCGCTTCGTCGGTCGCCCGGACGTTCGCGATCGCCAAGGCGCCGCAGCACCTGGCGCTGGCTCCTGTCGCGGACCGC
>DASTUX010000051.1:0-2861 GCA_035759395.1 Nocardioides sp.
CGTGGGCGCCGTCCTGGCCGTCGTCCAGACCGACGTCAAGCGGATGCTCGCCTACTCGTCGGTGGCCCACACCGGCTTCCTGCTCACCGGGGTCCTCGGCGTGCAGAGCGCGACCGACCTCGCCGACGGCCAGGTCACCTCCCTGCAGGCGGTGCTGTTCTACCTGACGACCTACGGCTTCGCCATGATCGGTGCGTTCGCCGTGGTGACCCTGGTCCGCGACGCCGGGGGCGAGGCCACCCACTTCTCGCGCTGGGCGGGGATCGGGCGTCGCTCGCCGCTGGTGGCGGGGCTGTTCGCCTTCTTCCTGCTCTCCATGGCGGGCATCCCGCTGACCGCGGGCTTCGTCGGCAAGTGGGCGGTCTTCACGGTCGCCCTCTCGGCCGGTGCCTGGCCCGTGGTGATCGCGGCCGTGCTCTCCAGCATCGTGGCGGTGTTCTTCTATGTCCGCGTCATCGTGCTGATGTTCTTCGTGGACGGTGACGGGGAGCTGGCCTCGGTCACGCGCCCGTCGGTGCTGACCTCCGGCACGATCGGTGTGGGCGTCGTGGCGACCCTGCTCCTCGGCGTCGTTCCCGGCCCGGTGCTCACTCTCGCCGCGCATGCGGGACAATTCATCCGGTGAACACCGATCCCGGCCCGTCCGGCCTCGCGCTGCCCGTCACCGACGAGGCACTCGCAGGTCGCCTGCGCGAACGTATGCAGGCCGTCGAGGGGGCCCTCCAGGGTCATGTCCGCAGCCGGGCGGGGTTCGTCACGGAGGCGGCCAGCCACCTGATGGGCGCAGGCGGGAAGCGGTTCCGGCCGCTGCTGGTGCTGCTCGCCGCCGAGACCGGTGACCACCCCGGCTCCGACGAGGTGATCCGGGCCGCGTGCGTGGTCGAGCTGACCCACCTCGCCTCGCTCTACCACGACGACGTGATGGACGAGGCCGAGCTGCGCCGCGGCGCGGCCTCGGCCAACGCCCGCTGGGACAACCACGTCGCGATCCTCACCGGCGACTTCCTGTTCTCGAAGTCCTCCGAGCTCACCGCCGACCTCGGCCCCGACGCGGTCCGCATCCAGGCCGAGACGTTCACCCGCCTCGTCGAGGGCCAGATCCTCGAGACGGTGAAGCCCGCCCCCGGAGAGGACCCGCTCGCGCACTACCTCGACGTGGTCGCCGGCAAGACCGGCTCGCTGATCGCCACCTCCGCCCGGTACGGCGCCCGCTTCGGCGGCGCCAGCCGCGAGGTCGAGGAGGCGCTCACGGCGTACGGCGAGATCGTGGGCTCGGCCTTCCAGCTCTCCGACGACATCCTCGACATCGCCTCCGACTCCGGCGAGTCCGGCAAGACCCCCGGCACCGACCTGCGTGAGGGCGTCCCGACGCTGCCCGTGCTCATGGCGCGGGCCTCGGACGACCCGGCCGACGCGCGGCTGCACGAGCTGCTCGACTCCGACCTCACCGACGACGACCGGCACGCCGAGGCACTCGACCTGCTCCGCAAGCACCCGGCCCTCGACGAGGCGCGCACCTACGTCGTGGCGCGTGCCCAGGAGGCGAAGGCCCTGCTCGGCGCCGTCCCGCAGGGCCCGGTCCGCGAGGCCCTCGAGGCGTTCGCCGACATCGTCGCCATCCGCTCCACCTGACGCCGAGTCGGCGTTACTGCACCGACGTACGACGCCGAGTCGGCGCTACTGCGACGTCGTACGACGCCGAGTCGGCGTTATTGAGACGTCGTACGACGCCGAGTCGGCGCCACTGCACCGGGGGCTGGTGCAGCAACGCCGACTCGAGGCTTGTCACGCGTGCAGTTGTGCCGACTCGGGCCCTCTTGTTGGAGCAGTCGCGCCGACTCGGCTCAGCGGGCGCGGTAGGCCACGCAGACCGAGGGACGGGGGAACTCATCGGTGTGCGGCCAGGTGCTGGCCGGCGACTCGAAGGTCGCGCCGTCCACCTCGCCCGGGTGCTGGACCGAGAAGAAGAGTGACCGGTTCTTGTCGGCGATGAGCGGGCCACAGGTCTCGGCCCCGCGCGGCACCGTGAGGAACTGCTGGACGTTGCCGCGCCCCGCGCCCGCGGTGGGCACCTTGAACAGGCCGTCGTTGGACCCCAGCACGTTGCCGTCGGTGGCGAGCCACAGGTTGCCGTCGCTGTCGAAGGTCACGTTGTCGGGACAGCTGATCGGGCTGACCTTCGACTTGTCGAAGCCGGCGAAGTAGGTCTCCTCGGCCTCGGGGGCGCCGCAGACCAGCATCAGGTCCCAGGTGAACGTCGTCGACGCGTGGCCGCCGGTCGGCGTGATCTCGAGGACGTAGCCGTTCCGGTTCCCCGACTGGGACACCAGCGGTGCGCCGATCGCCGGACGCGTGTGCGACGACGTGAGCGGGCTGGACTCGTTGTCCGAGGTGGTCCGGTTGGAGTTGTTGGTGAGCGCGGCGTAGACCTTCCCGTTGACCGGGTTCGGCTCGACGTCCTCGGGCCGGTCCATCTTGGTCGGCGCGAGCTTGTCGGCGGCCAGGCGAGTGTCGATGAGGACGTCGGCGACGCTCATCCCGTCGACGTACGACGTCGTGTCCGAGGTGAGCCGCAGCCACTCGCCGGTGCCGTCGTAGACACCGTCCCCGGTCCCGTCGCCGGTGAACTTCGCGACGTAGAGCGTGCCGTGCGAGAGCAGGGTCAGGTTCCGCGCCCGGGCGGCCGAGCCGCCGCTCAGGTCGGCCTTGTCGCGCGAGACGAACTTGTACATGTAGTCGCCGCGCTCGTCGTCGCCCATGTAGGCGACCGCCTGGCCGCTCGGGGCCAGCGTGACGTTGGCGCCCTCGTGCTTGAGGCGGCCGAGCATCGACAGCTTGCGGGGGTTCGCCGACGGGCGCAG
>DASTUX010000052.1:0-5044 GCA_035759395.1 Nocardioides sp.
GTACCGCTTCAAGGGCGACGACGAGACCGAGAGCTTCCTCCTCGGTGCCCGCGAGATCAAGCGCGACGACGACCCGCTGGAGGTCTTCTCGCCCCAGTCCGCCATGGGTGCTGCCGTCAACGGCAGGTCCAAGGGCGAGACGGTCTCCTACACCGCTCCGAACGGCAAGGACCTGACCGTCGAGATCGTCGACGCGGTCCCCTACAGCGGCTGACCGCGAGTCGGCGTCACTGCGACGCCGTACGTCGTCGAGTCGGCGTGACTGCAACGTCCTGCGTTGCAGTTGCGCCGACTCGAGTCATTTCAGGAGCGCAGTAGCGCCGACTCGGCTATTCGAAGACGCGGTAGCCGCGCTCGCGGAGCCGGGACATGACCTGCGCGGCGTGGGGCTCGCCGCGGGTCTCGAGCTGGAGGTGCACCTCGACCTCGTCGAGGTGCAGCGTCGGCGAGATCCGCTCGTGGGCCACCTCGAGGACGTTGGCGCCCACCGAGCTGACCTCTCCGAGCAGCTGGGCCAGCCCGCCCGGTACGTCGGGGATGCAGACCCGCAGGTTGAGGTAGCGGCCGGCCGCGGCCATGCCGTGGCGGATCACCTTGCCGAGCAGCAGCGGGTCGATGTTGCCGCCCGAGAGCAGCGCCACGGTGGGGGTGCGGAACTCCGAGGGCCGGTCCAGGATGGCCGCCACGGCGGCGGCGCCCGCCGGCTCGACGATCATCTTGGCGCGCTCGATCAGCGCCAGCAGGGCGCGCGCGAGCGAGTCCTCCGAGACGGTGAGGATGTCGTCGACGTGGTCGCGCACGGCGGCGAACGTGATGTCGCCGGGCCGACCCACCGCGATCCCGTCCGCCATCGTCGTCATCGACCCCAGCGCGACGGGGTGGCCCTCCCTGAGCGAGCCGGGGAACGCCGCGGCGCCCTCGGCCTGCACACCGATGACCCGGACGTCGGGCCGCAGTGACTTGACCGCGATGGCGATCCCGGCCAGCAGGCCACCCCCACCGGTCGGCACCAGCACGGTCTCGACCTCGGGCGTCTGCTCGAGGATCTCGAGGCCGGTGGTGCCCTGACCGGCCACGATGTCGACGTGGTCGAACGGGTGGATCAGGACCGCGCCGGTCTCCGCCGCGAACGCGTTGGCGGCCTCGAGGGCGTCCTCGAGGTAGCGGCCGTGGAAGACCACGTCGGCGCCGTACGCCCGGGTCGCCTTCTCCTTGGGGATCGGCGCCCCCTCGGGCATGAAGACGGTGGACTTGATACCGAGCAGGTTGGCGGCGAGCGCGACGCCCTGGGCGTGGTTGCCGGCCGACGCGGCCACGACGCCGTGCGCCCGCTCCTCCTCGCTGAGCCGCGAGATCCGCACGTAGGCACCGCGCGCCTTGAACGACCCGGTGCGCTGGAGGTTCTCGCACTTCAGGCTCACCGGCCCACCGGCCAGCGCGGACAGCCAGCGCGACTCCTCCATCGGCGTCTGGATCGCGACGTCCCTGAGGACCTCGCGCGCCGCCTGGATGTCGGCCAGCGTCACGGTCGGTGCGTCACTCATGCTTCAGGCTCTCCTCTGTGGGCGGTGCGTCGCCCAGCTGTTCGTAGTCCTCGTCGAGCTCCTCGACGGGGTCGTCGCCGGGCGACGTGAACCCGGCCAGGTGCTGGACCACCGCGTTGGCGGCGGCGGCGAGGGGTACGGCGACCAGCGCGCCGGCGATGCCCGCCACCAGGACGCCGGCACCGATGGCGAAGATGACCCCCAGCGGGTGGACGGAGACCCAGCGGCCCATCAGGAACGGCTGGAGCACGTGGGCCTCGACCTGCTGGACCAGGATCACGCCGCCTGCCATCAGGAGGGCGGTGAGCGGTCCCTGGTCGACCAGGGCCACCAGGACCGCGACCGTGCCGGCGATGGCGCCACCCACCATCGGGATGAACGCGCCGAGGAAGACCAGCACACCGATCGCGAGCACGAACGGGACGCCGAGGATCGCGGCCACGACCATGATCCCGATCGCGTCGGTCAGGGCGACGATGACGGTCGCGCGGACGAACTGGGTCAGCGAGATCCAGGCGACCCGGCCCGAGCCGTCGACGTGCTCGCGACCCGCGCGCGGGGCGAGACGGACGAACCAGGCCCAGATCCGCTCACCGTCGGCGAGGAAGAAGTAGGTCGAGAACAGGACGATGAAGAAGCCGGCCAGCACGTGGGTCAGCACGGTCCCGAACTCGGTGACCGTGCCGAGGATGTTGCCTTCCTTGGACCACTGGGAGATCGAGTTCTGGGCCTCGTCGAGGTAGGCGTTGATCTGGTCGTCGCTGACCTGGAGCGGCCCGTCGTTGAGCCAGTCCTTGATCTGCCCGAGTCCCTTGGCCACCTGGTCGGCCAGGTCCGAGGCACCGCTCGCGACCTGCTGCCCGGCGAAGGTCAGCAGCGCCGCGACGAACGCGATGCCCCCGACCACGACCAGTGCCGACGCGATCCCTCGCGGCAGTCCGGCCCGGTGCAGGCCGGTGACGACCGGGCTCACCAGGGCCGTGATCAGCAGCGCGACGACCAGCGGCAGCGTGATGACCGCGAAGAACCCGACGAGCCAGATCAGGAGGTAGCCCGCGGCCGCGATGACGAGGAGTCGCCAGCCCCAGGCGGCGGCGAGGTCGAGCCCCCACGGGACCTGGGCCCGGGTGAAGTTCGAGGGACCGGCCGCGATCGAGGGCTCGGGGCGGCGCTCGTCGCGCAGCTGCGCCCACTGCTGGGCGAGCCGCTGCGCGATGCCGTCGTCGACCTCCGACGAGCGGCCACGCAGACCGGGGATCGGGAGGCGTCGCCTGCCACCGGCCGGCGCATGGTCGGGGTGGTCCGCGGCAACCTCGTCGACGCCCGCGTTGTCTCCCTCGTTGCTCACCTCGACAGGCTATACAGCCGGCACAGGAAGCAGCCGCAGCACCAGCCTGTACGCCGCAACGGGATGGCGCCCGGCGAGCAGGCCGGCGGCGGCCAGCACGTAGTCGGTGTCCACCACGACCTGCGCGGCACGCGGCAGCTGCCACCCGCTCTCGAGGTCCGGGCCGATGCTGTCGGCGAGGATCCGGTCGCTCGCACCGGGCTCGCTGTGGCGGAGCACGCCCCCCGAACCGACGACGAGCCCGACCTCGCGCAGGTCCTTGCCGCTGCGCTCGACCACCCGGCCCTCGGGACTGACGACGACCCGCGACCGGCCGGCGTGGCGGCGCAGGGCGAGCCCCACCGCGGCCCGTGCGATCGACTCGTCGTCGGCCCGGTCCTCGGGAGACACGGGCAGGAACGCGGGGTCGTCGTGGCGGTGGCGGGCGGCCTCGGCCAGCTCGGGCAGGCCCGCCTCCTCGACCGTGCTCACCGCCGACCACCGCATCCCCAGGTCACCCTCGACGGTCCGGGTGACGGGAGTGGTCGCGACGACCTCACGGGCCAGGCCGCCCTCGGTGAGGGCGGTGTCCGGGTCGACCTCGACCACGCTGTGCACGTCGGTCGTGGCGCCACCGACGTCGACCACGACGACGTCACCGACACCGGGATGCGCGTCGTCGAGGCCACGGGCGAGCAGCTCGACGCCGGTCAGCACCACGTCGGGCGTCGCCCCCCGCACCATCGCGGTGAAGTCGGCACGGGAGCTCAGGTGCTTGCCGCCGATCACGTGGGCCAGGAACATCTCGCGGATCGCGGCGCGCGCCGACTCCGGCGCGAGCACGCCGATCCGGGGAACCACGTTGTCGGCCAGGACGTGCGGGACGTCGCCCAGGATCTCGCCCACCTCGTCGCGAGCCTCGACGTTGCCCGCCACGACCACCGGCCCGGACCAGCCGGACGCCACCAGGTCGCGGGCAGCCCGGAGCAGCACCTCGCTGTTGCCGCCGTCGGTCCCCCCGGTCAGCAGCACCACGTCGGGTCGGGCCGTCTCCCGGAGGTCGCGGTAGGGCTCGACGCCCGCGCGACCCGCTGCAGCGACCACCGCGACGACCTTGCCGCCGCTGGACAGTGCGACCCGACGACCGGCCTCGGCGGTCACCAGCTCCTCATTGCCGACGACGGCGATGCGCAGGCCCCCACCCGCACTCGAGCAGGCGTGCACTTCGGCCGCACCGGCCCGCGGGTCGGCCTCGGCCAGCCGGGCCAGGCACGCGTCGTACCCGTCGAGGACGTCGGTGCCCCCGCCGGATGTGGGGAGCGTCGTCGGGTGGTCGGCGGAGGCGAGGATCCGACCCTCCGTCAGGTCGACCAGGGCAGCCTTGGTGAAGGTCGAGCCGAAGTCGACGCAGACGGCGAGGTCAGCCGAGGGCACGGTCGAGGTCGGCGATCAGGTCGTCCACCGTCTCGATGCCGACGCTGAGCCGGATCAGGTCCGCGGGGACCTCGAGGTCGGTGCCGGCGACGCTGGCGTGGGTCATCCGGCCGGGGTGCTCGATGAGGGACTCGACGCCGCCGAGCGACTCGCCCAGCGTGAAGACCTCGGCGTTCTCGCAGACCGCGAGCGCCTGCGCCTCGCCGCCCTTGACGCGGAACGAGACCATGCCGCCGAAGCGCTTCATCTGCCGCGCGGCCAGGGCGTGGCCCGGGTGCTCCTCGAGGCCGGGGTAGATCACCTGAGCGACCGCGGGGTGGCCGGTGAGGAACTCGACGACCTTCTCCGCGTTGTCGCAGTGGCGGTCCATCCGGATCCCGAGCGTCTTGAGGCCGCGGTGGGTGAGGAACGCGTCGAACGGCCCGGGCACCGCACCCATGGCGTTCTGGTGGAACGTGATCTTGTCGGCGAGCTCGAGGTCGCGCACGACGACGGCGCCGCCGACCACGTCGGAGTGGCCGCCGCAGTACTTCGTCGTCGAGTGCAGCGCCACGTCGGCGCCGAGGGTCAGCGGCTGCTGGAGGTACGGCGAGGCGAAGGTGTTGTCGACGACCAGCAGCGCGCCGGCCTCGTGGGCGACGGCGGCGAGCGCCTCGATGTCGCCGATGTTGAGCAGCGGGTTGGTGGGCGTCTCGACCCAGACCAGCTTGGTCCTGCCGGGGACGATCGCCGCGCGCAC
>DASTUX010000053.1:0-9692 GCA_035759395.1 Nocardioides sp.
GGATGTTCTGCGACATCTCGCTCCCGGACGGCTCCCCGTCGTATGCCGATCCCCGCTGGGTGCTCAAGCGCACGCTGAGCCGGGCGGGCGATCTCGGGTTCACGTTCTACACGCACCCGGAGATCGAGTTCTACCTCTTCAAGGACCAGCCGCAGCCGGGCGTCGAGCCGGTGCCGGTCGACCGCAGCGGCTACTTCGACCACACCGCGCAGTCCATGGGCGCCGACTTCCGCCGCGAGGCGATCACGATGCTCGAGTCGATGGGCATCTCGGTGGAGTTCAGCCACCACGAGGGCGGCCCCGGCCAGCAGGAGATCGACCTGCGCTACGCCGACGCGCTCAGCACCGCCGACAACATCATGACCTTCCGCACCGTCATCCGTGAGGTGGCGCTGAGCCAGGGCATCTGGGCGACGTTCATGCCCAAGCCCTTCACGACCCATCCCGGCTCGGGCATGCACACCCACGTGTCGCTCTTCGAGGGTGACACCAACGCGTTCTTCGAGGCGGGCTCCGAGTACCAGCTGTCCAAGACCGGCCGGCAGTTCATCGCCGGCGTGCTGCGCCACGCACCCGAGATCACGGCCGTCACCAACCAGTGGGTCAACAGCTACAAGCGGCTGGCCGGCGGCGGCGAGGCCCCGTCGTACGTCTGCTGGGGTCACAACAACCGCTCCGCGATGATCCGGGTGCCGATGTACAAGCCCAACAAGGGCCAGTCGACCCGGATCGAGGTGCGCACCCTCGACGCCGCCTGCAACCCCTACCTCGCGTACGCCGTCGTGCTCGCCGCGGGCATGAAGGGCATCGAGGAGGGCTACGAGCTGCCCCGCGAGGCCGAGGACGACGTGTGGTCGCTCACCGAGCGCGAGCGCAAGAACCTCGGGATCGAGCCGCTGCCGCGCAGCCTCTACGACGCCATCGGGATCGCCGAGAACTCCGAGCTCCTCGCCGAGACGTTGGGGGAGCACGTCTTCGACTTCTTCCTGCGCAACAAGCGCGCGGAGTGGGAGGAGTACCGCGGCCAGGTCTCCGCGTTCGAGCGGGACCGGATGCTGCCGGTCGTGTGATCCGCTTCGCGAAGGGCGAGCCCTACCAGCCGGAACGCGCCACGCAGCTCAAGGTCCTGCTCCGGGTGGTCCTCGGCATCGTCGGCCTCATGCTCGGCTGGGGAGCGCTGATCCTGGTCGGCCACGGGTCCACGTCGACGGCCCTGCGGGTCCTCGTCCTCCCGGCCGTTCTGCTGGGCGTGCTGGCGGTCCTCGGGCTGCGGGCGGTGGCGGCCGGTCACCCGAACGCTCGGCCCTGGGTGGCCGCCACCGGGGTCGTCGCCGTGCTGGTGGCCCTGCTGCTCAGCCGGACCGGCGTCGGGCTGCTCGTCGCGGTGGTCGGTGTGCCGCTCCTCCTGATCGGCGTGCTCCCCGGGCGGGACGAGCAGCCGAAGCCACCGGCCGCCGGATAGGTTGCCGCTGTGACTTCCCCGCACGTCTCCCCGCACGTCCTGGTCGTCGAGCACGAGGCCGAGTGCCCGCCCGCCCTGTTCGGCGGCTGGCTCACCGACGCCGGCTGCACCCTGGAGGTCTGCCGGCCCTACGCCGGCGACGACCTCCCGAAGCTCGACGGGTACGACGCACTGCTGGTGCTGGGCGGCCCGATGGGGGCCAACGACGACGACGGGAACCCGTGGCTCGGACCGGTCAAGGACCGGGTGCGTGACGCCGTGGGCGCCGGGGTCCCGACCCTCGGGATCTGCCTGGGCCACCAGCTGATCGCGGTGTCCCTCGGCGGCACCGTGGACCGCAACCCGCGCGGCCAGCAGATCGGGGTGCTCGACATCGGCTGGACCCCCGAGGCACCGGGCGACGAGCTGATGGGCACGCTCGCGACGCCCCGGCGCGGGGTGCAGTGGAACAACGACGTCGTCACGGAGCTGCCCGCGGGCGCGACCCTGCTCGCGACCACCCCCGCCGGTGAGCCGCAGGCGGTCCGCTTCGCGCCGACCGTCTGGGGCGTCCAGCTGCACCCGGAGGCCGACGCCGACGTCGTGCGGCCGTGGGCGGAGTCGGACCGGGGATCGCACGAGGCCGACGGCATCGACCAGGACGCCCTGCTCCGCGACATCGACGCCTCACGGGCCCAGCTGGACGAGGACTGGCAGCCGTTGGCCGCCCGGTTCGCCGCGCTCGCGGCCGGGTTCGCCGAGCGCCGGCGATGAACCGCGCGGCCACCGGCAAGGGGAACCTGGTCCGGCTCGGGTTCCGCGACGCCGAGGCCGCGCTCCCGTCACTCGAGCGGCTCGGTCCCGCCGCCGAGCCGCTGCTCGACCTGCTCTCGCGCACCGCCGACCCCGACGCCGCGCTCGAGTCGCTGGTGCGACTGGCCGAGGCCGTCGAGGACCCTCAGGTGCTCATCGAGGAGCTGGCCGACGACGAGGGCACCGCGATGCGTCTGCTCAGCGTCCTCGGTGCGAGCCCCGCGTTCGCCGACCACCTGGTCCGGCACCCGGGGCACTGGCGCGAGCTGACCGACCCCGCGCTGGGGAGCACCCGGCCCGCGGCGTACGCCGTACGCGCCGACCTGCTGCGCGCCGTCGGCGCCGATCCGGACGACCCGCAACCGACCGCCACCGTGCCGTTCGAGGAGGCACCCGACGCGCTGCGCGTGGAGTACCGCCGCCTCCTGCTGCGCCTGGCCGCCCGCGACCTGGCCCACCACCTCGCCGTCGCCGACACCGCCGCGGAGCTCTCGGACCTGGCGGCGGGCACCCTCGAGGCCGCGCTCGCCGTGGCCCGGGAGCGGCTCGGCGAGGAGGCC
Organism: Nocardioides sp.; assembly: GCA_035759395.1. Taxonomy (GTDB): domain Bacteria; phylum Actinomycetota; class Actinomycetes; order Propionibacteriales; family Nocardioidaceae; genus Nocardioides. Next base: position 2,815 of record DASTUX010000053.1, read on the forward strand.
GGGCTGGCCCGGCTCGCGGTGGTGGCGATGGGCAAGTGCGGGGGGCACGAGCTCAACTACGTGTCCGACGTCGACGTCATCTTCGTCTTCGAGCCCGCCGGGGACGCCGACGAGCACGCCGCGGCGCGGGTCGCGGCCCAGCTCGCGGGCCACCTGATCCGGGTCTGCGGCGACCACACGGCCGAGGGCACGATCTGGCCGGTGGACGCCGCGCTTCGCCCCGAGGGCAAGGCCGGGCCGCTCGTGCGCACGCTGGCCAGCCACCGCGGCTACTACGAGCGCTGGGCCAAGACCTGGGAGTTCCAGGCGCTGCTCAAGGCCCGCCCGGTCGCCGGCGACCTCGCGCTGGGGCGCGAGTACGTCGAGATGGTCGCGCCGATGGTGTGGAGCGCGGCCGAGCGCGAGGGGTTCGTCGGCGACACCCAGGCCATGCGCCGCCGCGTCGTCGAGAACATCCCCGCCCGCGAGGCCGACCGTCAGCTCAAGCTCGGCGCCGGGGGCCTGCGCGACGTCGAGTTCGCCGTCCAGCTCCTGCAGCTCGTCCACGGTCGCGTCGACGAGCGGATCCGCCCGGCCACGACGCTGAGTGCCCTCAACGAGCTGACCCGCGGGGGCTACGTGGGGCGCGAGGACGGCGAGACGCTGCACGAGGCCTACGCGTTCCTGCGCACCCTCGAGCACCGGATCCAGCTCCATCGGCTGCGCCGCACGCACGTGGTGCCCGCTGACGAGGACTCGCTGCGCTGGCTGGGCCGCAGCATGGGCTTCTACAAGGACCCGGTGGCGACGCTCGACAAGGTCTGGCAGCACCACCGCCGCGAGGTGCGCCGGCTCCACGAGAAGCTCTTCTACCGCCCGCTGCTCGCCGCCGTCGCCCGGATCCCCGGCACCGAGGCGCGCCTGTCCACGGAGGCGGCCGGGGCGCGCCTGGCCGCGCTGGGCTACCTCGACCCGAAGGCTGCGCTGCGCCACCTGGAGGCGCTCACGAGCGGGGTGTCGCGGACGTCGAGCATCCAGCGCACGCTGCTGCCGGCGATGCTCGAGTGGTTCGCGGACGCGCCCGACCCCGACGCCGGGCTGTTCGGCTTCCGGCGGATCAGCGAGTCGCTGGGGGAGACCCCCTGGTACCTCAAGACGCTGCGCGACGAGGGCCAGGTGGCGGAGCGGCTCGCGCGACTGCTCGCCACCTCGCGTTACGCCACCTCGCTGCTCGAGCGCGAGCCGCAGGGCGTGAAGATGCTGGGCGAGGAGCTCCAGCCGCTGACCGCCGAGGCGCTGACCGAGGAGATGCTCGCGTCCGGCGCACGCCGTGACGACCCCGAGAAGGCGGTCCGCTCGGTCCGGGCCGTGCGCCGTCGCGAGCTGTTCCGGATCGCCGCCGGTGACCTGCTCGGCCTGATCGACGTCGCCGACGTGGGCGCCGGCCTCTCCCGGCTGACCGACGCCACCCTCGAGGCCACCCTCGACGTCGCGGGCCGCGCCGTACGACGGCAGAAGGAGCTGGACGAGGCGCCGACCCGGATGGCGATCGTCGCGATGGGGCGCTACGGCGGCTTCGAGCTGTCCTACGGCAGCGACGCCGACGTGCTGTTCGTCCACGAGCCGGTGCCCGGAGCTGACCCGCAGGTGGCGACGTCGTACGCCACCGCGGTCGCCAACGAGCTGACCCGCCTGCTGGCGCTGCCGGGCCAGGACCCGGCCCTGCAGGTGGATGCGGGCCTGCGGCCGGAGGGCAAGCAGGGGGCGCTGGTGCGCACGCTCGACTCCTACGCGGCCTACTACGCGAAGTGGTCGAAGGTCTGGGAGGCGCAGGCGCTGCTGCGGGCCGACGCGGTGGTGGGTGACGCCGACCTGCGTCGGCGCTTCGAGGAGCTCGTCGACCCGTTGCGCTTCCCGGCCGAGGGCATCTCCGTCGACGACGTGGTCGAGGTACGCCGGATCAAGGCGCGGGTGGATCGCGAGCGGCTCCCGCGCGGCGCTGATCCGCAGACCCACCTCAAGCTCGGGCGCGGCGGTCTCGCCGACATCGAGTGGACGGTCCAGCTGCTGCAGATGCGCCACGCCGGGAGCGTGCCCGGGCTGCGCACGACGCGGACCCTCGAGGCGCTCGATGCGGCGCTGGAGGCCGGGTTGGTCGACGCCGACGACGCCGAGGTGCTCACCGAGGCATGGCGCACGGTCAGCCGGATCCGCAACGCGGTGACACTGGTGCGCGGCAAGCCGGGCGACCAGCTCCCGCGCGACACCCGGGAACGGGCCGCCGTCGCCGGCATCCTGGGCTTCCCGCCGGGGGAGTCGGACGCGATGGTCAACGACTATCTGCGGGTCACCCGCCGGGCGCACGGCGTCGTCGAGCGGATCTTCTGGGAGTAGGTCTGACACGATTGGTCACGTGGCCTCCCAGCCGATCGCGCGCCACCTGCTGCGCGCCAAGGACCTCGCCGACGCCCGCTTCGCCGAGCCGCTGACCGTGGCCGACCTCGCCGAGTCGGCCCGACTCTCGCCCGCGCACTTCAGCCGTGAGTTCCGCCGGGCGTTCGGCGAGTCCCCGCACGCCTACCTGCTGACCCGCCGGCTGGAGCGGGCCGCGGCGATGCTGCGGATGACCGACCGCAGCGTCGCGGACATCTGCGTCGGCGTCGGCCTGTCCAGCGTCGGGTCGTTCACCACGACCTTCACGCGGCTCTACGGGAAGTCGCCCACGGCGTACCGCGCCGACCTGCCACCGGCGTCGGCGTACGCGATCGTCCCCGCCTGCGTCGTGCGCGCGTACGGCCGCCCGAAGAACCGCACGTTTCGAGAAGACGCCGACCCGGCCTGATCCCTAACGTCGTCCTCATCGACAGACAACGAGGAGGCAGACGATGTACCGGATCGGCAACGCGCAGGTGTGGGTGCACGACCAGGACGAGGCGCTGGAGTTCTACACCAAGGGGCTCGGCATGGAGGTCCGCTCGGACGTCACGATGCCGGAGATGGGTGACTTCCGCTGGCTGACGGTGGGGCCGGTGGGCCAGGACGACTTCGCGATCGTGCTGATGGCGATCCCCGGGCCACCGGTCTTCGACGCCGAGACCGCGGAGCAGATCCGGACCCTGCTGGCCAAGGGCGGGACGAGCACCGTCTTCCTCGTCACCGATGACTGCCAGAAGGCCTACGAGGAGCTCGCCTCGCGCGGCGTGGAGTTCCAGGAGACTCCCGAGGAACGGCCGTACGGCATCGACGCCGGCTTCCGCGACCCGTCCGGCAACAACTTCCGGCTGACCCAGGTGAAGGACCTCGGCTGAGTGCCCGGGTTGTGAGCTCCGCTCACTAGGGTGGCAGCCATGACCGACGACCAGACCAGCACACGCGCCAGCACCCTGCTGCGGCTCCACCAGGCTCCCGAGCTCCTCACCGTCGTCAACGTGTGGGACGTCATCAGCGCCACCGTCGTCGCGGACGTCCCCGGGACCACCGCCCTCGCCACGGCGAGCCACTCGATCGCGGCCACGTTCGGCTACGACGACGGTGAGAACATCCCGCTGGACCTGATGCTCGAGATGTGCGGGCGCATCGTCGCCTCCACCGACCTGCCGGTCACCGCCGACCTCGAGGGCGGGTACGGCGACCCGGCCGAGACGGTCCGCAAGGCGATCGGGGTCGGCATCGTCGGCGCCAACATCGAGGACCAGATGCGGCCGCTGCCCGAGGCCGCGGCCAACGTCGAGAAGATCATGCGCGCCGCCGCGGCCGAGGGGGTCGACGACTTCGTGCTCAACGCCCGCACCGACGCCTTCCACCTCGGACGCGACCGGGACCCGGCGGACAACCTCGCGGTCTCGCTGGAGCGAGGCAGGGCGTTCCTCGACGCCGGAGCCCCGGTCGTGTTCGTGCCGGCCCGCCTCAAGGAGGAGCAGGTCGCAACGCTCGTCGACGCCTTCGGCCCGCAGCGGCTCAGCGTGATCGGGATCCCCGGGATGCCGTCCCTCGCGCGGCTCGAGGAGCTCGGCGTGGCTCGGGTGTCCTACGGGCCGATGCCGCAGAACGTCGCCCTCACCGCCCTCCAGGAGCTCGTCGAGGAGGTGCACCGCGGCGGCGGCGTGCCGAGGACGATGCGGATGCTCAACTAGCCGGAGGCGCGAACACGCAATCGCGTTGCGGCGTCGCGCGCGGTTGGACAAGGTGTGCGGGTGACCGAACTCGACGACCGACTCCGTGACGCCAGCGACGCCTGCGACGACATGGTCCCGTGGCACCCCCGCACCCGTCCGGCCGACGTGTTCGCCGAGCTGGCCCGCGCCTGCGAGGACCTGGGCATCGAGAAGTGGGACGTGTACGGCGACGGGGGCGCCGTCAGCATGCTGGAGGGCCAGGTCGCCGAGCTGCTGGGCAAGCCGGCGGCGGTCTTCTTCGTCAGCGGCACCATGGCCCAGCAGTCGATGCTGCGCGTGTGGTGCGAGCGCCGGAAGTCGCGCCGGGTCGCGATCCAGGACCTGTCCCACCTGCTCGTGCACGAGAACGACGGTCCACGGCTGCTGCACGGACTGCAGTTCGAGCACCTCACCGAGGGACGACGCACCGCGACCGCCGACGACCTGCGGGGCAGGACGGGCGGTCTCGGGGCCGCGTTGATCGAGCTGCCGCTGCGTGACGCCGGGTGCCTGGTCCCGCCGTGGGACGAGCTCGTCGCGCTCTCCGCCGCCGCCCGCGAGCTGGGCGTCCCGCTGCACGTCGACGGCGCGCGCATCTGGGAGGTCCAGCCCGGGTACGACCGCACCCTGGCGGAGATCGCCGCCCTTGCCGACAGCGTCTACGTGTCGTTCTACAAGGGCCTCGGCGGGCTCGCGGGTGCCGCGGTTGCCGGCGAGCAGGACACGATGGACGAGCTCCGCGAGTGGCGCCAGCGCATGGGCGGCCAGCTGTACCGGATGACGCCGTACGCCGTGTCCGGGCTGGTCGGGCTCCGGGACCGGCTGCCGCGGATGGGGGAGTACGTTGCGTGGGCGCGGTCGTTCGCCGCCGAGCTGGTGGGCGCGGGGATCCGGGTCAATCCCTCGCCCCCGCACACCAACACGTTCGAGGTGTTCGTGGAGGCCGAGGTGGACGACGTCAAGGAGCGCCTGGCGACGCTGATGGAGCGGGAGAAGGTCCAGCCCTGCGGGTCGTGGAGCCCCTCCGACGTGCCCGGGTTCGCCAGCACCGAGTTCACCGTCCACGACTCCGCGCTCAGGCGCGACCCCGCCCAGGTCGCGAAGTGGTTCGCCGAGCTCGCCGGTCGATGACCCTCGTCGAGTCGGGCATCGACGAGGCCCTGCCGGAGATGCAGGCGCTGGCGTCGCGGACCTGGACGCCGGCCACGCGGCACCACCCCGGACAGCTCGCCTGGAGCGCCCGCTACGGCACGCCCGAGGACCTCGGACACGGTCCGGTGGCGCTGCTGCGCGCCGGTGGCCGGCTCGTCGCCTGGGCCTGGGCAGAGGCCGACGACTGGCTCGAGCTCTGCGTCGACCCCGCCCACCCGGCACTGGTCGCCGAGGCGGTCGGCTGGTTCCTCGGCCGGACGGGTCACGAGACGGTGCGCACGATGGCGCTCGAGACCGAGGCGCACGTGCTGGACGGGCTGGCCGCTGCCGGCTTCGAGGTGGAGGAGCAGCCGTGGTTCACCCACCACCACCTCGACCTGGCGCTGCTGGCGGAGGTCCCGGCGGTGGCCGGCTACGAGCTGCGCCACGTCGAGCCCGGCGAGGCCGAGGAGCGGTCCGCCTGCCACCGGGCCGCCTGGACACCGCCGGGGGGCAGCTCGCGGGTCTCGGCCCCGGCGTACCGCCGCCTGATGGCGACCCCGCCGTACCGCCCGGACCTCGACTGGGTCGCGGTCACGGGAACGGGGGAGATGGTCGCGTCCTGCCTGGTCTGGCTCGACGACGAGACCGGTGTCGCGCTGGTCGAGCCGGTCGGCTGCGCCCCCGACCACCAGCGTCGCGGGCTCGCTGCGGCGGTCAGCCTGGCGGCGCTGCGGGCCGCCCGGGAGGCGGGCGCCACCACCGGCCTGGTGTGCCCGCGGGGTGACCACGACTACCCCGGACCGCAGCGGCTCTACCGCCGGATCGGGTTCGTCCCCGGCGCGCGCACGCTCACGTTCCGCAAGGGCTGAGCGGAACCTTTGCGGGTTCCTTGAGGAAACCTCGTGTCTTTGCCCGGGGGTCCCTTGAGGTCGGGTTGGCAGTGTTCTGGTCATCAGCACGACGAACACTCGACCAAAGGACAGACCGATGCGAACCTCAGCCTTCAGCACCACCAGCGCCAAGATCTTCGCGTCCGTCGTCCTTGTCGGCGGGGCTGCCGGGGTCGCCGGCCTGGGCACGTTCGGTGCGTTCACCGACACGACCTCGGCGAGCACCTCGGTGTCCTCGGGCAAGGTCGACATCGGCCTGACCCAGCACGCCACGCTGGGCACCACGGTGGCCGCGGCCGACCTGGTCCCCGGTGACACCGTGCAGCGGGCGGTCACGTTGACCCGCAGCGTGGACACCGAGAAGTTCGGGTCGGTGCTGCTGACCACCTCGGCGGGCACCAGCAACGTGCTCTCGACCGATGCGACCAAGGGCCTGCAGCTGACCGTCGATGAGTGCTCGGTGGCCTGGACCAAGGTCGGTGCCACCAACCAGCTCAGCTGCTCGGGGACCACCACGAACGTCGTGGCCAGCCGTGCGGTGATCGGCACGAACCTCGACCTGGCGGCGGCGACCACCTCGCTCAACGCCGTGGGTGCGGCGGCCAACCTGCGCCTGCAGCTGGTGCTGCCGGCCACCGCGGACAACCCGTTCCAGGGTCTCTCGAACGTCATCACCTTCACGTTCGACGCCACCCAGCGGACCGCAGAGTTCCGCTGACCG
>DASTUX010000054.1:0-11323 GCA_035759395.1 Nocardioides sp.
GCCGGCATGGCCGGCACCTACCTGCTGCCCAACGTCGTGGGGGAGGCGCACGCCCGCGACCTGCTGCTCACCGGGCGCACCGTGGACGCCGACGAGGCGTTGCGCCTGGGCCTGGTCTCCCGCGTGATCGACCCGGCTGCCTTCCGCGACGAGGTGCTGGCCACCGCGGAGGGGATCGCCGCGACCGCACCGATCGCGAGCCGGCTCACGAAGCTGGCGCTGGCCGACGGCGGGCACCGCGACTTCGAGAGCTGCGTGCAGTGGGAGGCGATGGCCCAGCCGATCACCCTGGCCACCGAGGACCTTCAGGAGGGCATCAGGGCGGCCCAGGAGAAGCGGAGGCCGGTCTTCACCGGCGCCTGACGCGGGATTCCCGGGACGAGGGGCTGGGCGGCGCCTATCCTCCGAATGAAGGGTGGGACGGTGATTTCGAGAGTCATGGAGAACGTGCTGGACGCGGCCGAGGCCGCCTCGCCCGTCGAGGCGGTCGAGTCCGTCACGCGTGAGCTCGGGCTGGCGCTCGGCGCCACCAGGGTCTCCTTCCTCATCGCCGACCTGTCCGGACGGGCACTGGTCCGGCTCGCGCACGTCCGGCTGCCCGCAGGCGAGGCCGAGGCGACGGCGCTCGGACCCGACGAGCGCCGTGCGGTCGAGGAGTCCGCCACGCTGGTTCCCTTCGACGGGGGGCCCGAGGAGCGGGCGGTGCGCGAGCAGCAGGTACAGGTGGTGGCCCCCGACCGTCCCGAGACAGCCGGTGACGTCGAGTGGAGGGTCCTGGCGCCGGTCACCGAGCGCGGCGAGATCATCGGTCTCCTCGAGCTGGTCCTCCCCGACCAGCCGCAGCCCGAGTCGCTGGGGGACATCGCACGCCTGGCGCACGTGCTGGCCTTCGTCGTGATCGCCAACCGGCGACACACCGATCTCTACGAGTGGGGACAGCGCACGCGGCCGCTGAGCCTGTCGGCGGAGATCCAGCACCGACTTCTTCCCGGGCCGCAGACGTGCGAGGCGGGGGCGTTCACGCTCGCCGGCTGGCTGGAGCCCGCGGCCGGCATCGCCGGGGACACCTTCGACTTCAGTCTCGGCCGCAACGAGCTGCACCTGTCGCTGACCGACGCGATGGGCCACGGGGTGGCGGCCGCACTGACCGCCACGTTGTGCGTAGGGAGCCTCCGCAACTCGCGCAACGAGGATGCCTCGCTGCTCGAGCAGCTCGAGGCTGCGAACCGGGCGCTTGTCGATCACGCCATCGCCGGCGCGCTCGAGGACTTCGTCACCGGCCTGGTCGGGCGGGTGGACCTGCGCAACGGAACGATGGACCTGGTCAACGCCGGACACATCGCGCCGTACCTCGCCCGTGGCGAGCACGTCCGTGCCATCGAGCTGCCCGTCGACCTCCCGCTCGGCCTGTTCCGCTCCACCACCTACCGGGCCAGCCACCTCAGCCTGGAGCCGGGGGACCGGATCGTCTTCGTGACCGACGGCATGGTCGAGCGCAACGCCTTCGGCGTGGACCTGCCCGAGGCGATCGGGGCCACCAGGTCGCTCCACCCCCGCGAGGCCGTGCGCGCGCTGGCCGACGGCGTCCTCGACGCCACCGGGCACGAGCTCAGCGACGACGCCACCGTCCTGTGCCTCGACTGGCACGGCGGACACGGGCGGGACCGCCCCAGCGTCCACGGCGCCGACACGTCGCGCGCGTGAGAGCAGGGGTCCGCCCACGACGTCGGCCCAGAAAGAGTCCGCCCGGAGATTGAGGAGGCCCCCGGCTCACCCTCGCGACACTTGCCTTCCCCTTGCGAGTGTCGGTCGGATGGGCCGGGGGCCTCATCTGGGGGCAACGCTAGGAGGCGGTGAGGCGCCGGGTCAACGATCGGCCGCCTGCGCCTGTGGACAGGGTTGTGGACAAGCATGTGCACAACGGGTCGGGTCGGTGGAGAACTCGCGCTGGGCCGGGAGAGGGCTGTGGACGGGCCGGCCGCGCGATCGTCGTACGCTTCGCTGACCAGCCACAACGTCTGTCCACACGGTGTGGACGAAAGAAAGTTCGAGGGGTGACGGCGTGTCGGACGACCGCACGCGGGGTGTCGACCGCGACGCGTACGACGACGGCCCCGTCGCCGCGCTGCGCAGGATCGCTTTCCTGCTCGAGCGGGCGCGCGAGGACACCTACAAGGTGAAGGCGTTCCGTGCGGCCGCAGCGACGATCCTGCCGTTGTCGGAGGACGACGTGGAGGCGGCCGTGGAGGACGGCAGCCTCACCGACCTGCCCGGCATCGGGGCCAGCACCGCCGGCGTGATCCGCGACGCCGTCAACGGCGTGCTGCCCGACCGCCTCGCCAAGCTGGAGCAGGAGCACGGCGGGCCGCTCACCGTGGGAGGACACGACCTGCGGGCGGCGCTGCGCGGCGACCTGCACTCGCACTCGGACTGGTCCGACGGCGGCTCCCCGATCGAGGAGATGGCGTTCACGGCGATCGAGCTCGGACACGACTACCTCGTGCTCACCGACCACTCGCCCCGGCTCACCGTGGCCCACGGGCTGAGCGCCGAGCGGCTCACCAAGCAGCTGACGGTGGTCGACGCGGTCAACCAGCACCTCGGCGGCGGCTTCACCCTGCTCAAGGGGATCGAGGTCGACATCCTCGACGACGGGGAGCTCGACCAGAGCGACGAGCTGCTGGCCCGGCTGGACCTGCGGGTGGCCAGCGTCCACTCCAAGCTCGCCATGGACTCGGCGGCGATGACCCGACGGATGATCGCCGCCGTGAAGAACCCGCGGACCAACGTCCTGGGCCACTGCACGGGCCGGCTCGTCACGGGAGGTCGCGGCACACGGGCGCAGTCGCAGTTCGACGCCAAGGCGGTCTTCGAGGCGTGCGCCGAGCACGACGTCGCGGTGGAGATCAACTCCCGTCCCGAGCGCCGCGACCCGCCGAGGAAGCTGCTGGAGCTCGCCCGCGACCTCGGCTGCCTCTTCTCGATCGACAGCGATGCGCACGCGCCGGGCCAGCTCGACTTCCAGGTCTACGGCTGCGAGCGGGCCGAGCAGGTCGGCATCGAGGCCGATCGCATCGTCAACACCTGGCCGCGGGAACGCCTGCTGGCCTGGGCCAACGACTAGTTTGCTGCCATGTCCCCTGAGTCCCGTCGCCCGGAGGTGGAGGTACGCCGCTCGAAGCGGCGTCGCCGTACCGTCTCCGCCTACCGCGACGGCGACCGGATCGTGGTGATGATCCCCGCCTCCCTCAGCCGCAAGGAGGAAGCGGAGTGGGTGGCGAAGATGGTGGAGCGGCTCGAGAAGTCCGCCCGCCGCAAGCGGCCCTCGGACGAGGCGCTGCTGCAGCGCGCCGTCGCGCTCAACGACCGCTACCTCGGCGGACTCGCCGTGCCGGAGTCGGTGCGCTGGGTCGACAACCAGAAGACCCGCTGGGGCTCGTGCACGCCCGGCGACCGGGCGATCCGTCTGTCGGCGCGCCTGCAGGGGATGCCGGCGTGGGTGGTCGACTACGTGCTGATCCACGAGCTCGCGCACCTGCTCGAGTCCAGCCACGACGCGAACTTCTGGGCCTGGGTGGCGCACTACCCGCAGTCCGAGCGTGCCCGGGGCTACCTGCTCGGCTGGTCGGCCGCCTCCCACCTCGAGCTGCCGCCCGGGTACGACGGCGACAGCTAGGCGAAGCGGCGGCGTGCGATCGCGATCAGCTCGTGCATCTCCGGCTCGAGCTCGGGCAGGTCGTCGACCGGCCACCAGCGCACGTCGAGCGACTCGTCGCTGACGGCGTGCACGGCGCTGGCCGGTGCCATCGCGACGTAGCGGACGTCGAGGTGGTGGACCTCGCCGCGCGGGTCGCAGAAGGGGACCGCGTGCTCGTCGAGGTGGGCCGGCACCGGGTCGAAGCGCAGGTCGGTGATGCCGGACTCCTCGACCGCCTCGCGCAGTGCCGCGCCGGCCAGGGTCGAGTCGCCGTCCTCGCAGTGGCCGCCGAACGCGAACCACCGCCTGGCCTTGCCGTGCAGGTTCAGCAGGACCCGGTCCAGCGACTCGTCGACGACCAGGGTGCCCGCGGTCAGGTGGTCGGGGAAGCTGGCGCGGTGCATCCCGTCCGGCCGGGCGCGCAGGTGCTCGACGTAGCGCCGGCGCAGCGACTCCTGCTCCGCGCCCGGGGCCGACCACGTGGTCAGGGCCTCGAGCGCGTCGGCGTGCAGGCTCACTCGGCCGGGGAGTCCGGGCCGGCGTCGCCCTCGGGCTCGGCGGGACCGTCGAGCAGCTCGCGAAGGGCGGCGTCGAAGTCGTCGTCGCTCAACGTCTCGGGGGCGGCGGCGTCCTCGCGGAAGCCCAGCGGGTCGTCGAGGTCGGCGGCGGTCGGGAGCAGGTCGGGGTGCATCCAGACGCCGTCGCGGGCCTCGATGCCCTGACGGGTGCGCAGCGAGCCCCACAGCGTCGAGGCGTCCCGGAGCCGCCGGGGGCGCAGCTCGAGGCCGACCAGCGTCGCGAAGGTCTGCTCGGCGGGACCGCCGGCGGCGCGGCGACGGCGTACGGCCTCCTGCAGCTTCGCGGCGGCGGGCATCCGCTCGACGGTGGCCTGGTGCACCACCTCGTCGACCCAGCCCTCGACGAGGGCGAGGGTGACCTCGAGCCGCTGCAGCGCCGCCACCTGGGCGGGGGACTGGGGCAGGTCGAACATCCCGCCGTCGAGCAGGGCCTGCATCGACTCGGGGTTCATCGGGTCGACGCCGCGCATCTGCTCCTCGATGCGGCTCTGGATGCTGTCGGTGTTGATCTCGATGCCGCCGGCGTAGTCGGTGACGGCGCCGAGCAGGTGCTCGCGCAGCCACGGCACGTGGCCGAAGAGGCGCTGGTGGGCGGCCTCGCGCAGGGCGAGGTAGAGCAGTACGTCGTCCGCGGACACGTCGAGACCCTCGGCGAAGGCGGCGACGTTGGCGGGCACGAGCGCGGCGTGGCCGGCCGGGGCGAGGGGGAGCCCGACGTCGGAGACGCTGAGCACCTCGGAGGCGAGCGCGCCGAGGCCGGAGCCGACCTGGGAGGCCATCATCGCGCCGACGGCCTTGCCCAGGATGGAGAGCATCGGCCCGGACAGCGCCTTGGCCTCCTCGGGGAGCGCACCGCTGAGCGCCTGCACGGACTGCTCGGCGATCGGCTCGACGAGCCCCTTCCAGACGTCGGTGGTGCCGACGATCCACTCGGCCCGGCTCCAGGCGGTCGTCGAGGTGACACCGGACGGGAACGTGGTGGTCTCGTCGAGCCAGTGGTCGGCGAGGCGCAACGCGTCGGCGACCGCGTCCTTCTGCCGCTGGGTCGGCGACGGGTCGGGGGACTGGGCCACGGCCTTGCGGGCCATGTCGAGGGCGAAGTCCCAGTTGATGGTGCCGTCGTGCGGCTGCATCATCGACTGGATCTGGCTGAACAGCTGGCCCAGGTCGGGCATCCCGCCGCCCAGGCCGGCGCCGCCCGCGCCCGCGCCGAAGAACTGCTCGAAGGGCGTGCCCTTGAAGGGGTTCTGGTCCTCCGGGTCGGGTCCGTCGGGGGTGTCGCCGGGGTTGTCGCTCATGCGTCCACGGTACTCAGGGGCGGCAAGGTCGAGACCGCCCGGCGGGCATCTCCGGCCGGTGACGCGGTTAAGGTCGGATCGTGACCCATTCCGCCCTCCGTCTGGTCGACCTCCGGGAGACACCGCTGGACGTCGCCGAGGTGGTCGCCGCCCTCGACGACGACGCCGCGGGCGGCCTCACGCTCTTCGTCGGCCGGGTCCGCGACCACGACGGCGGCCGGGGGGTCGACGGGCTGGACTACTCGGCGCACCCGACCGCGCTCGAGCGCCTGACCGAGGTGTGCGAGCGGGTCGCCGAGCAGTACGACGTGCACGGCATCGCCGCGGTCCACCGCACCGGGACCCTCGCGATCGGCGACATCGCGGTGATCGTGGCCACCACCGCGTCCCACCGCGGGGAGGCGTTCGCCGCGTCGCGCACGCTGATCGACACGCTCAAGGCCGAGGTCCCGATCTGGAAGCACCAGCGCTTCGACGACGGCGGCGACGAGTGGGTCGGCTCGCCCTGAGCCCCGCCAGCGCGTCGAGCCCCTCCCGGCCGTCGCGTTGCCTACCCTTCCGGTGTGGAGATCCTGTTCTGGCTGGTGCCGCCCGTCGTCGTCACGGCCGTGGCGATGGCCTGGGTGAGCTGGCTGGGCCGCGAGGGCCGCGGCGAGGTCGACCGCGACGTCGCCGTACGCCGGCTGGCCGATGCGCTGCAGCGCGAGGACAAGGTGGGGGTCGCCGCCCGCTACGCGCCGCGTACGCCGGCTCGCGACCGCAGCACCGGCATCGCCGTACGCCCCTCCCGCGCCACGCGCGGCACACCGGGCAACTCGGCTCCCACCCGCCACGTCTCGTAATTTCCGCCGGGTGAGAGGCTTGGCGCCATGACGCAGCGCACACTTGCCGGCCTCCTGGCCGTGCCGCTGCTCCTCGGGCTCTGGGTGGTGGCCGCGTTCGGCTCGCTGCCCTATGTCACCTACGAGCCCGGGCTGACCCTCGACGTCCTCGCCGAGACCGAGGGCACCGAGATCATCCAGGTCGCGGGACACAAGACCTACCGCGACGACGGCGAGCTGCGGATGACCACGGTCTACGTCTCCCAGCCCGACGCCCGGGTCAACCTGTTCGAGCTGATGCACGACTGGATCAGCCCCGAGGCATCGGTCTACCCGTACAAGGCGGTCTACCGCCCCGACGAGACCTCCGAGGACAGCCGGCAGGAGGGCGCCGTCGAGATGGTGTCCTCGCAGGACTCGGCGATCGCGGTCGCGCTCGAGGAGCTGGGCTACGACGTCAAGCCGGCGATCGAGGTGCTCAGCGTCGACAAGGGCGCCCCTGCCGACGGGCGGCTCAACGTCCGCGACATCTTCCTCGAGGTCAACGGCAAGCCGATCTCGAGCACCGACGACATCGTCAACGCCGTCAAGCAGGCACCGAAGGGACAGCCGGTCGCCTTCGTTGTACGTCGTGACGGCGAGCGCACGACGGTGAGCGTGACGCCCCGCACCGTGGACGGCAGCCAGAAGATCGGGATCCAGTTCGGGGGCGGCTTCATCTTCCCGTTCGACGTGTCGGTCAACATCGACCCCGAGATCGGCGGGCCGAGCGCCGGGCTGATGTTCTCGCTGGGGATCTACGACACCCTCACGCCCGGGTCGCTGACCGACGGCCAGGTCGTCGCCGGAACGGGCACGATCGATGCCGACGGCAAGGTCGGCCCGATCGGTGGCATCCAGCAGAAGATCGTCGGGGCGCGCGACGCCGGGGCGAAGCTCTTCATGGTGCCCCCGGACAACTGCGCCGACGCGCTGGGCGCCCCCGCCGGGGACATGCGCCTCGTCGAGGCGAAGACCATGCACTCCGCCGTCCAGGCGATCCAGACCTGGGTGGACGACCACGATGCCGACCTCCCGACCTGCAAGGCGGACTGATGAACGACCTCGACCCCGAGCTGCACCACGACCTCGACGTGGACCCGGCGCTGGCCGCCGCGGTTCTCGAGATCGAGCAGCACATCGCCTCGGGCGGCTGGGACCAGCCCGCCCGGCTCTACGCCCTGGTCCGCACCGCCCACCTGGTGGAGCGCGAGCCCGCGCTCGCCTCGGCGATGGGGCTCGACTCCGCGTCCGCCGAGGGGTCGCTGACCCCCGTCGAGCAGGACCAGCTCACCCCCGACCGTCCGCTGGAGAAGGTGCTCGAGTCGATCGTGTGGCCGGCCGACGTGGACGGCTGCGCCGCCGTGGTCGAGCGCCTGGTGCTCCCCCCCGACGCGGACGCCCAGATCCCCGAGGACCCCGCCAGTGCCGAGGAGTTCGCCCGCGAGCACCCCGACCGGCAGGAGGTGCGCATCGTCGCCGGCGCCACCCGCGCGGGAGCGACGTACTGCGCGCTGCGGCTACGTGCCCATGACGACGACCAGTCGGTCGTCGGTGGCGGCGACCTGGTGCCGGGCCTGCTGGCCCTGCTCTCGGCGACACTGGAAGAGGAATCCGTATGAGCGAGCTGTTCGACGACGACCCGCGCGACACCCCGCCGCCTGCGCGCCCCCGGCCGGGTCGCTCCCGCGCGCTCGTCATCACCGCCGTCGTGGTGGTGCTGGGCTTCTTCGGGCTGTCGACGTTCGCCGCGATCTACACCGACCGGCTCTGGTACCGCTCCGGCGGCTACGGCGACGTGTTCAGCATCCTGTTCTGGACCAAGGCCGGGCTCTTCCTGGTCTTCGCCTCCCTGATGGCGCTCGTCGTCGGCGCGAACATGTTCCTGGCCTTCCGGCTGCGCCCGATGTTCCGGCCCAACTCGCCCGAGCAGACCGGCCTGGACCGCTACCGCGAGGTGGTCACGCCGATCCGCACGCTGCTGCTGGTCGGGATCTCCCTGCTCCTCGGCATCTTCGCCGGCAGCTCGGCCGTGGGGGAGTGGCGCAACTACCTCCTGTGGCGCAACGGCGTGCCGTTCAACGCCGAGGACGCGTACTTCAAGAAGGACATCGGCTTCTACGTCTTCGACCTGCCGTGGCTGCACTACCTCGTCGACTTCACGATGGCCGTGACCGTGGTGGCGCTGCTGGCGGCCGCGGTCGTGCACTACCTGTACGGCGGCATCCGGCTCCAGACCACGCACGACCGGTTCTCCGGTGGCGCGCAGGCCCAGCTCTCGCTGCTGCTCGGCGTGTTCGTGCTGGCGAAGGCCGCCGACTACTGGCTGGACCGCTTCGACCTGGTCAACCAGCCGGGCCGGCTGATCACCGGCATGACGTACGCCGACGACCACGCGGTGCTCCCCGCCAAGAACATCCTGATGGGCATCGCGGTGATCTGCGCGATCCTGCTTTTCCTCAACGTCTGGCGCCGCACGTGGGTGCTCCCGTCGGTCGGCCTCGCGCTGCTGGCGCTGTCGGCCGTGCTGCTCGGCATGATCTGGCCCGGCATCGTCCAGCAGTTCCAGGTCAAGCCGTCGGAGGCCGACAAGGAGGCGGCGTACATCTCGCGCAACATCGACGCCACCCGCACGGCCTACGACGTCGAGGACGTCGACATCGAGCCGTACACGAGCAACTCCTCGGTCGCCACCGGGCAGCTGGCCGCCCTCGACGGCCAGACGTCGTCGGCGCCGCTGGTCGACCCCCAGCTCGTGCGGCAGACCTTCGAGCAGAACCAGCAGGCGCGCTCCTACTACTCGGTGGCCCCGGTGCTCGACGTCGACCGCTACACGATCGACGGCGTCGACCGGGCCCTCGTGCTGGGCGTGCGTGAGCTCGACCAGACGGGCATCAACTCCAGCGACCAGAACTGGTCGAACCTGCACACGGTCTACACCCACGGCAACGGGGTCATCGCGGCGTACGCCAACCAGCGACCCGAGACCAACCTCGCCGAGGCGACCAGCATCCAGTGGGCGGAGGGTCAGCCGACCTCCGACGAGCCGCAGGCCCAGAACGCGCTCGGCGACTACGAGAGCCGGATCTACTTCGGTGAGCAGAGCCCGAGCTACTCGATCGTCGGCAAGGAGGCAGGCGCCTCCAACGTCGAGCTCGACCTGGGCGAGGCGACCACGGGTGGCAGCGAGCCCGAGGACAAGACCACCACGTACGACGGCACCGGGGGCGTGAAGATCGGCGGCTTCTTCAACCAGCTGATGTACGCCGTGAAGTTCGGCGAGCCCAACTTCCTGCTGTCCGGGCGGGTCAACAACAGCAGCTCGGTCATCTACAACCGCAGCCCCCGTGACCGGGTCGAGAAGGTCGCCCCGTGGCTGACGGTGGACAGCGACCCCTACCCGGCGGTCGTGGACGGGAAGATCCTGTGGATCCTCGACGGCTACACGACCACCGACCGCTACCCGTCGGCCGAGCGGGAGTCGTTCAAGACGATGACCGACGACTCGCTGCAGCAGGACCCGACCGGGATCCGGACGCTGCCGACCGACGAGATCAACTACATGCGCAACGCGGTCAAGGCCACCGTCGACGCCTACGACGGCACGGTGACCCTCTATGCGTGGGACGAGACCGACCCGATCCTCGCGGCCTGGCGCAGCGCGTTCCCGGACACCGTGCAGGACCGGGAGTCGATCCCGGCTGACCTGCTCGACCACCTGCGCTACCCCGAGGACCTGTTCAAGGTGCAGCGCTACCAGTTCGCGCGCTACCACGTGACGAACGCCGGCGACTTCTACCAGGGCAACAACCGCTGGCAGGTCCCGCCGGACCCCAACAGCACCACCGCGGGTCGGCTCCAGCCGCCGTACCGCCTGTTCGTGGACCAGCCGACCGAGTCGGGCGTCCGCAGCACGTTCTCGCTGACCTCGGTGTTCACGCCGTACAACAAGAACAACCTGGCGGCGTTCGTCTCGGTCGACTCCGACGCCTCCGACCCGAGCACCTACGGGCGGATGCGCGTCCTCGAGCTGCCGGACCAGCGCACCCCCGGTCCTGGGCTGATCGCGAACGACTTCGCCTCCAACAACGACGTGCGCGCAAAGCTCCAGCCCTTCCAGCTCGGTGACGCGCCACCGATCTTCGGCAACCTGCTCACGCTGCCGGTCGACGACGGGCTGATCTACATCGAGCCGGTCTACGCCGTCCGGGCCGGGTCGACGTCGGGGTACCCGATCCTGACCTACGTCCTGGTGTCCTACGGCGGCGACGTCGGGATCGGCAGCACGCTCGGCGAGGCGCTCAAGGACGTCCTCGGCGTCGAGGGCACGGTCACGCCGCCACCCGACGAGGGCGGCAACGGCGGCCCCGCCACGGGCACGGTGTCCGCGCAGATCCGCGCGGCCCTGGACAAGGCAGACGCCGCGTTCGCGGCTGCTGACAACGCCCTGGCGGACAAGGACTTCGTGACGTACGCCGAGCAGATCAAGCTGGCCCAGCGCTACGTCAGCCAGGCACTTGCGCTCGCCGACTCGCGGCCCGGCAAGAAGGACTGATCGCCAGGTCCTGGTCACCGGTCGAAGGGCGGGTCTGGTCGTCGGTCGAGCTTGTCGAGACCCCGATTTGGCCCGCCCATCCCCATCGCCTAAGGTTGTGTTCAGCGACGCGGGGTGGAGCAGTTCGGTAGCTCGCTGGGCTCATAACCCAGAGGTCGCAGGTTCAAATCCTGCCCCCGCTACAAAAGAATCGAAAGATTCGCACCTTGGCCCCCACATCTTGTGGGGGCCAAAGTCGTTTCCGGGCACATCTAGTGCCGACGGTCCTCCGATGCCCCTCGATTATCGAGGCCATTGTCGATGTGGCACCCCCCATGAGCCAGGTCGCACCCGGT
>DASTUX010000055.1:0-5236 GCA_035759395.1 Nocardioides sp.
CTGGCGGGGCGCGTTCCTGGCCCACGGCTCGCTGACCGAGCCGGGACGTTCGTCGTCGCTCGAGCTCACCTGCCCCGGTCCCGAGGCGGCGCTCGCGCTCGTCGGCGTGGCCCGGCGGCTCGGCATCCAGGCCAAGGCCCGTGAGGTCCGCGGTGTCGACCGGGTCGTGATCCGCGACGGCGACGCCATCGGCCAGCTGCTGACCAGGCTCGGCGCCCACGAGTCCCTGATGGCCTGGGAGGAGCGCCGGATGCGGCGCGAGGTCCGGGCCACCGCCAACCGGCTCGCCAACTTCGACGACGCCAACCTGCGCCGTTCCGCCCGGGCCGCGGTGGCCGCGGGTGCCCGCGTCGAGCGGGCGATGGAGATCCTCGGCGACGAGGTGCCCGATCACCTGCGCCTGGCCGGACACCTCCGGCTCGAGCACAAGCAGGCCTCGCTCGAGGAGCTCGGCCAGCTGCACGAGCCGGTGCTCACCAAGGACGCCATCGCCGGCCGGATCCGCCGCCTGCTGGCCATGGCCGACAAGCGCGCCGAGGAGCTCGGGATCCCCGATACCGAGTCGTCGCTGACCCCCGAGATGCTGGCCGACGAGGTCTGATCCGGGCCTGCTGCCGGTTACCGGCCCGTACGCCGGGACGCCCGGACGTCGCCCGTCGGGCGGGCGATAGGGTCGTTCGCGACGCGGGTGCCCCGACCCCTGGGCTCCTGCTCCACCAGCTCACGCACCGTTCGCACTAGCAGCAGGAGCCATCGCAATGACCGTTCGCGTAGGTATCAACGGATTCGGCCGGATCGGCCGCAACTTCTTCCGGGCAGTCCGGGCATCGGGTGCCGACATCGAGATCGTCGGCGTCAACGACCTGACCGACAACGCCGTCCTGGCGCACCTGCTCAAGTACGACTCGATCCTCGGTCGTCTCGACGCCGACGTGTCCTCGACGGACACCTCGATCCGCGTCGGTGACCAGGAGATCGCCGCGTTCGCCGAGCGCGACCCGGCCAACCTGAAGTGGGGCGACCTCGGCGTCGACGTCGTCGTCGAGTCGACGGGCTTCTTCACCGACGGCCTGAAGGCCCGCGCCCACGTGGACGGCGGCGCCAAGAAGGTCATCATCTCCGCGCCCGCCACCAACGAGGACTTCACCGTCGTGATGGGCGTCAACCACGAGCAGTACGACCCGACGGCGCACACCGTGATCTCGAACGCCTCCTGCACGACCAACTGCCTCGCGCCGATGGCGAAGGCCCTCAACGACGACCTCGGCATCGTCAAGGGCCTGATGACCACCATCCACGCCTACACGGCCGACCAGAACCTCCAGGACAACATCCACAAGGACCTGCGCCGCGCCCGCGCCGCCGCCCTCAACGTGGTGCCCACCTCGACCGGTGCGGCGAAGGCCATCGGCCTGGTCCTGCCCGAGCTCAAGGGCAAGCTCGACGGCTACGCGCTGCGCGTGCCCGTGCCCACCGGCTCGGCCACCGACCTGACGTTCGAGGCCGGTCGCGAGACCACCGTCGACGAGGTCAACGCGATCATCGAGAAGGCCGCCGACGGGCGCTTCCTGCGCTACTCCACCGACCCGATCGTCTCCTCCGACATCGTCACCGACCCGGCGTCGTGCATCTTCGACGCGCCGCTCACCAAGGTGATCGGCAACCAGGTCAAGGTCGTCGGCTGGTACGACAACGAGTGGGGCTACTCCAACCGCCTCGCGGACCTGATCACCTACATCGGCGAGACCCTCTGACCGTGGCGAACACGGGAATCGACTCCCTGGCCGAGCAGCTGGGCGGGTTGAAGGGCAAGCGCGTCCTGGTCCGCTCGGACCTGAACGTGCCCCTCGACGGAACCACGATCACCGACGACGGGCGGATCCGCGCCAGCGTCCCGACCATCCGCTCACTGGCCGACGCCGGCGCGCGGGTGGTCGTGACGGCGCACCTCGGCCGGCCCAAGGGTGAGCCGGACGCGAAGTACTCGCTCGGGCCCGTCGCGGCCCGCCTCGGCGAGCTGCTCGGGACCGAGGTCGCCTTCGCCACCGACACGGTGGGGGAGAGCGCCCGCGCGACGGTCGAGGCGCTCGGCGACGGACAGGTCGCCGTGCTGGAGAACGTCCGCTTCAACGCGGGCGAGACCAGCAAGGACGACGCCGAGCGCGGCGCGTTCGCCGACCAGCTCGCCGGGCTCGCGGACGGGTTCGTCTCCGACGGCTTCGGGGTGGTCCACCGCAAGCAGGCGTCGGTGTACGACGTCGCCCAGCGGCTGCCCCACGCCATGGGCGCCCTGGTCGCGACCGAGCTCGAGGTCATGAAGCGGCTCACCGAGAGCCCCGAGCGGCCGTACGTGGTCGTCCTCGGCGGCTCCAAGGTCTCCGACAAGCTCGGCGTGATCGACAACCTGCTCGGCAAGGCCGACAAGCTGCTGATCGGCGGCGGGATGGTGTTCACCTTCCTCAAGGCCCAGGGCCACGAGGTCGGCCAGAGCCTTCTCGAGGAGGACCAGCTCGACACCTGCCGCAGCTACCTGGCGCGCGCCGAGGAGTCCGGCGTGGAGATCGTGCTGCCGACCGACATCGTGGTGGACACGGCCTTCCCGGGTGGTCACCGCGCGCCGCAACCGGTCGTCGTACCCGCCGACAAGATCCCGGCCGACAGCCTCGGTCTCGACATCGGTCCCGACTCCGGCGCTGCCTTCGCGGCCGCGCTGGCCGGCGCCCAGACCGTCTTCTGGAACGGCCCCATGGGCGTGTTCGAGGTCGACGAGTTCGCCGAGGGCACCCGGGCGGTCGCCCAGGCGCTGACCGAGGTCCCCGGGCTCTCGGTCGTCGGCGGTGGCGACTCGGCCGCGGCGGTCCGCAAGCTCGGCTTCGACGAGTCGGCGTTCGGCCACATCTCCACCGGGGGCGGTGCCAGCCTCGAGTACCTCGAGGGCAAGGAACTGCCCGGTATCGCCGTCCTCGAGAGCTGACAAGAAGGAATCCCATGGCCACGAACCGCACGCCGCTGATGGCGGGCAACTGGAAGATGAACCTCAACCACCAGGAAGCGGTGGTGCTGGTCCAGAAGCTCGCGTGGACGCTCACGGACAAGAAGCACGACTACGGCAAGGTCGAGGTCGTCGTGTGCCCGCCCTTCACCGACCTGCGCTCCGTGCAGACGCTGGTGGACGGCGACCGGCTCGCGATCAAGTACGCCGCGCAGGACGTGTCCACGCAGGACTCCGGCGCCTACACCGGCGAGATCTCGGCGGGCATGCTCGCCAAGCTCGGCTGCAGCTACGTCGTCGTCGGTCACTCCGAGCGCCGTGAGTACCACGCCGAGAGCGACGCGATCGTGAACGCCAAGGCGCACAAGGCGCTGGCGGCCGGGATCACGCCGATCGTCTGCGTGGGCGAGGGGCTCGAGATCCGTCAGGCAGGCGAGCACGTGGCCTATGCGCTCGCGCAGGTGGACGGCTCGCTGGCCGGGTTCACGGCCGAGCAGGTCGGCGCGCTGGTCATCGCCTACGAGCCGGTCTGGGCGATCGGCACCGGCGAGGTGGCCACACCCGACGACGCGCAGGAGGTCTGTGCGGCGATCCGTGCGCGTATCCAGGAGGTCCACGGCGACGCCGCGGCGGGCGCCGTACGCGTCCTCTACGGCGGCTCGGTCAAGGCCGCGAACATCGCCGGGATCATGGAGAAGACCGACGTCGACGGTGCCCTCGTGGGCGGCGCGAGCCTGCAGGCCGATGAGTTCGGCGGGATCTGCCGGTTCTACGACATGCCGGTCCTGTGATCGCGTCGGCGTGACGTAGGCTTTACGACCGTGACCCTCATCTTCACCATCGTGCTCATGCTCTCGAGCGCCATCATGATTCTGCTGGTGCTGCTCCACAAGGGCCGCGGCGGCGGCATGTCCGACATGTTCGGCGGCGGCGTCTCCAGCTCTCTCGGCGGATCGTCGGTTGCCGAGCGCAACCTCGACCGGCTGACCGTCGGTATCGGCGTCATCTGGTTCGCCTGCGTCATCGCCCTTGGCCTCTTGCTGGCCTACCAGAACTGAGAGAGAGAACCCGACGTGGCTGGTGCAGGAAACGCGATTCGCGGTAGCCGGGTGGGGGCCGGGCCGATGGGTGAGGCGGAGCGCGGCGATGCCGCCCCGCGTCAGGCCATCACGTACTTCTGCTCGCACGAGCACCGCTCGGTGGTGACGTTCTCGGTCGAGGCCACGGTGCCCGACTCGTGGGACTGCCCCAAGTGCGGGCTCCCCGCGGGCCGCGACTCGGAGAACGCACCCCCGGCGCCCAAGATCGAGCCGTACAAGACGCACCTGGCCTACGTGAAGGAGCGCCGCTCCGACAAGGAGGCCCAGGACATCCTGGACGAGGCCATCGCCCTCCTGCGCTCGCGCCGCAAGTCCGGCGACATCATCTTCTGACGAGTCGGCGTTACTGCAACGCTCTACGGCGCCGAGTCGGCGCTACTGCATCGCCCCACCACGCCGAGTCGGCGCAACTGCCTCACAGGTGGACGCGTCGGCCGAGCGCTTTGCGAGCTTCATGGGCTCCGTTGATCAATCGGGTCTCACAGTCCCGCTGCCGGCCGAAGACGTTACGGGCTTCGAACGGCTCGACCAGCCAGCCTTCGAGGGCGACCTCATCGCGACGGCGTCGGTCGTGCTCGCGCTGCTCGTCTGAGCTGTGCCATTCCGCACCGTCGTACTCGGCTGCGAACCTCAGGTCCCTGTTGGCGAGGTCGAGGCGGGCGAGCAGCACGCCGTCGCGCCACACCTCCACCTGCGGCTCTGGTGTCGGCAGCCCGCAGTCGATCCACCTGAGTCTCAGGACGGACTCACCGGGTGACTCCGAGCGGCCGTCGGCCAGAGGAGCCAGCGTGCGCAGGGTCGTGACCCAGCGTTCGCCACGAAATCGCTCCACGCCTGCAAGGAACTCATCACGGGAGAACTGTCGCAGTCGCAGCATGGAGTCCATCCCGGCCAGCGCGGACTCGCGCCAACGCACGCGTCCGAGATCCCACGCCGTGCGCAGGGGGCTCGTCACGGCCAGCCCGTGCACTTCGACGACATCGGAGGGGATGAGCTTTCGTTCACCACTCTCCGACAACTCGTTCCGAAGCCGTCCGCACCCCGGTGGCCGGAAGATGCTGATCGGGCCGAGCTCGAGGTGCTCGTTGGGCGCGAGGACCATCTGGGCGCCCAACAGCCAGCCGGCGTGACGATCGCAGATCAC
>DASTUX010000056.1:0-11559 GCA_035759395.1 Nocardioides sp.
GACGAGCTGCACGCCGGCTGGTCGGGTGCAGCGTCCGGCCCGCCCGAGGTCGTCGTCGGGTACGTCGGCCGGGTCGCCGCCGAGAAGCAGGTGCGCCGCCTCGCCGACGTGGCCCGCATCCCCGGTGCCCGGCTGGTCGTGGTCGGCGACGGGCCGGAGCGCGGGTGGCTCGAGCAGCGGATACCCGGCGCCCACTTCACGGGGATGCTCGGCGGCGAGGACCTGGCCACGGCCTTCGCGAGCCTCGACGTGTTCGTGCACCCGGGTGAGTCCGAGACGTTCTGCCAGACCGTGCAGGAGGCCCAGGCCAGCGGCGTCCCGGTCGTGGCCGCGGCCGCGGGCGGCCCGCTCGACCTGGTCCGGCACGGGCGCACCGGCCTGCTCTTCGACCCCAGCGACCCGGAGGCCCTGTGTCGCGAGGTGGCCACGCTCGTCGACGACCCGGACCTGCGCGGCCGACTGGCCCGCCAGGCCCTGGGCGACGTCGCCGGGCGCAGCTGGGGAGCGGTCGTGGGCCAGCTGGTCGAGGAGCACTACCTCCCCGTGGTCGCTCGCCGCAGCATCCCGTCCGCCGCCTGACAGCCTCACGGACGGGCGCGCCTGTCCTCCGGACCGGTCTAGTCCTGCTAGACATGGTCTGGACCGGTGACCGCTCGGGGGGAAACGGAGTTTGACGCGATGAACGCCAAGAAGGCGCTGCTCGCTGTTGTCGTGATGTTCGTTGGGTTCTGGATGTTCACGGACCCCAACGGCCTCGCCGGCGCGGCCAAGGCCGGTGTCGGCCAGACCTGGAGCCTCGCGGAGCAGCTGTTCACGGCCGTGATCGACTTCGTCGGCGCGCTGCGTTGATCCAGCCCGCGGTTCGACGAGCCGTGCCGTGAGCCTGACCGACCCCAACATCCGCAAGCACCTGCTGCGCGACGAGGGCGAGGTCATCGTCGACGAGGTCAAGCACCACTGGGTGGCCTACGTCCGCTCGATGCTCGAGGTCGTGGTGGCGGTCGGGTTGCTGGTGCTGTCGGCCTACGTCTACCTCGAGATCGCGTGGATCCCCATGCTGCTGGCCGGCGCGACCCTGGCCCACGCAGGCTGGCTGGCGATGCGCGAGCACCGCGACCGCTTCGTGATCACCAACATGCGGGTCTTCCGGGTCCACGGTGTGTTGTCGCAGAACCTCGCGACCATGCCGCTCAGCCGGATCCTCGACATCACCGTGGTCAAGCCGTTGCACGGGCGGCTGCTCGGCTTCGGCCACTTCTGCTTCGAGTCCGCGGCGACCGAGCAGGGGCTGCGCGACATCCGCTACGTCGGCCAGCCCGATGCCCGCGACCTGGCGATCCAGCGGGTCGTGCAGCGCTCGGGTCTGCGCGGGCCACGCATCAACTAGGGCCCCATAGGGTGTCCGCATGCCCACGGCCCGCCTTCCGTTCGACCCGATCGACGAGGCCGCGCGCCAGTGGGGCAACCGGTGGAGCGGGGTTCCGGCGATGCACGCGGTGACCTCCCTGATGCGGGTCCAGCAGCTGGTGATCGGCCGCCTCGACGCGATCCTCAAGCCGCACGGCCTGACCTTCGCCCGCTACGAGGCCCTCGTGCTGCTGGTGTTCTCGTCGCGCGGCTCGCTGCCGCTGGGCAAGATGGGCGAGCGGCTCCAGGTGCACCCCACCTCGGTCACCTCGATCGTGCGCCGGCTCGAGTCCGCCGGCCTCGTCGTACGCCGCCCGCACCCCGAGGACGGGCGGGCCGTGCTCGCCGAGATCACCGACGCCGGCCGGGCGCTGGTCGAGGCGGCCACCCGCGACCTCGTCGAGTCCGACTTCGCACTCGGTGCGCTCTCCGAGGCCGAGCTGGAGAACCTCTCCGCGATCCTCGCCCCGGTCCGCCACGCCGCCGGCGACTTCTAGGGCCATGACCACGGCCGACGACGTACGACGCGTGGGCCTCGCGCTGCCGCGGACCTACGAGCGGATGATCGGCGGGCGCTGGAAGCTCAAGGTCAGGCAGCTCGTGTACGTCTCGTTCTCGAAGGACGAGCTGGCGATGGGGTTCGGCTTCCCGCGGGCCGAGCGGGACGGTCTGGTGGCCTCGGACCCCGAGACGTTCTTCCTCCCGCCGACCTCGGACCTGCGCTACCAGTGGGTCTGCGCCCACCTGCCGCGGCTGGCCGCGGACGAGATGCGCGAGCTGGTCGTGGACGCCTGGCGGATGTGCGTACCGGCGATGTTGCACGACCTCCCCGAGCAGCCCGCGCCCGCGGCCGCCGCCTGGAACGCGATGGACGCGGGGGAGTGGGGCGAGCTGCGTGACCTGCTCCACCCCTACCTGCACTGGACCGACGGCGAGCTGTCGCTGCGTGGCCGGTCACGGGTGATCGACCACCTGCGCGCCCACCCGACGCCGAAGCCACCGCGCGCCGTGGAGGTGCGCGACGGGCAGGTCTACCGCTGGGTGCGGTGAGGCTCCTACTGTCGGATCCATGGACGCACGATCCCGCTGGCAGGCCCGCTACGAGCAGTCGCGGGTTCGCGACGCGGACTTCACGACGCTCAGCGGCGTCGAGGTGGATCCGGCGTACGGCGCCGATGACTCCGAGTGGCCCGGCGAGTTCCCGTTCACCCGTGGGCTCTATCCGACCGGCTACCGCGGGCGGACCTGGACGATCCGCCAGTTCGCCGGCTTCGGCAACGCCCACCAGACCAACGAGCGCTACAAGATGATCCTCGGCCGCGGTGGTGGCGGGCTCTCGGTGGCCTTCGACATGCCGACCCTGATGGGGCGCGACTCCGACGACCCGATGTCGCTCGGCGAGGTGGGCCACTGCGGCGTCGCCATCGACACGGCCGCCGACATGGAGATCCTCTTCGACGGCATCGACCTCGGCGAGGTCACCACGTCGATGACGATCAGCGGCCCCGCGATCCCCGTCTTCTGCATGATGCTCGTCGCCGCCGAGCGCGCCGGCGTCGACACCGCCAAGCTCAACGGCACGTTGCAGACCGACATCTTCAAGGAGTACATCGCCCAGAAGGAGTGGCTCTTCACACCCGAGCCGCACCTGCGCCTGATCGGCGACCTGATGGAGTACTGCACCGAGAAGATCCCGGCGTACAAGCCGCTCTCGGTCTCCGGCTACCACATCCGCGAGGCCGGCTCGACGGCCGCGCAGGAGCTCGCGTTCACGCTCGCCGACGGCTTCGGGTACGTCGAGCTCGGGCTCTCCCGCGGCCTCGACGTCGACGTCTTCGCGCCCGGCCTGTCGTTCTTCTTCGACGCACACGTGGACTTCTTCGAGGAGATCGCGAAGTTCCGCGCGGCCCGCCGGATCTGGGCGCGCTGGCTGCGCGACGTCTACGGCGCGAAGACCGAGAAGGCGCAGTGGCTGCGCTTCCACACCCAGACCGCCGGCGTCTCGCTGACCGCCCAGCAGCCCTACAACAACGTGGTCCGCACCGGGATCGAGGCCCTCTCGGCCGTGCTCGGCGGCACCAACTCGCTGCACACCAACGCCCTCGACGAGACCCTCGCGCTGCCGAGCGAGCAGGCGGCCGAGATCGCGCTGCGCACCCAGCAGGTGATCATGGAGGAGACCGGCGTCGTCAACGTGGCGGACCCGCTCGGCGGCTCCTGGTACGTCGAGGCGCTCACCGACCGGCTCGAGGCCGAGGCGAACGCGATCTTCGACAGGATCCTCGCCCTGGGCGGCTCGGAGCTGACCCATGCCGACACCGACCAGCTCGCGGAGGAGATGCGCACCGCGACCGGCGCGGCCGAAGCGGCCAGGTGGCCCGTCACCCGCGGCCTGCTGCGCGGCATCGAGGACGGCTGGTTCATGTCCGAGATCGCCGAGGCGGCGTTCGAGTACCAGGTCGCGCTCGAGAAGGGCGACAAGCGGATCGTCGGCGTGAACTGCCACAAGGACTCGGTCACCCACGACCTCGAGATCCTCCGGGTCTCGCACGAGGTCGAGGTCGAGCAGGTCCGCGAGCTCGCGGCGCGCCGGGCCGCGCGCGACGAGGACGCGGTGGCGGCCGCCGTACAGCGGATGGTCGACGTCGCGCGCACCGACGAGAACCTGATCGAGGCGATGCTCGACGCAGTTCGCGTCGAGGCCTCGCTCGGCGAGATCTGCGATGCCCTCCGCGCCGAGTGGGGCGAGTACCGGGAGCCGGCCCGCTTCTGACGTTTCCTAGGGTGGTCCGATGAACTCCGGCCTCGACCTCCTCACGCGCAAGTGGTGGCGTGCCGTCGGCCGACCCGTGGACCTGGCCGGCGAGCACAGCTGGCTGGACGCGCCGATGGCCTCCGGGTCGGTCGTCCGCGACGGCTGGCTCGGCGACGCGGCGGCGCGGGCCGGAGGACAGGTGCACGAGGACGTTCCCGGCGCGGGACTCATCGCCCACCTCTCCTCGCTCGACGGGCCCGGCTTCGACGCGGCGGACCTGACGCCGGTCGTCCGTGACTTCTACGAGCACACCTCGGACTGGCGGATGGAGGTGTGGACCGGGTGGCGGCCGGCCTTCCAGCCCGGTGGGGAGCTCATCTCGCGTCTCTTCGGCAGGCGGGTGGAGCAGCTCGCCCTGCCCACGCGCCCGCTCGACGTCGCCCGGGGCATGGACAGCCGGGTCTCGCTGATCACCGACGCCACGGGTGCGCAGCACTCGGCAGGGTGGCTCCGCACGCTGCGCGCGACGGGGGAGTACGTCTACAGCGGGTGCTACTCCCACCGCCTGCTGCCCGGCGCCGACCGGCCCAGCGTGCACGTGGCCTTCCCGCTCGAGAGCGGCAACGTGCAGGTGTTCCTCCGTCCCGACGCGGACCCGGACGGCTCCTTGTGGCTGCGGTCGGAGGGTGGCGCGTTCGGTGTCGACGGCGCCTACGTGGTGGTCGAGGACGGCGGCTCGACGTACGCCGCCACGGTTCCGATCCGCGAGCAGTTCCACGTCTACGTCGACGACGAGGGCGTGCTGCGGACCGACCACGAGCTGCGACTCTGGTCGGCCGAGGTGGTCCGCCTGCACTACAAGCTCGAGCCCAAGCCCGTGCCCGAGCCCCCCGCCGCCGTGGGTGGGATCGCGGGGCTTCTCTAGGATTGCCGCCATGACGCAGCAGCCGTTCTCGCGCCCCGGAGCGATCGACCTCTCCGCCCTCAAGCGACCCGCAACCCCTCCGCCGTCCGCGGGTGGCCCTGTGGGTGGCGCTGGGGGTGCCGGTACGCCGGGCGGCAACGGCTCGTCGTACTCCCTGGACATCACCGAGGAGAACTTCCAGGCCACGATCGAGGCGTCGATGGGCGCCCCCGTGCTGCTGGCGTTCTACTCCCGGACCCGGATGCCCGAGAGCGCGGACCTCGCCGAGGACATCCGGATCCTGTCCGGCGAGTTCGAGGGCCGGTTCCTCGCCGGTCTCGTCGACATCGACGCGGCACCCTCGATCGCCCAGGCGATGCAGATCCCGTCGATCCCGCTCGTGGTGGTCGTCATCGACGGCCGGCCGATGCCGCTGCTCCAGGACGTCGTCCCGATCGAGGAGCTGCGGACCGCGCTCACTCAGGTGATGCAGCAGCTGACCACCCAGGGGATCACCGGACGGCACCAGCCGCGGGGTGCGGCGCCCGCGCCGACCGAGGGCGAGGACGCCGAGCCCGCCGTCGACCCGCGCTACGCCGCCGCCCAGGACGCCCTCGGCGAGGGTGACGTGGACCTCGCGGTCGCTGAGTACCAGAAGCTGATCGACGCCAACCCCGCCGACGCCGAGGCGGCCGCGGGGCTGGCCATGGCCCGGCTGCTCCAGCGCACCCAGGGTGTCGACCTCAACCAGGCCCGCGAGGCCGCGGCCGCCAACCCCGACGACCTCGACGCGCAGATCATGGTGGCCGACCTCGACATGCTCGGCGGACACGTCGGCGACGCGTTCGACCGGCTCATCGACGTCGTGCGCCGGACGGCGGGTGACGACCGCGACCGCGTGCGCGACCACCTGCTCGGTCTGTTCGGCGCCGTCGGCAACGACGACCCGCGTGTGCTGAAGGCTCGCGGGAACCTCGCGTCCGCGCTCTTCTGACCCGCTGCCCGACCGGGCTCAGGCGGCCGGCGCCGACTCGAGCACGAAGATCCGCAGCCGGCGACCGGTGATCCGCTGCTGGTACTTCACGTACCCGCTGTAGATGCCGGTGGAGTTGGCCAGCACCTGCTCGCGCTCGTCCTCCGTGGCCGGCCGCGCCACGACGTCGCGGGTGATGCCGTGGTGGGTCAGCGCGGCCCGTGGGTCGGCCTCGAGGTTGTGGACCCACGCCGGGGTGCCCGCCTGCCCGAAGTTGGTGCCGAGCAGCGCGAGGTCATCGCCCAGCGGTACGGCGATCAGGTACGTCTCGCGCTGCAGCCCGCTCTTGCGGCCGGTGCTCGTCAGCACCAGCACCGGCAGGGCCGCCAGCAGCCGCGGCAGGCTGGTCCGCCCCTTCGTGATCCGGGACATGCCCCGGTCCAGGGCCGGCAGGGTCTTCGAGAACGTCCACGCCCCCGGCTTCGTCGAGGCGAAGGACTGGACGGCCCGCTGGACCGGGTTCGGTCGCGGGTGGCGGTAGCTGATGTCGGCGGCGAGTCCCATCGGGGCAACCTAGCGCAGCGCAGCCCGCCATTTCGGTCTGTGTGGTTGATCCGACGCACCTGGTGCATCGGATCAACCACGGTGAGGTCTCAGCCGCCACCGAGGGCGGAGCGACCCGCCTCGAGCCGGGCGACGGGGACCCGGAACGGCGAGCAGGAGACGTAGTCGAGCCCGACGTCGTCGAAGAAGTGGATCGAGGCCGGGTCGCCGCCGTGCTCGCCGCACACCCCGAGGTGGAGCTCCGGCCGGGCGGCGCGTCCCTGCTCCGCGGCGGTCCGGACCAGCGCGCCCACGCCCTCGGTGTCCAGCGACTCGAACGGCGAGACCGGGAAGACGCCCTGCTCGAGGTAGGTGCTGAAGAACGACGCCTCCACGTCGTCGCGGGAGAAGCCCCAGGTCATCTGGGTCAGGTCGTTGGTGCCGAACGAGAAGAACTCCGCCGAGCCGGCGATGCTGGCCGCCGTGAGTGCCGCTCGCGGCAGCTCGATCATGGTGCCGACCATGAAGTCCACCTCGACGCCGCTCTCCTCACGTACGTCGCGCGCGACGTCGAGGATCCGCCGCTTGACCAGGTCGAGCTCCCGGACGCTCGCGACGAGCGGGATCATGATCTCGGGCCGCGGGTCGCCGCCCGCGCGGATCCTCGCCACGGCGGCCTCGAGGATCGCGCGGGCCTGCATGGTGAACAGTCCGGGGATCACGATGCCGAGCCGGACCCCGCGCAGACCGAGCATCGGGTTCTGCTCGTGCAGCCGCTGGACCGCCTCGAGCAGCTTGCGCTCGCGCTTCTTGCGGTGCCCCCGGGTGTCGGCGACCGCCATCGCGACCGACAGCTCGGTGAGGTCGGGGAGGAACTCGTGCAGCGGCGGGTCGATGAGCCGGATCGTCACCGGCAGCCCGTCCATCGCCTCGAGGATCCCGGTGAAGTCCTCGCGCTGGCGGGGGAGAAGCGCGTCGAGCGCAGCGGTCTGGCCCTCCGCGTCGTCCGCGACGATCAGGTCCTCCACCAGCTGGCGGCGGTCGCCGAGGAACATGTGCTCGGTGCGGCACAGGCCGATGCCCTGCGCGCCGAACCGCCGTGCCCGTTCTGCGTCCTCGGGGGTGTCGGCGTTGGTCCGCACCTGCAGCCGCCGGGCGGCGTCGGCGTGCTCCATCAGCCGCGCGACGGCCGAGACCACCTGGTCGTCGACCTCCTCGCCCTCGAAGTACCGGACGACGTGGGAGTCGGCCACCGGGACCGCGCCGTCGAAGATCTCGCCGGTCGTCCCGTCGATGGAGATGACGTCGCCCTCGCGCACGGTCTTGCCGCCGCGCACGGTGAACTCGCCCTCCTTGACGTCCACCTCGAGCGCCTCGGCGCCGCACACGCAGGTGCGGCCCATGCCCCGCGCGACGACGGCCGCGTGCGAGGTCTTCCCACCGCGGCTGGTCAGGATCCCGCGGGCGACCATCATCCCGTGCAGGTCGTCGGGGCTGGTCTCCTTGCGGACCAGGATCACGTCCTCGCCGCGCTCGGCCCACTCGACCGCGGTGCGCCAGTCGAACACCGCCCTCCCGACGGCCGCACCGGGGGAGGCGTTCATCCCCTTCGCCAGCAGCGTCCGCTCGGCCGCGGGGTCGAAGCGCGGGAACATCAGCTGCGCGAGCTGTGCGCCGCTGACACGGCGTACCGACTCGTCGAGGTCGATCAGCCCCTCATCGGCCATGTGCACCGCGATCCGGAAGGCCGCCTCCGGGGTCCGCTTGCCGACCCGGGTCTGCAGCATCCACAGCTTGCCGCGCTCGATCGTGAACTCGATGTCGCACATGTCCCGGTAGTGCTGCTCGAGCGTCGCCATGATCGCCAGCAGCTCGTCGTGCGACGTCTTGTCGATCTCGGCGAGGTCGGCCAGCGACACGGTGTTGCGGATGCCGGCGACGACGTCCTCGCCCTGCGCGTTCTGCAGGTAGTCGCCGTACTCGCCCTGGGCGCCCGACGCCGGGTCGCGGGTGAAGCAGACACCCGACCCCGAGCTGAGGCCCAGGTTGCCGAAGACCATCGCCTGGATGTTCACCGCGGTGCCGAGGTCCTCGGGGATCTGCTCCTGGCGGCGGTAGAGCACCGCCCGCTCGGTGTTCCACGAGTCGAAGACGGCGCGCACCGCGAGGTCCATCTGCTCGCGCGGGTCCTGCGGGAACGGGCGACCCGCGTGCTCGTCGATGCACGCCTTGTACGTCGCCACCAGCTCACGCAGGTCGTCGGGAACCAGTTCGGTGTCCTCGGTCGTGCCGCGCCGGCCCTTGAGGTCGTCGAGCTCCTTCGCGAAGACGTCGGACTCGATGCCGAGCACCGTCGAGCCGAACATCTGGAGCAGTCGCCGGTAGGAGTCGAGCGCGAACCGCTCGTCGTCGCTCTGGGTCGCGAGGCCACGGACCGACTCGTCGTTGAGGCCGATGTTGAGGACCGTCTCCATCATCCCGGGCATGGAGAACTTCGCGCCCGAGCGGACCGACACCAGCAGCGGGTCCTCGGGGTCGCCGAGCCGGCGCCCCATCGCCTGCTCGAGCTTCGCGAGGTGCTCGCCGACCTCGTCGGCCAGCCCGTCGGGCTCGCGACCCTGCTCGAGGTAGGCCCGGCAGGCCTCGGTCGTGATCGTGAACCCGGGCGGCACCGGCAGGCCGAGGTTGGTCATCTCGGCGAGGTTGGCGCCCTTGCCGCCGAGAAGGTCCTTCTGGTCCCTGTTGCCCTGGCTGAAGTCGAAGACGAAGGTGCTCATCCGGCGATCTTTGCGCCTTTTCGTCCCGAGCGGCAGGGGCTGGGCCCGCTCAGGGCACGGTCAGTGCCCGGACTCGGTGTAGGCGGTCGGACCGCCGACGTTGCCGAGCGCGGCCTCGATCCGACGTGCGGTGAAGTCGGCGCACCGCTCACGGACCTCGTCGAGCGTGCAGAACTCGGCGGCCCGGATCTCGCGCGGCTGCTTCACGACGTCGTCGAGGAGTGAGGCGTCGTGGACGCCTCCGTCGAAGACCAGGCAGAGCGCGTCGTCCCAGCCGCTCCACGGCGGCAGCCAGTCGGTCACCAGGAGCGGGCCGGCCGGCAGGTCCAGGCCGAGCTCCTCCTCCACCTCTCGGGCCACGGCGAGCTGGGGTGACTCGCCCACCTCGACAACGCCTCCGGGCAGGTCCCAGTCCTGCTTGTAGGTCAGCTGGCAGAGCAGCACCCGCTGGTCGGTGTCGCGCAGCAGCATCTGGCTGATCGCGCGCTTGCGCGGCAGGAACGAGTTCAGCAGCGCCCGGAAGCCCTCGGGCTCGTGGACGGGCAGGTCGGTCGCGAGCCGCGCGTAGACGATCCGGTCCACCGCGGTGCCGTCGACGGTCACCCCGCGCATGACGCCCTCGCGGCGCAGGCCGGACCAGGTGGCGACGCGCTGCGCGAGCTCGTCGTCGGGGGAGACCAGGGCCTCGACCCGCACGTGCTCGTCGAGCGCGGCCTCGACCTCGCGTCGTACGACGTCGACGGCGGCCATCAGCCCCTCGTCGTGGAGGTCCGGGACCCAGGTGATCCGGGCGATCCCGTCTGCGACCGTGATGACGGTGGTGGGCTCCTCGATCACGACGTCAGACTAGTCGCGGCGCCGCAACCAGACGGTGGCGAGTGGGGGTACGACGATGTCGGCGTGCGCCGGCTGGCCGGACCACTCGCCGTCGACCGCGGTCACCGAGCCCAGGTTGCCGACCCCGGAGCCGGTGTAGGCCTCGGCATCGGTGTTGACCAGCTCGTCCCACACGCCCGCGGACGGGAGCCCGAGGCGGTAGCCGTCGTACGGCACCGCCGCGAAGTTCGCGAGGCAGACCAGGTCGGGGGCGTCGCCGTCGCGCCGGACGAACGAGAAGATGTTGCGCCCGGCGTCGTTGGCGTCGATCCACTGGAACGTGTCCGGTTCGTTGTCGCGCGTCCACATGGCCGGGGTGGAGGTGTACGCCGAGTTGAGGTCGCGGACCAGGGACTGGACGCCGCGGTGCTCGGGGTGGTCGAGCAGCCACCAGTCCAGCTCGCGGGCCTCTGCCCACTCGGACTCCTGGCCCAGCTCGGCGCCCATGAACAGCAGCTGCTTGCCCGGGTGTGCCCACATGAAGCCCAGGTAGGCACGCAGGTTGGCCAGCTGCTGCCAGCGGTCGCCGGGCATCTTGCGCAGCAGCGATCCCTTGCCGTGGACGACCTCGTCGTGGCTGATCGGCAGGACGTAGTTCTCCGACCAGGCGTAGACGAGCGAGAACGTCATCTCGCCGTGGTGGTAGGCCCGGTGCACCGGCTCGTGCTGCATGTAGCCGAGCGAGTCGTGCATCCAGCCCATGTTCCACTTGAAGTCGAAGCCCAGCCCGTCCTCGGACGTGGGCCGGGTGACGCCCTCCCACGAGGTCGACTCCTCGGCGATCGTGACCGCGCCGGGGACCCGCTTGTGGACCGTGCCGTTCGTCTCCTGGAGGAACTGCACCGCCTCGAGGTTCGCCCGGCCGCCGTGCACGTTCGGGGTCCACTCGCCGGGCTCGCGGGAGTAGTCGAGGTAGAGCATCGAGGCCACCGCGTCGACGCGCAGCCCGTCGATGTGGAACTCCTCGAGCCAGTAGAGCGCGTTGGCCACCAGGAAGTTGCGCACCTCGCGACGCCCGAAGTTGAAGACGTAGGTGCCCCAGTCGGGGTGCTCGCCGCGCGACGGGTTCGGGTCCTCGTAGAGCGGGGTGCCGTCGAAGCGGGCGAGCGCGAACTCGTCCTTCGGGAAGTGCGCGGGCACCCAGTCGACGATGACCCCGATGCCGGCCTGGTGCAGGCGGTCAACGAGGTGGCGGAAGCCGTCGGGGTCGCCGAAGCGCGCGGTCGGCGCGAAGTACGACGTGACCTGGTAGCCCCACGAGCCGCCGAAGGGGTGCTCCATCACCGGCATGAACTCGACGTGGGTGAAGCCGAGGTCGGTGAGG
>DASTUX010000057.1:0-10060 GCA_035759395.1 Nocardioides sp.
GTCCGACGACTCGGGAACGTCGCCCGTGGACGCCCCGGTGGCCTCGTCCTCGGCGGACTCGGGCACTTCCTCGTCCTTGGCCTCGACCGAGCGCGCCACGACGGCAACCGCGTCTCCGGGCTTCGGCGTCACGAACTTCACCCCCATCGTCGAGCGACCGGTGGCCCGGAAGTGCTCGTTGATCGGGCTGCGCACGACCTGGCCGGCCTGGGTGATCGCGAGGATCTCGTCACCCTCGACCACGATGAACGCACCCACCAGGACCCCGCGGTCCTGGTTGGCGAGCGACATCGCCTTGATGCCGATGCCGCCGCGCGACTGC
The DNA here is from genome assembly GCA_035759395.1 of Nocardioides sp. Classification (GTDB taxonomy): domain Bacteria; phylum Actinomycetota; class Actinomycetes; order Propionibacteriales; family Nocardioidaceae; genus Nocardioides. Next base: position 323 of record DASTUX010000057.1, read on the forward strand.
AGGCGGTAGTCGGAGATCCGGGTCCGCTTGGCGAAGCCGCCGTCGGTGATCGTGAAGACGTACTGCTCGACGACGTCGGGCAGGTCACCGGGAGCCGTCGACTCGCCGGCCGCCTGGGCTGCGGCCTCCGCCGCCTCCTCGGCCGCGACCTGCTCGGCACGGATGACCGACATCGAGAGCAGCGAGTCGCCCTCGCGGAACTTCATCCCGGAGACGCCGGACGTGGCGCGACCCATCGGGCGGAGCTGGGTGTCGTCGGCACGGAAGCGGATCGACTGTCCCTTGCGGGAGACCAGCAGGATGTCGTCCTCGGCGTTGGCCAGCTCGGCGCCGATCAGCTCGTCGTCGTCCTCACGGAAGTTGATCGCGATGACGCCGGCCTGGCGCGGGCTGTTGTAGTCACCCAACCGGGTCTTCTTCACCAGTCCGTTGCGGGTCGCGAGCACGAGGTACGGCGCCTGCTCGTAGTCGCGGATCGCCAGCACCTGCGCGATGTTCTCGTCCGGCTGGAAGCTGAGCAGGCCGGCGACGTGGCCGCCCTTGGCGTCACGCTGGGCCTCGGGCAGGTTGTAGGCCTTGGTGCGGTAGACCCGCCCGGCCGTGGTGAAGAACAGCAGCCAGTGATGGTTGGTCGTCGAGATGAAGTGCTCGACGACGTCGTCACCGCGCAGGGTCGCGCCACGCACGCCCTTGCCGCCGCGCTTCTGGGTGCGGTACTGGTCGGCGCGGGTGCGCTTGGCGTAGCCACCGCGGGTGATGGAGACGACGAGGTCCTCGTCGGGGATGAGGTCCTCCATCGACAGGTCGCCGTCGGCCGCGATGATCTGGGTACGGCGCTCGTCGCCGTACTTGTCGACGATCGCGGTCAGCTCGTCGGCGACGATCTGCCGCTGGCGGGCCTCGTTCGCGAGGATGTCCTGCAGGTCGGCGATGATCAGCTCGAGCTCGGCCAGCTTGTCGATGATCTTCTGGCGCTCGAGGGCAGCGAGCTTGCGCAGCTGCATGTCGAGGATCGCGACGGCCTGGACCTCGTCGATGTCGAGGAGCTGCATCAGGCCGCTGCGGGCCTCGTTGGCGTCCGGCGAACGACGGATCAGGGCGATGACCTCGTCGAGGGCGTCGAGCGCCTTGACCAGGCCGCGCTGGATGTGGGCCTCGCGCTCGGCCTCGGCGAGGCGGTAGCGGGTCCGGCGCTGGATGACCTCGATCTGGTGGGCGACCCAGTTGCTGATGAACTGGTCGATCGTCAGCGTGCGCGGCACGCCGTCGACGAGGGCCAGCATGTTGGCGCTGAAGTTGGTCTGCAGCTCGGTGTGCTTGAGCAGGTTGTTGAGCACCACGCGGGCGACGGAGTCGCGGCGGAGCACGACGACCAGCCGCTGGCCGGTCCGGCCCGACGAGTCGTCGCGGACGTCGGAGATGCCCTGGACCTTGCCGGAGTCGGCGAGCTCGGCGATCTTCAGCGCGAGGTTGTCCGGGTTGACCATGTAGGGCAGCTCGCTGATCACCAGGCAGGTGCGGCCCTTGCTGTCCTCGTCGATCTCGATGACCGCGCGCTGGGTGACCGAGCCGCGACCGGTGCGGTAGGCCTGCTCGATGCCCTCGCGGCCCACGATCATCGCGCCGTTGGGGAAGTCGGGACCCTTGATCCGCTCCACGAGCGCGTCCTGGAGCTCCTCGCGGGTGGCGTCGGGGTGGGCCAGCGCCCACTGGGCACCCTCCGCGACCTCGCGCAGGTTGTGCGGCGGGATGTTGGTCGCCATGCCGACCGCGATGCCGGCGGACCCGTTGACCAGCAGGTTCGGGTAGCGCGCCGGGAGGATGGTCGGCTCCGAGGAGCGACCGTCGTAGTTGGGCTGGAAGTTGACCGTGTCCTGGTCGATGTCGCGGACCATCTCGAGCGCCAGCGGCGCCATCCGGCACTCGGTGTACCGCATGGCGGCCGCCGAGTCGTTGCCCGGCGAGCCGAAGTTCCCCTGGCCGTGGACCAGCGGGGCGCGCATCACCCACGGCTGGGCGAGCCGGACGAGGGTGTCGTAGATCGCGGTGTCGCCGTGCGGGTGGTACTGACCCATGACGTCACCGACGACGCGCGAGCACTTCGAGAAACCGCGGTCCGGCCGGTAGCCGCCGTCGTACATGGCGTAGAGCACCCGGCGGTGCACCGGCTTGAGCCCGTCGCGTACGTCGGGCAGCGCGCGACCGACGATGACCGCCATCGCGTAGTCGATGTAGGCCCGTTGCATCGAGGTCTGCAGCTCGATCGGCTCGATCCGGCCGCCGGGCCCGGGGCCCTCGCCGCCGGTGCCGGTCCCGAGGTTGCTGGGGGTCTCAGTCACGTCTCTTCGTCTCTCTGATCGGTTCTACTCGAATCTAGGAATCTCGCTAGATGCCTAGATATCGAGGAATCGGACGTCCTTGGCGTTGCGCTGGATGAACGACCGTCGCTGCTCGACGTCCTCGCCCATCAGGATCGAGAAGATCTCGTCGGCCTGGGCGGCGTCGTCGAGCGTGACCTGGAGCATCAGGCGCTGCTCGGGGTTCATGGTCGTGTCCCACAGCTCCTCGGCGTTCATCTCACCGAGACCCTTGTAGCGCTGGACCGGGTTCTCCTTGGGCAGCTTCTTGCCCGTGGCCACGCCGTCGCGCATCAGCGCGTCGCGCTCGGAGTCGGAGTAAACGAACTCGTGCTCGGCCGGCTTGTTCCACCGGATCCGGTAGAGCGGGGGCTGGGCCATGTAGACGAAACCGTGCTCGATGAGCGGCTTCATGAACCGGAACAGCAGCGTCAGCAGCAGCGTGTTGATGTGGTGGCCGTCGACGTCGGCGTCGGCCATCAGGACGACCTTGTGGTAGCGCAGCTTGTCGAGGCTGAACTCCTCGTGGATGCCGGTCCCGAGCGCGGAGATGATCGCCTGCACCTCGGTGTTGGCCAGCACCTTGTCGATGCGGGCCTTCTCGACGTTGAGGATCTTGCCGCGGATCGGGAGGATCGCCTGGACCCGCGGGTCGCGGCCTTGGCGGGCCGAGCCACCTGCGGAGTCACCCTCGACGATGAAGACCTCGCACTCGGCGGGGTTCGTCGACTGGCAGTCCGACAGCTTGCCGGGCAGGCCGCCGCCACCGAGCAGGCCCTTGCGGCTCCGCGCCAGGTCGCGCGCCTTGCGGGCCGCGATCCGGGCGGACGCCGCGGCCTGGGACTTGCGGACGATGTCGCGCCCCTCGGCGGGGTTCTTCTCGAACCAGTCGCCGAGCTGGTCGTTCATGATCCGCTGCACGAAGCCCTTGGCCTCGGTGTTGCCGAGCTTGGTCTTGGTCTGGCCCTCGAACTGGGGCTCGCCCATCTTGATCGAGATGATCGCGGTGAGGCCCTCGCGGATGTCGTCACCCGAGACGCGGTCCTCGCGCTTCTTGATCAGGCCCCACTCCTCGCCCCAGTGGTTGACCAGGCCGGTCAGCGCCGCCCGGAAGCCTTCCTCGTGGGTGCCGCCCTCGTGGGTGTTGATCGTGTTGGCGAAGGTGTGGACCGACTCGGTGAACGAGGTGTTCCACTGCATCGCCACCTCGAGGCTCATGTGGTTCTCGACGCTGTCGGGCGTCTCGGCCTCGAAGGAGATGATCGTCGGGTTGGCCTTGTCCTTGCGGCGGTTGAGGTGCTCGACGTAGTCGACGAGGCCGCGGTCGTACTTGAAGACGCGCTGGAGCCCACCGCCCTCGCCCTTGTGGATCGCGTCGGCGCCGGCCTGGTCGACGTCGCGGGCGACGGTCTCGTCCTCGACCGCCTCCAGCACCTCGTCGGCCGCCGGGCGCTCGTCGTGCACGACGATCTCGAGGCCCTTGTTGAGGAAGGCCATCTCGCGGAAGCGGTTGGAGATCGTCTCCAGGGAGTAGGTCGTGGTCTCGAAGATCTCCTCCGAGGCCCAGTAGGTGACCGTCGTGCCGGTGCGCTCACCCGGCTCCATCGGGCGGACCTGCTCGAGCGGACCATCGGGCACACCGATGCTGAACGACTGGCGCCACAGGTGGCCGCGGTTCTTGACGTCGACGATCAGGTGCGAGGAGAGCGCGTTGACGACCGAGACGCCGACGCCGTGCAGACCACCGGAGACCTTGTAGCCGCCGCCACCGAACTTGCCGCCGGCGTGCAGCATCGTGAGCGCCATCGTGACGGCAGCCATCTCCTGGCCGGGTGCGGTGTCGGTGGGGATGCCGCGCCCGTTGTCCTCGACCTGGATGGCGCCGTCGGCCCGGAGGGTGACGACGATCCGGTCGCAGTGACCGGCCAGCGCCTCGTCCACCGCGTTGTCGACGATCTCCCAGATCAGGTGGTGCAGGCCGCGCTCACCGGTCGAGCCGATGTACATGCCCGGACGCTTGCGCACCGCCTCCAGACCTTCGAGGACCTGGATCGCGGACGCGTCGTACGACGTTCCTTCGGCGGGTGCGGTGCCCCTCAGCGCGGGGACCTCTGGAGTTTCGACGGGGCTCTCGACAGTGTCGAGGGGGGATTCGTCGGTCACACACACCTCTTCGCAATGGGCTGTCCGGCGGGACCGGACGGCTCTGGCCTTACCTACGTTTGACACACACGTGACATGCAGGAGGCCGCAACAGCTGGGGAGCCGGCGACCCGATGTCCATGATACCGGGCTGAGGGGCCTCTGCCACGCGTCGACCCGTCAGTTCGGGGGGATCTGTGGAGAAAACGTGCCCTGAGGGGCTCGTGAAGGCCTCTCGGGCGCCCGATCAGGGGTGCGGATGGGTCCCTGTACGTCGACGGGGCCCCCAGATCGTCTGTGCTCACCCGTAGGTGTCGCGCGGTCCGCGGCCGTCGCGGGTGGAGCGTCGCCCCTTCTTCCACGTCGGGAGGTGCGGCCCGAGGACCTCGATCAGGGTGACCGTGCCGTGCCCGAGCTCCTGGTTGAGACGGCGTACGACGGTGGGGGCGAGCAGGCGCAGCTGGGTCGCCCACGCGGTGGAGTCGGTGCGGACCACGAGCTTGCCGTCGGCGAACGACTCGGGGGTGCAGTGCTGGCCCACGTCGGCGCCGACGAGCTCCGCCCACCGGCCGAAGACGCCGTGCACGCGCAGGTCGACCTCCCACCCGTGGTCGCCGACGAGCCGGCCCACGGTGGTGTCGAGGAGCTGGGGGTCGCGCTCGTCGGGGTGGGAACCGGACACGCGGCTCCCGGGTCGGCGTCCGTCCCACTTGCGCTTCTTGGTCCGCTGCTTGGGTGTCGACCCGGCGGCCGCGCGGGTCAGGGCGCGGGCGAGGTCGAGGCCGTCGTCGTGGTGCGGCTCGGGCTCGGGGATCGAGGTCGACGCTGCCGTGACCTCGTCGTTCGGGTCCGTGCAGTCCGGGTCGTCGGCGCCCCCGGCTCGCGGGTCACTCGTCACGACGTACCTCGCCGTTCCCGACGAGGTAGCGGACGCCGGCCAGCGCCGCCGGCACGTCGGCCGCCACCGCCGCGGTGACCAGCACCTGCTCGGCGCCGGCCACCAGCTGGGCGAGCTGGGCGCGACGCTCGGTGTCGAGCTCGGCGAACACGTCGTCGAGGATCAGGATCGGGTCGTCGCCGTCGGCGCGGAGCAGGTCGTACGACGCCAGCCGCAGCGCGAGCGCGAACGACCACGACTCCCCGTGCGAGGCATACCCCTTCACGGGCAGCCGGACCGTGTGACCGGCACCTTCGCCGGGGGAGTGGCCCAGGGTCAGGACCAGCTCGTCCCGGTGCGGGCCCACCAGCGAGATCCCGCGGTCGAGCTCGTCGTTGCGACGTCGCTCGACCTCGGCCAGCAGGGCCTCGGCGAGCGCCTCGCGGGTGGGCTGCTCGGGGAGCTCGAAGGACGGCTTGTAGCTGATCTCGGCGTCGTCGCGCGACGCGCCGCGGGCCACGGTCTCGTAGGCCTTGCCGACGTAGGGGTGCAGGGCCTCGACCAGCGCCAGCCGTTCGGCGAGCAGCTCGGCACCGACGCGCGCGAGGTTCTCGTCCCACACGCTGAGCGTGGACAGCGCCGACTCCTGGGAGGAGCTGCCGCGCCGCGCGTGACCGGCCGTCTTCAGCAGGGAGTTGCGCTGGCGCAGCACCCGGTCGTAGTCGGCGCGCACGCCGGCCAGGCGTGGGATGCGCAGCACCAGCAGGTCGTCGAGGAACCGGCGCCGGTCGGACGGGTCGCCCTTGACCAGGGTCAGGTCCTCGGGCGAGAAGACGACCGTGCGGACCAGGCCGATCAGGTCACGGGCCCGGGGGAGCGGCGACTTGTTGACCCGGGCGCGGTTGGCGCGGCCGGGGTTGAGCTCGATCTCCAGCACCGCGGTGCGTCCGTCACGCACCACCGCTGCGCGCACGACCGCCTGGTCGGCGCCGGCCCGCACCAGCGGCGCGTCCGTGGCGACCCGGTGCGAGGACAGCCGCGAGAGGTAGTCGATCGCCTCGACCAGGTTGGTCTTGCCCTGGCCGTTGCGGCCGATGAACGCGGTGACTCCCGGCTCGAGCGGGACGTCGGCGGCGGCGTACGAGCGGAAGTCGTGGAGGCTGAGGTGGGAGACGTACAAGCGGTGGCTAGCCCTTCGCGGCGGCGGGGCCGTCGGCCGCGCTGCCCGCGTCGCCACCCGGCGGCGGCCCGGTGCGTACGGCGTGGCCGCCGAACTGGTTGCGCATCGCGGCGATCGCCTTCATGGCAGGGCTCTCGTCCTGCCGGGAGGCGAAGCGCGCGAAGAGCGAGGCGGCGATGACGTTCATCGGGACCGCGTTGTCGATCGCGGCCTCGACCGTCCACCGACCCTCGCCGGAGTCCTCGGCGTACCCCGAGATCTTGTCGAGGTGAGCGTCCTCCTGGAGGGCCGCGACCAGGAGGTCGAGCAGCCAGGACCGGATGACGGTGCCCTCGCGCCAGGAGTCGAAGACCTCGGTCACGTTGTCGACGAGGTCGACCTTCTCGAGCAGCTCGAAGCCCTCGGCGTACGACTGCATGATCGCGTACTCGATGCCGTTGTGGACCATCTTGGCGAAGTGGCCGGCGCCCGGGGTCTGCCCCGCGTGGACGAAGCCGGAGTCGCCTTCGGGGCGGAGCGCGTCGAAGGCGGGCTGCACCTTCGCGACGTTCTCGTCGGAGCCGCCGCACATGAGGGCGTATCCGTTCTTCAGCCCCCACACCCCGCCGGAGACACCGCAGTCGACGAACCCGACACCCTGCTTCGCGAGAAGCTCGGCGTTGATCGCGTCGTCGGTCCACTTGGAGTTGCCGCCATCGACGACCAGGTCACCCTCGCCGAGCAGCTCGCCGAGGGTGCGGATGGTCTCCCGGGTCGGGTCGCCGGCCGGGACCATCACCCAGACGACCTTGGGGGAGGGCAGCTTCCCGACCAGCTCCTCGAGGCCGCTGACATCCGAGACGTCGGGGTTGCGGTCGTAGCCGACCACCGTGTGACCGGCGTTGCGCAGGCGGGTGCGCATGTTGCCGCCCATCTTGCCGAGGCCGACGAGACCGATCTCCTTGTGCTGCGATTCCTCCGGGGTGGTGGTGCGGGTCAGGACAGGAGGCGGCGCGGCATCAGCAGGTAGCGGAAGGGGGATTCCTCCTCGCCCTCACCCACCGAACCGCTGATCACCACGGGCTTGGAGGCCTGGGTGAAGGCGAGCTCGACCACGGACTGGTCGATCGCGGTCAGGCCGTCGAGCAGGAACTGCGGGTTGAACCCGGTGGTGATGTCCTCGCCGTCGATGACCGCCTCGATCGACTCCGAGGCCTGCGCCTCGTCGCCCGATCCGGCGTCCAGGGTGAGCACGCCGTCACTGAAGGCCAGCTGGACCGCGGTGTTGCGCTCGGCGACGAGGGCCACGCGCTTGACCGACTCGATCAGCGCGGCCTTGTCGACCTTGGCGATCGTCTGGTGCTCGTTGGGGAACAGGCTGCGGACCTTGGGGAACTCGCCGTCGAGCAACCGGGTCGTCGTACGACGCACGCCGCCGGGCGCCGCGCCCTCGAAGCCGATGATGCCCTCGCCGGAGCCGGTCGCCGCGAGGGCGATGGTGACGGCACTTCCGGCGGTGAGCGACTTGGCGGTGTCGCCGAGCACCTTCGCCGGGACCAGTGCGGCCATCGACTCGTCGGGGGTGCGGGGGTCCCAGCCCAGCTCGCGGTGCGAGAGGCGGAACCGGTCGGTGGCGAGGAGCGAGATCGTCGAGCCGTCGATCTCGATCCGGACGCCGGTCAGCACCGGGAGCATGTCGTCGCGGCCGGCGGCGGTGACCGCCTGGGCGACGGCGTGGGAGAACTGGTCGCTCTGCACGGACCCGGTGGCGGCCGGCATCTCCGGGAGCGTGGGGTAGTCCTCGACCGGCATCGTCTGGAGGCTGAACCGCGCCGAGCCACAGGTGAGCGAGACCCGGGAGCCGTCGAGGACCATCTCGACCGGCTTGGCCGGGAGGCTGCGGCAGATGTCGGCCAGGAGGCGGCCGCTGACGAGGGCGCGGCCCTCGTCGCTGACCTCGGCCTGGAGGGTGGCGCGCGCCGAGGTCTCGTAGTCGAAGGTCGACAGCACCAGGCCCTCGTCGCTGGCGTCGATGAGGAGTCCGGCCAGGACCGGGACGCTGGGGCGGACCGGGAGACTGCGGGCCGCCCAGGCGACGGCATCCGCGAGCACGTCTCGTTCGACGCGGAACTTCACGATGTGTGGTCCTTCGAGGTAGGCGGCTTCGGACAGTGAATCCTGCCATGCGCGGCGGTGCCGCGGTGGATTCGGTGTGGTTTCACTGGGTGTTCGGGCCGGGTGGTGCGGAGGTTGTCCCCAGGTCGGGGTCCGGATGGATGTTCACTGATGATCGATCTGGTTGGAGGTTCGGAGTAGTCATAGCAACGGTGGAATCTGTGGAGAGAGCTCATTCGTGCAGGTCAGCCCCCGAAATCCAGTTGCACAGGGGCTGTGGATGACCGGGCGCCCAACCGGGGTGGGGTTGTGCACGGCGACCCGACTCCCTCGTACTGACGACGGACTGTCCACAGGCAGGCACCGGAGATGGCTCCCGGACCCACAGCTCGTCCACAGCTGTTGAACGACAAATTCTTGTCACTTCTCGTCCCGAGATGGCCGTGGAAACGGCCGGCGAAACGCCAGTGAGGGGGCCGTCAGGACTGACGGGCCTGCATCTTGACCCGGTTCGTGAGCTCGCTGACCTGGTTGAAGACCGCCCGTCGCTCGGCCAGGAGCTGGTTGATCTTGCGGTCGGCGTACATGACGGTCGTGTGGTCGCGGTTGCCGAACTGGGCACCGATCTTGGGCAGCGACAGGTCGGTGAGCTCGCGGCACAGGTACATCGCGATCTGACGCGCCATCACGAGGTGTCGTCCGCGGCTCGGGCCGGTGAGCTCCTCGATGGAGAGGCCGAAGTAGGCGGCCGTCTGGGCGATGATCAGCGCCGCGGTGATCTCGGGCTCGCCACCCTCGGGGATCAGGTCCTTGAGCACGATCTCGGCCAGGGTCATGTCGACCTCCTGGCGGTTCAGGTTGGCGAACGCCGTCACCCGGATCAGCGCACCCTCGAGCTCACGGATGTTCGTCTGGATCTTGGAGGCGATGAACTCGAGCACGTCCGGCGGCGCGGTGAGGCGGTCCATCGCTGCCTTCTTGCGCAGGATCGCGATCCGCGTCTCGAGGTCGGGCGGCTGGACGTCGGTGATCAGGCCCCACTCGAACCGGTTGCGCAGTCGGTCCTCGAGCGCCTCGAGCCGTTTGGG
>DASTUX010000058.1:0-40410 GCA_035759395.1 Nocardioides sp.
GGATCGACTCGGCGAGGTAGACGTAGGCGTCCGGGCTGGAGGAGACCGCGCGGGCCACCGGCGGCAGCGCCTTCATGAGGTACTCCACGTAGACCGTCCGGAACGGCGCCCAGGTCGGGTGGCTGAACTCGCAGACGACGAGCCGGCCACCCGGCTTCGTGACCCGTCGCATCTCGCGCAGCCCGGCCAGCGGGTCGACGATGTTGCGCAGCCCGAACGAGATCGTCACCGCGTCGAAGGTGTCGTCCGCGAACGGCAACCGGGTGCCGTCACCGGCCGTGAACGGCAGGTGCGGCCGGGCCTGCTTGCCGACCCGCAGCATGCCGAGCGAGAAGTCGCACGGCACGACGGTGGCACCACGGTCGGCGAACGGCTGGCTCGAGGTCCCGGTGCCGGCAGCGAGGTCGAGCACCAGCTCGCCCGCGCGCGGGTCGACCGCCGCAATGACGTCATGGCGCCAGCGCCGGTCCTGTCCCAGGGACAGCACGTCGTTGGTGACGTCGTACCGCTTGGCGACCGCGTCGAACATGCGACGGACGTCGGTCGGCTGCTTGTCGAGTTCTGCTCGGGCCACGCGCAGAGACTACGGGTGAGGCGGACGTCGGCGCCCATCGGCAACGGTTCGGTCACGGCGGCCGCGCCGGGCAACCAAATCCCCGGATCGGGCGTCTTCATCACGACACTGGAACTTCGTGGCTACCCACCTCTTCCCCGGGGGTTCGTGATGAGAGCACTTCGAGCACTGATGCTGGCCGTCCTCACGGTCGGCCTGCTCACCGCGACGGCGTACGGCGCTGGGTTCGCCGTGCGCCACTACGACGAGACCCGGACAGGCAGGGCCGCACCGCCGGCTCCGGCGCCTTCGCTCCCCTCGCAGACACCCGCCGGAGCTCCCGCGGCCCCCGCGACACCGCCCGCGACCCCGACGGCCGCGCCCACCCCGGAGGACGTGCTCGCCCCGGGAGCGACCGGCCAGCAGGTCCGCGAGCTCCAGTCCCGGCTGTTCCAGCTCGCGTGGCTCCCCGAGCGCACGACCGGCACGTACGACGCCGCGACCCGCGCAGCCGTGCGCGGCTTCCAGGCGAAGCGGGGGCTGCGGCCGACCGGCGTCGTCGACGAGCGGACCTGGCGACGGCTGCTGGCGATGACCGAGGAGCCCACCCACGACCAGCTGTTCAACGTGCTCCACCCCGGCCCGCCGATCCTCGGGCCCGGTCGCGCGGGCGACGACGTGCGCGACCTGCAGGCGCGGCTGGTGGCGATCCAGTGGCTCTTCGGCGACGTGAGCGGGACGTACGACGTCGCCACGACCGACGCCGTCCGCGGCTTCCAGGCCAAGCGCCGGATCCCGGTGACCGGCGTGGTCGACCAGCGCACGCTCGACCGCCTGCACGAGATGACCGCGGTCCCCAGCCACGCCGCGATGTACAACCTCGGCAGCCAGCCCGGCGCCCTCGACGCCCGCTGCAAGGTCGGCCGGGTGCTCTGCGTCGACAAGACGAGCCAGACCCTGCGCTGGGTGGTCGACGGCCAGGTCCGCAAGACGGTCGACGTGCGGTTCGGTGCGTCGTACACCCCGACCCGCGAGGGCGTGTTCCACGTCTACGCCAAGAGCGCGGACCACGTCTCGCGCCTCTACGGCTCAGAGATGCCCTACGCGATGTTCTTCTCCGGCGGCCAGGCCGTGCACTACTCCTCGGACTTCGCGGCCCGCGGGTACGCCGGTGCCTCGCACGGCTGCGTGAACGTCCGCGACCTCGCGGCCGTCGCGTGGCTCTTCGGCCAGGTGCAGGTCGGCGACAAGGTCGTCGTCTACTGGTCCTGAGGGGCGGCACCCGGGTGTTCGGCGGGCGCGCCCGGGCAGCGGCGTACGCTTCACCCTCGTGACGACCAGCGCGACCCCCGGCGACGGAGCCACCCCCGTCGACCCGGCCGGCAGTCCCCTCGTCGTCCGCACCGTCCGCCTCGACCTCGATGCCGCCACCGCGCTCGTCGAGCTGCTGCCCACGACGAACCCTGTGACCTGGCTGCGCCGCGGCGAGGGCCTGGTCGGCTGGGGCGTCGCCGCCGAGGTCCGCACCAGCGGCAGCACCCGCTTCGCGGACGCGGTGAAGTGGTGGCAGGAGCTGACCGACCGGGCCGTGGTCCGCGACGAGGTGACCGAGCACGGCACCGGCCTGGTCTGCTTCGGATCGTTCGCCTTCGCCGACGAGCCGGGCGACTCCGTCCTTGTCGTCCCCGAGGTCGTCGTCGGCCGGCGCGGCGACACCACCTGGCTCACGACCATCTCCCGTGGCGACGAGCTCGACCGCGACCTGACCATCGCGACCGCCGACGAGCCGGCCTCGCCGGTCCAGGTCAGCTTCGCCGACGGCGCCCTCGACGGCGAGCGCTGGATGTCGGTCGTGGCCGACGCCGTCGCCCGGATCAGCGGTGGCGACCTCGAGAAGGTCGTGCTCGCGCGCGACCTGATCGCCACCGCCGACGCCCCGATCGACGTGCGCTGGCCGCTGCGCCGGCTCACCGAGTCCTACCCGATGTGCTGGACCTTCCACGTGGACGGCATGTTCGGCGCGACCCCCGAGATGCTCCTGCGCCGCGAGCGCGGTCTGGTCACGTCCCGGGTCCTGGCCGGCACCATCCGCCGTACCGGACACGACGACCGCGACCTGGCGCTCGCGGCGACGCTGGCCCGGTCGTCGAAGGACCTCGAGGAGCACGAGTACGCCGTCCGCTCGGTCGCCGACGCCCTCGACCCGCACTGCTCGTCGATGAACGTGCCCGAGGCGCCGTTCGTCCTCCACCTGCCCAACGTCATGCACCTGGCCACCGACGTGGCCGGCGTCGTGCACGACGCGGCCACCGTCTCGTCGCTGCAGCTCGCCGAGGCGCTCCACCCGTCCGCGGCCGTGGGCGGCACACCGACGACGGTGGCCACCGCGCTGATCTCGGAGATCGAGCAGATGGACCGGGGCCGCTACGCGGGGCCGGTCGGCTGGATGGACGCCGCCGGTGACGGCGAGTGGGGCATCGCCCTGCGCTCCGCGTCGATCGACGGCCCCACGGTGCGGCTCTTCGCGGGCTGCGGCATCGTCGCCGACTCCGACCCCGAGGCCGAGCTCGCCGAGTCCCAGGCGAAGTTCGTCCCCGTGCGCGACGCCCTCTCCCCCGCCTGAGGAGCCACCGGCCGCATCGCGGACAGCCCCTTGCCATGGCTCCACTATTGAACGATATTCATTAGTCATGAGACATCAGGCAGTCATCGTCGGCGCGGGCTTCGGCGGCATGGGCGCGGCGATCCAGCTCAAGCGGCTGGGCATCGACGACTTCGTGATCCTCGAGCGCGAGGACGACCTGGGCGGCACCTGGCACGTGAACCGCTACCCCGGCCTCGCCGTCGACATCGCGAGCGTGACCTACTCCTACTCCTTCGAGCCCAACCCGGCCTGGACGCACTGGTACGCCCGCGGTCCCGAGCTCAAGAAGTACGCCGCGCACGTCGCCGACCGCTACGACCTGCGCCGGCACATGCGCTTCGACACGGTGGTCGAGGGGGCCGAGTGGGACGAGGCGACCCAGGAGTGGGTGGTCGCGATCGCCGGCGCCCAGCCGGTGCGGGCCTCGTACCTCATCACCGCGACCGGCTTCCTCTCCCAGCCGCGGATGCCCGACATCGAGGGCGTCCACGACTTCGCCGGCACCGTCCTGCACACCGCGAAGTGGGACGACACCGCCGACCTGGACGGCAAGCGGGTCGCGATCATCGGCACCGGTGCCACCGCGGTCCAGCTGATCCCCCAGCTGGCCAAGCGCGCCGAGCGCCTCACCGTCTTCCAGCGCACGCCGATCTGGGTGACCCCCAAGATGGACTTCGAGATCCCGTCCTGGGTGCGCCGGGTCTTCGCCGCCGCACCGTGGACGCAGCGGATCGCGCGCAAGGTCAACACCGGCGTGCTGGAGCTGATCATGGTCGCGGCAGTCCTGCACTACCGCCGCGCCAACCTGCTCAACCGGGGCGCGGCCGCGGCCGCGAAGCGCCACCTGCACAAACAGATCACCGACCCGGAGCTGCGCGAGAAGCTGACCCCCGACTACTCGTTCGGCTGCAAGCGGCCGACGTTCTCCAACGATTACTACCCGGCCTTCACCGAGCCGCACGTCGACCTCGAGACCACCGGCATCGAGCGGATCACCGCGACCGGGATCGTCACCAGCGACGGTCGGGAGACCCCGGTCGACGCCCTGGTGCTGGCCACCGGCTTCGACATGTGGGACGCGAACTTCCCGGCGATCCGGATCGTCGGCCGCGAGGGCAAGGACCTCGGCCGCTGGTGGCGCGAGACCCGCTTCCAGGCCTACGAGGGGATCGCCGCCCCCGGCTTCCCGAACTTCCTGAGCCTCGCCTCGCCGTACTCCTACTCGGGATTGTCGTACTTCACGACGATCGAGGGCCAGATGAAGCACATGGCGCGCCTCCTCGGCGAGGTGGAACGACGGGGGGCGTCGACGTTCGAGGTCCGCGAGCCCGCCAACGACGAGTTCCTCGGCCGGGTGACCGAGCTGCTCGAGGACTCGGTGTTCAACCTCGGGTCGTGCGCGACCTCGCGGAGCTACTACTTCAACCAGCACGGGGAGGCCGCCCTGCTGCGGCCCACCTCGACGATCAACGCCCACAAGGAGGCCGAGAGCTTCCCCCTGGACGACTACGCCTACGCCTGAGCAGGCCCGGTCAGAGGTCGGCGCCGTCGAAGAGCCGGACGAACTCCAGGCCCTCCTTCGGCAGGAACGTGTTCATGTGCCCGTCGACGATCCGCAGCCCGGCCTCGGAGTAGACCCGGTCGTGGATCGCCACGTTGCGCGGCGCCTTCACCGCGCGGGCGAAGTCGATCGCCTCGGAGGTCCGCATCCACGGCGCCGACACCGGCAGGAGCAGTACGTCGACCTCCTCGTCGGGCGGGGTCAGCGCATCGCCGGGGTGGTAGACCTTGGTGTCCCCCAGGGTCAGCACGTAGCCGCTGTTGAAGAACCGCGGGAGCTCCGGGTGGATCACCGCGTGCAGCTCCCCCACCGCGCGGACCGGGACGCCGGGGTCGAACGACTCGCCCGGTGAGACGATCGTGAGCCGCTCGGCGACGTCGGGAGCGTCCTCGCGGATCCGGGCCGCGACCGCGTCGATCGTGAAGATCGCGGCGTCGGTTTGCCGCAGGTGGCCCGGCAGGTAGTGGTCCGGGTGCTCGTGGGTGATCAGCACGGCGTCCGCCCCGTCGAGCGCCTCGGCGTCGGTGAACATCCCCGGGTCCACGACGACCGTGCGACCGTCGTGCTCGATCCGCACGCAGGCGTGGCCGAACTTGGTGATCCTCATGCACCCACCGTAATCCGCTGGCCGGACGAGGCACCGGTCGCGAGAATCGACCCGTGCTCGAGGTGGTCGTCTCCGGTCTCGTCACCGGCTGGGCGATCGCGATCCCGATCGGCGCGGTCGGGGCGTTCCTCGTCACGCTCACGGCGCGTACGTCGCTCCGGGTCGGCGCAGCGGCCGCGCTCGGGATCGCGACCGTCGACGGGGCGTACGCCGCGACGGCGGTCGTGGCCGGCGCCGCCCTGTCCGCGCTGCTCGCCCCGATCACCACGCCCCTGCGGATCACGTCCGGGCTGGTCCTGCTCGGGATCGCCGCGTCGACCGCGGTCCATGCGGTGGCGACCAGCGGCAGGGTCCGGGAGACCTCGCCGCTGCGACCCTGGCCCGCCTACGCCCTCTTCGTGGGCATCACCGCGGTGAACCCGACGACGGTCGTCTACTTCGCCGCCGTCGTGCTCGGCAACCGGCACCTCGTGGACACGCCCGGGCAGGGCGCCGTCTTCGTCCTCGCGGCGTTCCTCGCGTCCGCGTCCTGGCAGCTGGTGCTCGCCGGAGGCGGGGCCACCCTCGGCCGGGTCGCGACCAGGCCTCGGGCCCACCTGGTGACGGGACTCGTGTCGTCGCTGGTCATCGCCGCGCTCGCCGTCCATACGATGCTGGGATGAACGCGTCGCGGCCGCCCGGGGTGACGATCCGCCGGGCCGTGCCCGATGACGCCGAGGCGCTCACCCACCTGCACCTCGACTGCTGGGACGACGCCTACACCGGCCTGGTGCCGCAGCCTCTCCTCGACGCGAGACGCGCGGACGTCCCCTCGCGGGTCGACTTCTGGCGCGGGGCACTCGAGCAGGGCGCGGTGGTCTGGCTGGCCGAGCACGACGGCGGGCTGGTCGGCTTCTCCGGCGCGGGAGACGGCCGGGAGCCCGTCGCCGAGGTCACGACCGAGCTGCGGGTGCTCTACGTCCGGGCGGCCTGGTGGGGCGCCGGGGTCGGCCACGACCTGCTGGAGGCAGCGCTCGGCGACCGGGCGGCGTACCTCTGCGTGCTCGAGGGAAACGACCGCGCCATCGGCTTCTACGAGCGCCACGGCTTCGCCCGCGACGGTCACGTCGAGCGCGCGCCCGAGGGACCGCACGTGCGGATGGTGCGTCGGTCGCTCAGGCCGTGAGGTGGTGCAGGTAGCACCAGCGCCAGTCCTCGTCCGGCTCGGCCGACTCCATGACCGGGTGGTCGGTCTCGTGGAAGTGCTTCGTGGCGTGCTGGCGCGGTGAGGAGTCGCAGCAGGCGATGTGGCCGCACTCGAGGCACTGGCGCAGCGCGACCCAGCGGATGCCCTCGTCCAGGCACTCGCGGCACACCGGGTCGGCCGCGGTCTCCACGGCGTCGTAGCGCTCGAGCTCGTCGCAGACCTCGCCGCGCGGGCGGCGTACGGCGTTGACGACCTTGAGCTCATCGTGCTCCTGGCTGGCGATCTCGAGCATCGACTCCTCGACGTCCAGCATGATCAGGACGTCCTGGACCACCTCGGAGGCGACCATGCCCGAGCTGCGGATCTCCAGCACCCGGCGGCGTTCGGCGTCGATCATCGCGCGCCGCATGCGGGAGTAGGTCTCGCTCGGGGTCTCCTCGCCGGCGGTGGTGCCGAGCCGCTCCCAGGCCGCGAAGTTGCGCTGGTCGATCCGTTGGTTGATCACGTCGCGGATCCCGTGCGGGTCCTCGCCCTCGAGGCGTCCGAGCTCCTCGAAGCCGGCCTTCGAGGCCTGCTGGAGCAGGGTCGCCCGGGCGAGCGCGTCGTCCATCGGGTCGGGCGAGGGCACCCGCAGCCGCTTGGCCAGCCAGGGCAGGGTGAGGCCCTGGACGAAGAGGGTGCCGGCCACGACCGTGAACGCGATCAGCAGCACGATCTCGCGGTGGTGGGTCTCCGGCGGGATGACGTACGCCGCGGCGAGGGTCACCACCCCGCGCATACCGGCCCAGCCGAGGATGAACGTGAAGGTCCACGGCGGCTTCTTGCCGAGGTCCGGGTCGGTGCCGGGCCGGACCAGGAGGTAGCGGGCGGCGAAGACCCACGCCATCCGCAGCACGACGACCCCGGCCAGCGTCGCGGCGCAGACGCCGACGATCCGTCCTGCCGAGAGCTCGCTCTGCCCCACGTCCTCGAAGAGCCACTGGGCCTGCAGGCCGATGAGCAGGAAGACGGTGTTCTCGAGGACGAAGGCGATCGTGCGCCAGTTCATCCGCTCGGCGATGCGGGACTGGGCCGTTTGCAGGACCGGCGCCCGGTGGCCCAGCAGCAGGCCGGCCATCACCACTGCGATCAGGCCGGAGCCGTGCAGCTCCTCGGCGGTGAGGTAGGCCGCGAACGGGATGACGAAGGAGATGCCCGTGTCGAACACCGGGTCGGTGACCCGCTTGCGCAGCCACGCGACGAGGACGTAGAGGGCAATGCCGACCACGACGCCTCCGCCCGCCGCAACCACGAAGTCGACGCCGACGCGCCAGCTCTCGACCCCGACCGACCCGGCGAGGATCGCCGTGCGCAGCGCGACCAGGGCGGTCGCGTCGTTGAGCAGCGACTCGCCCTCGAGGATCGTGACCACCCGGCGGGGCAGCCCGATCCGTCGCCCGAAGGCGGTCGCGGCGACGGCGTCGGGCGGCGCCACGACCGCGCCGATCGCGAACGAGATGGGCCACGAGATCCCCGGCACCAGCTGGTGCACGACCGCACCGATGCCCACCGTCGTGAACGCCACCAGGCCGACCGAGAGCAACAGGATCGCGCGCCGGTTGGCGTTGAAGTCGACCAGCGAGCTCTGGATCGCGGTGGAGTAGAGGAGCGGTGGCAGCAGCCCGATCAGGACCACCTCGGGCGAGAGGTGCACCTCCGGGACGCCCGGCACGTACGACGTCGCGATGCCGACCGCGATCAGCAGCAGCGGCGCCGGCACGTCGAACCGGTCGGCCATCGCAGTGACCGCGAGGACCCCGACGGCGAGCGCGACGAGAAACAGGGCGATCTCCACCCGGTCATTGTCACCGACCGGTGGTCACGCCGACCGCCGCGACCGTCAGGCGGGTGCGGCCACCCACGTCATCGGGTCGCCCCAGCCGAGCTCCTGCACGCCGTGCCGGCCGAGCGCGAGCACGACCAGGGTGCGCCGGTGCGCCGCGAAGGTGAGCACATGCGCGATCATCCCGCCGTACGTGAACACCTCGGCCGGCTCGCACAGCGCGTCGACGAAGGTGTCGTCGAGGCGGTCGGCGGACACGACCTGGCGCACGTGGGAGAGGTACGTCGGCCCCTCGGTCGCGAGTCGCTCGCGCATCGACGCCAGCGGCTCGTGCTCCTCGACCGACCAGTCGTAGTCGCGGGTCGCGAGTGCGGCGTTCCACATGCCCACCTGGCCGATCAGCCGTGACAGCAGGGACCGGATCGTCTGGCGGTCGTCGTCGACGTCGAGCTCGATCGGCTGGTCGAGCTGCTCGTCGGTCAGCCGCTCGGCCACGCGCACCATCTCGCCGGTCAGCCAGATGTGGTGCTCGACCATCTTGGTGAGGAGGTCCATGGCAGTCACCTTGTCTCGTGCGGGCAGCCGCAGGCCGCCGGGTGGATGGAAGTGCACGTCGCTCGGGGCGGCGATCTGGAGGTGGCCCGGCCTGCGGCGCCACTCGGCCGGCGGCGCGCCGTACGCCCGGGTGAACGCGCGCGTGAAGGCCTCGTGCGAGCCGTAGCCCGCCTCCACGGCGATGTCGAGGAGCGGCGCGGTCGTCGTGATCATCCGGTACGCCGCCCGCTCCAGCAGGATCCGTCGGCGGAAGGCGCTCGGTGGCTCGCCGGCCACGGACCTGATCATCCGGTCGAAGTGGAAGCGCGAGAAGTGCAGTCGCGCCGCCCACTCCGCTCCCGATGCCTCCGTGATCGCTCTGCCGTCGTGGGCGTCGTCGAGTGCCTCGGCGAGGTGGTCGACGAACTCCGCGAAGGTGTCGGAGGCGACGGAGGTGCTCATGGACCCATGGTGGCGTCCCGCGCGATCCGTGTCCTTGATCCTGCTTGCTCGGTCGCCGCCCTGTCGGAATCCCCGGTTCACCGGTGATTCCTGCACTTCTCGGCCGTTGCAATGCCCCAGGAGTGCAGGAAGTGCCTCAGAAGTGTGACGGGAGTGAAGCCGGGGACGGCCCCGGTCAGGGCACCAGCGCGCGGATCCGGGCGTCCAGGTCGCGCCGGTTGTCACGGCGTACGGCGACCTCGACGACCTCGATGCCCCCGTTGGGGCTGGCCAGCGCGTGCTCGAGCTCGCCGAGCGACTCCACCTTCCAGAGCGGCGTCCGGGTCGCAGCGCAGAGCGCGGCCAGGTCGACCCCGTGCGGCGTCCCGAAGAGCTTGTCGTAGCGGTCGGCGTGCTCGGGCGCGCCCTGCTCGAGCATGGTGAAGATCGAGCCGCCGTCGTCGTTGACGACCACGATCGTCAGGTCCGGCCGGGGCTCGTCCGGGCCGAGCACGAGGCTCCCGGCGTCGTGCAGGAACGTCACGTCGCCCATCAGCGCCAGGTTGCGGGTGCCGTGGGCGCGGCCGAGCGCCGCCCCGATCGCCGAGGAGATGGTGCCGTCGATGCCGGACAGTCCACGGTTGGCGATCACCTTGCGACGGTCGCCGACGGCGTACTTCGCCACCATCAGGTCGAGGTCGCGGATCGGGCTGGAGGCGCCCACGAACAGCAGCCCGCCGGGGGGTACGGCGCGGCTCACCGTCCCGGCCACCTCGTGCGGCGTCAGATCGGGCTCGGCCGCCAGCAGCGCGTCGAGCTGCCGGGCGACCGACCGGTCGGCGTCACGCCACGCGTCGAGCCAGGCCGGGTCACCGGGCTGGTCCACCTCGACCGACTCGAGGACTGCGTCCACCCGGAACGGCCGCTCGGCCCACACGCCCGCCGCCGGCGCCGCGACCACCTCGACGTCCTCGCGGCCGAGCAGCCGGGTGACCGGCCGGGAGAGGGTCGGGTGACCGCAGACCACCACGCGCTCGATCGAACGACCGAGCTCGCCGTCGAGCAGCAGCCGGTAGCAGCGCAGCGCGTTGTCGCCCGTCCGCGAGCCGCTCGTCGGCTCGGCGAGCAGCGGCCAGTTCGCGCGTTCGGCGAGCACCCGGGCCGGCGGGCCGGCGTCGTCGCCGGCGACCATGACGGTCCGTGGACCGGGCGCCAGGCGGGCCTCGCCCCACCCGGAGACCCGGGGTCCACGCGGACGCTCGGGCACGATCACCGGCCCCGGGTGCCACCGGTCGTCGGGCAGCAGCGGCTCGTCGAGGTGGACGTCCAGGTGCAGCAACCCGTGCCCGACCGCGACGTCGCCAGGCACGGAGACAGCGACGGTGGCGACCAGCGGGCCGAAGACCCCGTGCTGGTCAGTGGTCTGGTTGGCGTTCGTGCCGCGCAGCCGCTCCGGCCGGTCGGCGGTGACGACCACGAGGGGCACGCCGGCATGGGTTGCCTCGAGGACCGCCGGGTGCAGGTTGGAGACGGCGGTGCCGGAGGTGCACACGACGGCCGCCCGGGACCCGACCCGGGTCAGCCCGAGCGCCAGGAAGCCGGCGGACCGTTCGTCGATCCGGGTGTGCAGCCGGAGCAGTCCGGCGGCGGCTGCGTCGTACGCCGCGAACGACAGCGGCGCGTTGCGCGAACCTGGGGCGATCACCACCTCGGTCACACCGGCCTCGATGAGCGCGGTCACGACCGCACGGGCCAGATCGGTCGCGGGGTTGGTCACGATCGCCCATCCTTGCGCACGGCCGCCCGCACGGCCCGGACCTCGGCCAGCCGCGCCTCCCAGTGGGCGATGCGCTCGGGCGAGGCTGCGAGCCCGGACAGCGCGGTCTCGTCGACGAGGGGTACGCCGGCCGACAGCTCGCCGCCCACGGGAAGCAGCGGGTGTACCGCGATGTCGGAGGTCAGCAGCTGCACCGTGGCCAGGCCACAGGCGTGCGGCAGCTCGGGCAGCGCCGCGGCGAGGGCGACCCCGGCGGCGATCCCGACCGAGGTCTCCAGCGCGGACGAGACGACGACCGGCATCCCGATGTCCTCCGCGATCCGCAGGCAGGCCCGGACCCCGCCGAGCGGCTGCACCTTGAGCACGGCGATGTCGGCCGCCTCGAGGTCGCGCACCCGGTAGGGGTCGGCCGCCCGCCGGATCGACTCGTCGGCCGCGATCAGCACGTCGACCAGACGGCGTACGACGGCGAGCTCCTCGACGCTCGCGCACGGCTGCTCGACGTACTCCAGGCCTCCGGCCGCCCGGTCCAGCAGCCGGATCGCGGCAACCGCCTCGTCGACGTCCCAGCCGCCGTTGGCGTCGACCCGGACCCGGCCCGACGGACCGAGCGCGTCGCGGACGGCCTCGACCCGGGCCAGGTCGTCCGCGAGGGTCTGCCCCGGCTCGGCGACCTTGACCTTCGCCGTCGCGCACCCGCCGGCGAGCACGATCTCGTGGGCGCGCTGAGGATCCACCGCCGGGACGGTGACGTTCACCGGCACCGTGGCGCGCACCGGCTCCGGCCAGTCCCCCGCCGCCGCCTCCTCGGCGCAGCGCAGCCATGGCTCCGCGACCCGCGGGTCGTACTCCAGGAACGGACTCCACTCCCCCCAGCCGGCCTCGCCCCGCAGCAGCACGCCCTCGCGGACCGTGATGCCGCGGAATCGGGTGCGCATCGGGATCGACCAGACCCTGACGTCGCCGGTCACGCCAGCTCCCTGAGCGCGAGCCGGTCCGGCTTGCCGTTGTCGAGCAGCGGGATCGCATCCAGGGCGACCAGCGAGCGCGGCGCCCACGACCGCGGGTGCACGGCGGAGACCCAGTCGCGGACCTCGTCGAGGGAGACGCCGCCGACGACGAACGCCACCAGCCGCTGGCCCCACTCGTCGTCGGGTACGCCGAGCACCTCGGCCGCGGACACGTCGGGGTGCTCACGCAACCGGGCGGCGACCGTGGGGGCCGGGACGTTGACCCCGCCGCTGACCACCACGTCGTCGATCCGGCCGAGCACGTGCAGCCGGCCGTCCTCGTCGAGCCGGCCGGCGTCGGAGGTGAGGAACCACCCGTCGTCGAGCACCCCGGCGGTCAGGGCCGGGTCACCGTCGTACCCCTCGAAGAGCGTCGGCCCACCGATCCGGATCCGGCCGCCGGCACCCAGCGCCAGCGCGACCCCGTCGAGGGCGTAGCCGTCGTAGACGCAGCCACCCGCGGTCTCGGCCGAGCCGTACGTCGCCACGACGCGCACTCCCGCCTCGGCTGCCCGGGTCCGCAGCGACGGGTCGATCGGCCCGCCGCCCAGCAACACGGTGTGGAACGTCCGCAGTGCCGCCGCGTCCGCCGGCACCTCGAGCATCCGGTGCAGCTGGGTCGGCACGAGCGACACGAAGCGAGGGGTCTCGACAGAGCCCCCTTCGCCGGTCGAGCCTGTCGAGACCATCGCCGCCACCGCTTCGGCAAAGGACGCGTGCTCGTCGAGCAGCACCGGCCGGTGCCCGGCCACCAGCGACCGACAGATCACCTGCACCCCCGCGACGTACGACGGCGGCAGCGCGAGCAGCCACTGTCCGGAGGCGCCGAGCCGACGGGCCGACGCCGCCACCGAGGCCAGCACCGCGCGCCGGGAGAGGAGCACGCGCTTGGGCGCCCCGGTCGACCCGGACGTCTCGACCACGATCGGCGGGGACTCGCCGGGTGCCTCCAGCCATCCCGCGAGCGCCACCAGGACCTCGGCCGGGGTGCCGACGACGGGATGCAGGAAACTCACGCGACGAACGCTAGTCGCACTGGAAGAATGGCGGCGGTGACCACTCGGACGCCACGCTGGCTCGCCTCCCTCGTCCCGCCCACGCCGCTGGCCCGCAAGCTGTCGCTGCAGTCGATCATGTTCGCGATCGGCGAGGGCGTGTTCCTCACCGGCAGCGCGGTGTTCTTCACCCAGATCGTGGGACTGTCGGCCGCCCAGGTCGGCCTCGGCCTGACCGTCGCCGGCGTGGTCTCGTTCTTCTTCGCGGTGCCGATGGGCAAGCTCGCCGACCGCGTGGGCCCCAAGCGGATGTGGGTCTTCGGCGCGTTCTCGCAGGCCATGCTCTACCTGGCGTGGCCGTGGATCGACGGCTTCGTCGCGTTCCTCGCGATGATGATCGTGCTCGAGCTCGTGGGCACGGCCGGTGGCACCGGGTACGGCGCGTACACCCTCGACGTCTTCCCCCGCGAGGAGCGGGTCCGCTCGCAGGCGTTCATGCGCGCCGCCCTCAACATCGGGTTCACGGTGGGCGCGCTGATCGGCGGCCTGGCGCTCGCCTTCAACAGCAACGACGTGGTCCGGATGGTGCCCCTGCTCACCGCCGCGATCCTGGGCGTCAACGCCCTGCTCATCAGCCGCCTCCCCGACGCGGAGCACGACACGTTGCCGGCCGCCAAGGAGCAGCTGATCAACCCCGGAGCCCTGCGCAACAAGGGCTTCCTGGCCCTGAACGCCTGTGACGGCGTCCTCGGCAGCAACCAGGTGCTGCTCAACGTCGTGATCCCGCTCTGGTTGGTCCAGGAGACCGACGCCCCGCGGGTCCTGCTGGCCTGGCTGTTCGGCACCAACACCGTGATGGCCGTGCTGCTCCAGGTGGCGGCGGCCCGCGGCGTGGACTCGGTCGGACGATCCCTGCGCGCGGCCCGCATCTCGGCGTCCTTCTTCGTGCTCTCCTGCCTGATCGTGCTGGTCACCCACGACACGATCGGCTGGGTGACGATCGCGCTGGTCTGGCTGGGACACGTCACGGTGACCGGTGCCGAGCTCTACCAGTCGGCGGCGCACTGGGGCTTCATGTCCGAGCTGTCCGACCCCGACCGGCGCGGCGAGTACCAAGGCGCGGCGCACCTCGGCGGCACGCTCGGGAAGGTCTGGGCGCCGGCGGCGTACACCTTCCTCGCCATGGAGTGGGGTACGTCGGGGTGGTTGCTGATCGCGGGCATCGTCATCGTCGCCACGCTCGGCATGGGGCCGTCGGCCCGGGCGGCCGAACGCTTCCTCGCCCGGGATCACGCGCCCCGACGCGGGAGCACCGTCGACGCGCCTGCTTGAATCCCTCCTTGTGGCAACCCCCGCCGACTGGCTCGCAGGCTCCCGTCCCCGCACCCTCCCGGCCGCGGTCTCGCCGGTCCTCGCCGGCACCGGCGTGGCGGCGTACGTCGACTCCTTCGTCTCGTGGAAGGCGCTGCTCGCCCTCGTCGTGAGCCTGGCGCTGCAGGTGGCCGTCAACTACGCCAACGACTACTCCGACGGCATCCGCGGCACCGACGACGCCCGGGTCGGCCCGATGCGCCTGGTCGGGTCGGGAGCGGCCTCGCCGAAGGCCGTCCGGGCGGCTGCGTTCCTGGCCTTCGGGGTCGCGGGGGCGGCCGGGCTGGTCCTGGCCGCCACGACCGCCTGGTGGCTGGTGGCGGTGGGCCTGGTCAGCGTGGTCGCGGCCTGGTTCTACACCGGCGGCAAGAAGCCGTACGGCTACCTCGGGCTGGGCGAGGTGATGGTGTTCGTCTTCTTCGGACTCGTCGCCGTGCTCGGCACGACGTACGTCCAGACCGAGTCGTTCGAGTGGCCCGCGCTCTACGCCGCCGTCGGCATCGGCGCCCTGGCCTGCGCGATCCTCGTGGTCAACAACCTGCGTGACATCCCGACCGACACGGTCGCGGGCAAGCGCACCCTGGCCGTGGTGCTGGGCGACCGCCGGACCCGTGCGCTCTACCTGCTGCTGGTGCTCGCGGCGGCGGCCGCGGTCGTCGCCGTCGCCGCGTCCACGACGTGGTGCGCGCTGCTGGGCCTGGGGTTCCTGCTGGTGACGGTCCGCGCGCTGCGCACGGTCCTGGGCGGCGCCGCCGGACCGGGGCTGGTCCCCGTCCTCCAGCAGACCGGGCTCGCCGAGCTGGTGTGGGCGGTGCTCGTCACCGTCGCACTCGTCGCCTGCCGCTGACCGCGGCGACGCGGGGTCCTCCCACCGCACCCGGCGTAGGCTCGGAGCATGTGGTGGATCCTGCTGATCGTGGTCGCGGCCGTTGTCGCCTACAAGTTCCGTGCCCCGCTGCTGGCCAAGCTGCTCGGCCAGCCCCAGAGCCGCATCGAGCGGCGGCTGGAGCAGCGCAAGCGCCGATGACCGAGCCGCTGACCGAGCTCAGTCCTCGAGGTCTTCCTTGGCCCGGCGCTCCTCGAAGCGCGACGCCGCGCGCGCGGCCCGCTCCTCGACGCGGTGGGCGAACGCCGCGCGCTGCCGGTTGAGCAGGAAGTACGACGCCACCCCGCTGATCGCGAACGCGATGACGACGGGCCACAGCACGGGCACCTGGTCGCCGACGAGGATCCAGATCCCCAGCACCACCCCCAGCGAGGCGATGAAGAGCAGGACCCGCAGGGCGGTGTAGACGACGAACTCCTTCACGGGTTCAGCGTAGGCCGTGACCACACGGCGCCTACTCTGGAGGGGTGCTGAAGTTCCTGCTCGTCGTGATCCTCGTCGCGGTCGTCGTCTACCTCACGGCGCGGGCGATCGAGCGGCGCGGGATCGCACCTTCGCCGCCGCGCCGGCCCCAGCCACCGCCCCGGCCGCTCGGGCCCGACGACGACGCCGACTTCCTCAGGGACCTCGACCGCAAGCGGAAGAGGAAGGACCCGGAGGACCCGGACGCCTGAGGCCGCTCAGCGGGCGACGGCGGCGGGCGCGTCCCGCTCCACGACCACCGCGGGAGCGGCGTACGAGTGCTGGCTGGTGCTCGAGAAGTAGTTGATCCCGATGAAGTTGAACCACAGCGTCGCCAGGCCCAGCAGGGCGAGCAGCGCCGCGTTGCGGCCCTTCCAGCCGGCCGTCGACCGGGCGTGCAGGTAGGCCGCGTAGACGACCCACGTGATGAACGCCCAGACCTCCTTGGGGTCCCAGTTCCAGTAGCTGCTCCAGGCCTGGTGCGCCCAGATCGGGCCCGTGATCAGCACGGCGAACGTCCACACCGGGAAGCCGAACGCATGGATCCGGTAGGAGATCCGGTCGAGCACGGCCAGGGACGGGATCCGCGCCAACGGGCCGGTGTCGGGGCCGGGCCAGCGCTCCTTGGCGAGGTAGATCGCCGAGCAGATGCCGCCGAGCGTGAAGGCGCCGGTCGCCAGGATCGCCGAGACGACATGGATCACCAGCCAGTAGGAGTCGAGCGCCTCGGTCAGCGGGGCGACCGGGTCGTAGAGCCAGAGCACCGCGACCATGAGCAGGGCCAGCACGAACCCGACCACGATCGGCGCCATCCAGACCAGGCCGAAGCGGCGGTTCAGGACCAGGTAGAGCAGCACGACCACGAAGGTTCCACTCAGCGTGAACTCGTACATGTTGCCCCAGGGCACCCGGTTGGGCTCGGCGGCCATGCCGCGCCCGAGCAGGGCCACGAAGTGCGCGGCACAGGCGATGCCGGTCAGCATCAGGCCGAGCCGGCCGAACATCGCCGTACGCCGGCCCCGGGCCGCCACGGCCGCGTCACCCGGTCCGTCGGTCGCCACGGCGACCCCGCCGGCGTGCGCGTCCGCGGACGCAGAGGCGCCGGCCTCGACCGGGACGCGGCGCAGCGAGCTCCACTCGACGAGGTGGGCCAGCAGGGCCAGGAAGTACACGATGCCGCAGGCCGCCACGGCCTGGTTGCTCAGCGTCTCCCATGCGGCGTCGGTCACGACTTCTCCTCCTGAGGCACGCCCTTGAGCGCAGCCACGATCTCGGTGATGACGACGGACACGTCGCCGCCGCCCGAACGGTCGAGCGCCGCCACCTCGACCAGTGTGGCCCCACCCTCCTGACGGGCACGAACCCAGACCCGTCGGGGCCGGATGAACAGCGAGCCGAGCAGCCCGAGCAGGGCGAGCAGGACACCGGCCAGCGCGATCCGCTTGCCCGGGGTCTGGCTGATCTGGATCTTGTTCCAGCGCTCGACGCCGTCGAAGCTGACCGACCCGAGCCCGTTCGGCAGGTCGACCGTCTTGCCCGGCTGGAGGTCGACGCGGAACATCGACCCGTCCTTGTTCTTCAGCAGGTTGGTCTTCGCCTTGTCCAGCGCGTAGACCGACTGCGGCGTCCCGTCGTCCATCCCGAGGTCGCCGGTGTAGACGAGCATCGAGATCGCGGGGTTGAGCGCGTTGCCGAAGACCGAGAACGGCCCGGTCTCCTTGGTGAAGGCGTAGGTCGGGTAGAACTCGCCCTCGAGCCCGATCTGGGCCGGCTCGGCGTCGGGTGCCTTGACCACGCCGAAGGAACGGAACGTCTGGTCGGTGGGCAGGAAGATCGTGGGGCCGCTGTAGGCGACGTCGCCGTTGCCGTCGCGGATCGTGATCACCGGGGCGTAGCCGTGCCCGATCAGGAACACCTCGGTGTCACCGATCGTCAGCGGGTGGTTGACCTTGAGGTCGTAGGACTTGTCCTCCGACGTGGGCGTCTCGCGGTAGGTCAGGTGGGCGTTGAAGGAGCGCGCCATCCCCTTGCGGGGCCCCGACGTCAGCCACTCGACGTCGAAGGAGTCGACGTCGAACGAGAACGGCTCCATGTCCGAGGCCTTGAAGAGGCTGCCGGGCACGAAGTCGTCGTACTGCGTGAGGTTGTTGGAGAAGCCGTTCCCCACGACGAGGATCACGCCGCCCTTGTAGCCGAACAGCCCGCCGAGGGCGAAGCCGACGAGCACCACCAGCACGGACAGGTGGAAGAGCAGGTTGCCGGCCTCACGGAGGTGGCCGCGCTCCGCGGACACGGCATCGTCCGTCGAGACCACCCGATAGCGCCGGGCCTTGAGCACCTCGTGGGCGCGGGCGACGACGGCGTCGGCCGGCTCGTCGGTCTCGTACGTCGCGTGGTCCGGCAGGCGGGTGAGGTTGCGCGGCGCGTCGGGCGGGGCCGCCCGCAGCGCCCGCCAGTAGACGAAGGTGCGCGGGACGATGCAGCCGACCAGGCTGACCATCAGCAGGATGTAGATGGCCGAGAACCAGGCGGAGTCGTAGACGCTGAACAGCCCGAGCTTCTCGTAGACCGGCGTCAGGTCGGGGTGTGCGTCCTGCCAGCGCGAGGTCTTCAGCGAGTCGACCCCGCTCTGCGGGATGACCGAGCCGGGGATCGCCGCGAGCGCCAGCATGAGCAGCAGCACCAGCGCGGTCCGCATCGAGGTCAGCTGGCGCCAGGTCCAGCGCAGCATCTCCCGGAGGGTCAGCTCGCCGGGACGGCGCGCGTCACGCTGGGCGTCACGCTCCTCCGAGTCGACGTGGCCCTGGGGTCGCTCGCTCACACGCTCACCTCGGTCGAGGAGATCAGGTGGATCTGCAGCCAGGTGACGGCCTGCTCCCACCAGCCGGTGACGAGCAGGATCCCGACGACGACGAGCATCAGCCCGCCGAGCCGGGTCACCCACGCCTCGTGGCGGCGTACGAACGCGAAGGCCCCGAGGGCGCGGCGGTAGGCGAGCCCGGCGACGATGAAGGGGATGCCGAGCCCGATGGCGTACACCCCGGACAGCAGCGCCCCGCGGGCCGCGGTGGCCTCGTTGATCGAGAGCGTGGTGATCGCGGCCAGGGTGGGGCCGATACAGGGCGTCCAGCCGAGCCCGAACAGGAAGCCGAGGACCGGTGCGGCCGCGAGGCCGACCGCCGGCACCCGGTGGACGCGCCAGTCGCGCTGGAGCAGCGGGAAGAGGCCGGCGAACGCAAGGCCGAGCACGATCGTGAGGCCGCCGAGCACCAGCGTGAGCGGCTCGCGCCAGGTGACCAGCCAGGCCCCGACGGCGCCCGAGAGCGTGCCGAGCGCGACGAAGACGACCGAGAAGCCGAGGACGAAGAGGAGCGAGCCGAGCAGCATCCGGCCACGCCGCTCGCCGGCGACGCCACTGGCGAGATCGGCCCCCGAGAGCCCGGTCGCGTAGGACAGGTAGCCCGGCAGCAGCGGGATCACGCACGGGGAGAAGAACGACACGAGCCCGGCCACCAGCGCGACCGGGACGGCGAGCACGAGCGAGCCCGAGGCCGCGGTGTCGTGGAACCACTCACCCATCGGCGGACCCGTCGATCGACTCGCGTGCGACGTCCTCGACGACCTCGACCAGCGTGGTCTTCGAGGGGAGCTGGCCGATGATGCTCGCGGCCACGCGCCCCTGCGCGTCGAGGACGACGAAGCTGGGGATGGAGTTCGGGGTCAACGTGCCCCGGAACGCCAGGAGTGCCCGCCCGTCCGGGGAGTAGAACGAGGGGTAGGGCACGTCGAAGCCGCGCACGAAGCTCGCGGCCTGCTCGGCCGACGGGTCCCGGATGTCGATGCCCGCGAACTCGGCCTTGCCCTCCAGCTCGTTGGCCGCCGCCACCACGTCGGGCGCCTCGGCCCGGCACGGCGTGCACCACGAACCCCAGACGACGACGACCACGGGCTTGCCGCGCAGGTCCGCCAGGTCGAGATCCTTGCCGTCGAGGTCCGGTCCGGTGAGCTCGACCGGCTTCCCCCGGTCGGCCGCCACGACCTCGGTCACGCTGCCGTCGCCGGTCACGAAGCCCTTGTCACCGGTCCCGTTCAACGACGAGCAGCCCGTCAGCATCAGCAGACAGGCAAGGGCGGGCGCGAGGTGGCGGATCCGGGTGAGGTGCGCGGAGCGTCTCAGGGTCGGTGCTCCTCGGTCGCTCCGCCTGCCGAGAACGGCGCCGCCTTGTCCCGGGTCGGGATCAGGTCGCCGGCCGGCTCGGAGTAGGAGACCTGGGCGAGCCGGTCCCCGACGAAGTGCAGCGACGTGAGCGAGCAGAGGGTGCACTGGCGCTTGCGGGGGTCGTGCAGGAACGACCGCTTCTCGACGTGCAGCCGGGTCGTCCAGATCGGCAGCTGGTGCGACACGATCACGGCCTCGTGGCCGCGGGCGGCTTCGCGCGCGTCGTGGACCGCGGCCATCATCCGGGCCGCGACCTCCTTGTAGGGCTCGCCCCACGACGGCTTGAAGGGATTCCACAGGTGCCGCCAGGCCGACGGCTTGCGCAGGGCGCCGTCCCCGACCCCGAAGCGCTTGCCCTCGAAGACGTTGGTCGACTCGATGACCCGCTCGTCGGTGACGACCTCGAGCCCGCGGGCCAGCGCTATCGGCCGCGCCGTCTCCTGGGCACGCTCCAGCGGCGAGACCCGCAGGTGCGTGATGTCGCGGTCCTTGATCGCGTCGGCCACCTGCTCGGCCATCTGCTTGCCCAGGTCGGACAGGTGGTAGCCGTCGCGGCGCCCGTAGAGCACGCCGTCGGGGTTGTGGACCTCGCCGTGGCGCAGCAGGTGGACGATCGTGTCGGGGGTCTCGCTCATGGGATCACGCTCTCTCGGAGGCAGCCGCCGCGGCCAGCGCGGCGTCGGGCAGGGCGTCGAGCACGGTCTGGACCGCGTGGTCGTCGTGCGCGGAGGACAGGAACCACGTCTCGTACGCCGACGGCGGCAGGTAGACGCCGCGGTCGAGCATGGCGTGGAAGAAGGCGGCGTACGCCGCGGTGTCGGTGCCGGAGGCGTCCTCGAAGTCCCGGATCGCACCCAGCGCCGGGTCGCGGAAGAACACCGAGAACATCGTCCCGGTCGACTGCACGACGTGCGGGACGCCGGCAGCGTCGAGCGCTGCGGAGGCAGCCGCCTTGATCGTGTCGGCAGCCGACGAGATGTGGGCGTAGACGTCGTCAGTGGCGAGGCGCAGCGTGGCCAGACCGGCGGTGGTCGCGACGGGGTTCCCCGACAACGTTCCGGCCTGGTAGACCGGCCCCTCCGGGGCCAGGTGCGCCATCACGTCGGCCCGGCCCCCGAAGGCCGCGGCGGGGAAGCCGCCGCCCATCACCTTGCCGAAGGTCACCAGGTCGGGGCGCCAGCCCTCGACCGCCCCGTCGAGGCCCCACTGGCCGAGCCGGCTGGCGCGGAAGCCGGTCATCACCTCGTCGCTGACGAAGAGGGCGCCGTGCCGGGAGCAGGTCTCGGCGAGGAAGGCGTTGAAGCCGGGCTCGGGCGGGACGACGCCCATGTTGCCGGGGGCGGCCTCGGTGATCAGGCAGGCGATCCGGTCGCCGTGCTCGGCGAACGCCTTCTCCACGGCGGCCCGGTCGTTGTAGGGCAGGACCAGGGTGAGCGCCGTCGAGGACTCGGGGACACCGGGGGTCCCGGGCACCGCGAACGTCGCCAGTCCGGAGCCGGCCGAGGCGAGCAGCGAGTCGACGTGACCGTGGTAGCAACCGGCGAACTTCACGACGACGTCGCGACCCGTGAACCCGCGTGCGAGCCGGATCGCGGACATGGTCGCCTCGGTGCCCGAGGAGACGAACCGGACGCGCTCGACGCTGGTCCGCGCGACGATCTCCTCCGCGAGCTGGACCTCCGGCTCGGTGGGGGCGCCGTACGACGTGCCGCGGGCGACCGCGGCGGCGACCGCCGCCTGCACCTCGGGGTGGGCGTGGCCGAGCAGCATCGGGCCCCACGAGCAGATGAGGTCGACGTACTCGTTGCCGTCGGCGTCGGTGAGCCACGCCCCCTGCGCGGAGCGGATGAAGCGAGGCGTGCCGCCGACCGCGCTGAAGGCCCGGACCGGGGAGTTCACGCCGCCCGGCGTGACGGCTCGCGCGCGGTCGAACAGGGCTGCCGAGGCAGCCGTGCCGTGCGCGCTGTCGGGCTGTCCGTCAGACGATCGATCCGGGGTCACCGGTTCATTGTCCCCGAGGACCCCAACGGGCGGCAGCCGAGGCTCACCCCGCGGAGCGGGACGTGTCCCAGACCACTCCGCGAGACCATCACCCGAGATGAGGGGTTTCACCGTCATGACCTGCGGGGATGCTCGTCTCGTGTGCATCCCGTGCACCGTGGGACGTCCGTCACAGTGAGCCGGGACACCGTAACTGGCTGTGACAAGATTCGTTGGACTCTCACCGGTGCGCTTGAGGGAGCACACTGGGACTGACAAGGGAGAGAGCTCAATGTCCACAACCCGATTCGGCCGGACCCAGAGGGCCATGGCACTCGTGCCGCTGGCGCTGCTCTCGGCCGCGTGGACGGCCAGCATCGCGGGTGTCGGCGTGAGCTCGGCCTCCGCGGACGAGAGCCCCAACGCGACCCTCCCCGACGGCACCAGCGTGCCCACCGAGGCCATCAAGGCGCCCGCGAGCGTCTCCGTGGCCGGCGACGTGGCCCCCGGGATCACCGACCCCGGCAACGCCGTCGCGACCGCGTCGACCTCGGGCATCCCCTCCGCCGCCCTGGCCGCCTACCAGCGCGCCGAGACGGTCATCAACGCCGCCGACAAGTCCTGCCAGCTGCCCTGGCAGCTCGTCGCCGCCATCGGCCGCGTCGAGTCCGACCACGGGCGCACCAACGGCAACACGCTCGACTCCGAGGGCGTGGCCCGCCCCGGCATCTATGGCATCGCCCTGGACGGCACCCACAAGACCTCGCTGATCCGCGACACCGACGCCGGCAGCTACGACTCCGACGCGAAGTTCGACCGCGCGGTCGGCCCGATGCAGTTCATCCCCTCGACCTGGTCCGTCGTCGGCGTGGACGCCGACGGGGACGCCCAGCGCAACCCGCAGGACATCGACGACGCGGCCCTGGCCTCGGCCGTCTACCTCTGCGCGGGCGACGACGACCTGTCGACCACGCCCGGTCAGCGCGCCTCGGTCTACCGCTACAACCACAGCCAGTCCTACGTCGACCTCGTCCTGTCGATCATGAACGCCTACATGGACGGCGACTTCACCGCGGTGCCCAACGAGACCACGTCGGCCGGCTACTTCGTGCCCGACACGAGCGCGCCTGTCGGCCCGGGCCGCAACCAGCACCAGGGCGGCCACCACAACGGCGGCGGCACCGGTGGCGGCGGCGGTGGCGGCACGTCCGGCGGTACGACGTCCGGCGGCACGACGGCCGAGACCCCGACCGAGACGCCCACGACGCCGCCCAGCACCGGTGGCGGCGGCACCCCCACGGTCCCGACGCCCACGGTCTCCCCGCTGCCGTCGCCGACCCTGCCGCCGGTCGACGAGGTGCTCACCGAAGCTGAAGCGATCATCCAGTGCACCAAGGAGGGCTACAACGCCCTCACCAACAAGGCCGCCTTCGACAAGTGCGTGTACGACTACACGCACTGACCCGCCGGCTGAATCGCTGACCCGCCCGAAGCTTCGGGCGGGTCAGCGCCATTTCGGGGGTCAGCGGGCGAGCAGGCGGGCGGCCTCGGCGGCCCAGTAGGTCAGCACCACGTCGGCACCGGCCCGGCGGATCGAGGTGAGCATCTCCAGGATGGCGGGCTCCCGGTCGATCCAGCCGTTCGCAGCGGCGGCCTCGAGCATGGCGTACTCGCCGGAGACGTTGTACGCCGCGACGGGGACGTCCACGGCGTCGCGGACCCGACGGATCACGTCGAGGTAGGCCAGCGCGGGCTTGACCATCACCAGGTCGGCGCCCTGCTCGACGTCGAGCATCGCCTCGCGCAGGCCCTCGCGGGCGTTGCCGGAGTCCTGCTGGTAGGTCCGGCGGTCCCCCTGGAGCGAGGAGTCCACCGCCTCGCGGAACGGGCCGAAGAACGCCGAGGCGTACTTCGCGGAGTACGCCAGGATCGACACGTCGGTGTGCTCCGCGGCGTCGAGGGCCTGGCGGATGACAGCCACCTGGCCGTCCATCATCCCGCTGGGCCCGACCATGTCGACGCCCGCGTGGGCCTGGGCGCGCGCCATGTCGGCGTAGGCCTCGAGCGTGCGGTCGTTGTCGACCCGGCCGTCCGGCGTCAGCAGCCCGCAGTGGCCGTGGTCGGTGAACTCGTCGAGGCACAGGTCGCTCATCACCGTGAGCGCGTCGCCGACCTCGGCGACGACGTCGGTGATCGCGAGGTTGAGGATCCCGGCGGGGTCGAGGGCGCCGGACCCGGCGGCGTCCTTGTGCTCGGGGATGCCGAACAGCATGACACCGCCGAGACCGAGCTCGGCCGCCGCGGCGACGGCCTTGAGCAGCGAGTCCCGGGTGTGCTGGACGACGCCGGGCATGGAGGCGATCGGGCGAGGGGCGTCGAGGCCCTCACGCACGAAGAGCGGCAGCACGAGCTGGCGCGCCTCGAGCGAGGTCTCCGCGACCATCCGGCGCAGCGCCGGCGTGGTGCGCAGCCGACGCGGCCGGACCGACGGTCCGACCACGTCCGGGATGTCAGGCCCGGTCATCGCCCGGTCCTCATCGCGAGGACGTGGCCTTCCGGCGGGCCGACGGCTTGCGCTCGGACGGCTTGGTCACCGACTGGCCCGAGTCGAGCATCGAGAGCCGGCGTGCCGCCCCGAAGTCCGCCAGGGCGTCGACCAGCTCCTCGACGTCCGGCTTGCCGGCGAGGACGTCGACACGCAGGCCGTGCTCCTCGGCGGTCTTCGCCGTGGCCGGGCCGATGACGGCGATGATCGTGGACGGGTGCGGCTTGCCCGCGATCCCGACCAGGTTGCGCACCGTCGAGGACGACGTGAACACGACCGCGTCAAACTTGCCGGACTTGATCGCGTCGCGGGTCGGCGCGGGCGGCGGCGTCGCGCGCACCGTGCGGTACGCCGTGACGTCGTCGCACTCCCAGCCGAGGTCGATCAGGCCGGCGACGAGGTTCTCGGTCGCGATGTCGGCACGCGGCAGGAAGACCCGGTTGATCGGGTCGAGCAGCTCGTCGTACTCGGGCCAGTCGGCCAGCAGGCCGGCGGCGGACTGCTCGCCGGACGGGACCAGGTCGGCGCGGAGGCCCCAGGCGGCGATCGCCGCGGCGGTCTTGTCGCCGACGGCCGCGATCTTGAGGCCGGAGAAGGCACGTGCGTCGAGGCCGTACTCCTCGAACTTCTCGCGCACCGCCTTGACCGCGTTGACGGAGGTGAAGGCGATCCACTCGTAGCGACCCTCGACGAGGCCGCGGACGGCCTTGTCCATCTGCAGCGGGTTGCGAGGCGGCTCGACCGAGATGGTCGGCACCTCCTCGGGGATCGCGCCGTAGCCGCGCAGGCGCGTCGAGAGGGTGCCCGCCTGGTCCTTGGTGCGCGGCACGAGGACGCGCCACCCGAAGAGCGGCTTGGTCTCGAACCAGGAGAGGGTGTCGCGCAGGCCGACGACGTCGCCGATCACGATGATCGCCGGGGGCGACATCCGGGCGGCGCGCGCGTCCGCGGCGATGTGCTCGAGGGTCGAGGTGACCGTGGCCTGGTCGGTGGTCGTGCCGACGCGGGTCATGGCGACCTGGGTCTCCGGGGAGCGGCCCGCCTCGATGAGCGCCTTGCTGATGTCGCCGATCATGCCGACGGCGGAGAGCAGCACGAGGGTGCGCTTGTCGGCGTACTGCGACCAGTCGACCTTCTCGCCACAGGTCACCACGGCGACCTCGCGGTTGTCCTTGGTGGTCAGCGGGATGCCGGCGTAGGCCGGGACCGCGCTCACCGACGAGACGCCGGGCACGATCTCGAAGCCCAGGCCCGCCTTGACGCAGGCCTGCGCCTCCTCGGGGCCCGAGGCGTAGAGGAAGGGGTCGCCGGCCATCAGCCGCACGACACGCTGGCCGCGCTTGGCCTGCTTGACGACGACCTTGGCGCGGGCCGCGTGGGTCAGCGGCTGCCCGTCCTCGCCGAAGCCTCCGTCGACGAGCTCGGGGCCCGCGCCGGGAACGTCCTGGCCGTCCTCGGTCACCACGGGCTGGGGCAGGCCCAGCAGGGTGCGGACGAGGTCCAGGTGCTCGGGTGTCTCGGTCACGACGACGTCGGCCTGCTTGAGCAGGTCGACGGCACGGACCGTGAGCAGTCCCGGGTCACCCGGGCCGCTGCCGACGAACGACACCCAGCCCCGGCTCGTGTTGCCGGTGGTGGTGTTCGGGGTGGTCTTGCCTCGCGTCATGCGTTCTGCCTCTTGTCTGTTTCCTGCTGCGGTCCTGCCAACCTTGCTGCTCCGTCGGCGAGCATGTCCTTCGCCAAGCGTGTTCCGACGCCCATGGCGTCGGTGGGGTCCCCGGTCGCGGACATCCGCACCGTGAGGGCCCCGTCCGGGGACAGGGCCACGGCCCTGATCCACAACTCGTTGCCGTCCTCGCCCTCGACCACCTCGGCCAGTGCCCCGATCGGCGCCGAGCAGCCACCCTCGAGGGTGGCGAGCACGGCGCGCTCGGCGACGACTGCCGCCCGAGCGTGCGTGTCGTCGAGACCGGCCAGGTCCGCCACGAGCTGGACGTCCTCGGCGCGGCACTCGATCGCCAGCGCGCCCTGCCCGGGGGCCGGGAGCATCTGCAGCGGGTCGAGCACCTCGGTCGCCTCGTCGAGACGACCCAGCCGAGCCAGTCCGGCCCGAGCGAGCACGACGGCGTCGTACTCGCCGGAGCGCACCTTGCCAATCCTGGTGTCAACGTTCCCGCGAATCCCGCGGATCTCCAAACCGAGACCGAGGGCCTCGAGCTGGGCCTCGCGCCGGGGGGATCCGGTGCCGACGATGCTGCCGACGGGGAGCTCCCCGAGGGTGAGCCCGTCGCGGGCCACGACCACGTCGCGGGGGTCCTCGCGGGTGGGGACGGCGGCCAGCGCGATTCCGGCCTCGGGGTAGGTGGGGAGGTCCTTGAGGGAGTGGACGGCGACGTCGACCTCGCCGCGAAGCAGCGCCTCGCGCAACGCGCCGACGAAGACGCCGGTGCCGCCGGCCGCGGCCAACGGGGTGCCCTCGGCCTGGCTGCGGTCGCCCTCGGTGGTCACCTCGACCAGCTCCGCGTCCCGGCCCAGCCGGTCGCGGATCAGGGCGGCGACGGTGCCCGCCTGGGTGGTCGCGAGGACCGAGCGGCGCGTCCCGACGCGGATCACGGCGGTGGTGGCCCGGGCGCTCATGTGAGCCCCTCCGGACGGGTCACGGCGTCAACAGCCTCGGGGTCGAGCGCGAACAGCTCGGCGAGCGCGGTCGCGTAGGACACGGCACCCGTCTCGTTGACGAGCTCCTTGACGCGCACGGTCGGCTGGTGGAGCAGCTTGTCCGCGACCCGGCGCACGGCCTGCAGGACCTCGGCGCGGGTCTCGTCGTCGAGGTCGGGCAGCCGGCTGACGAGCCGCTCCATCTCGGCCTCGACCACGGAGGTCGCCATCGACCGCAGCGCCACGACCGTCGGGGTGACGCTGGCCTGACGGCGTACGGCGACGAAGGCACTGACCTCTTGAGTGACGATCCGGCGGACTTCCTCGACCTCGCGACCGGCGTCGGAGTCGCGGAGCTCATCGGCCAGCTCGGCGAGGTTGACGAGCGTGACGCCCGGCCGGGCGGCCACGGCCGGGTCGACGTCGTGCGGGAGGGCCAGGTCGATGATCGCGAGCCGGCGCCCGTCCGGAAGCGCAGGGACCATGTCGGGAGTGACCAGCACCCCGGTGGCACCGGTGCAGGTGATGACGATGTCGGCGTGCTCGAGCTCGTCCGTGAGCTCGTGGAGCGCGGCCGCCCGGGCGCCGTACTCGGTGGCGAGCCGGTCGGCGTTGCCGACGGTGCGGTTGACCACGGTGACGCTCGCGGCGCCCATCCTCGAGACGGTCGCGGTCGCAAGGCCGGCCATGCCACCGGCGCCCACGACGAGCACGCGCTTGCCCTCGACGGGCCCGACCACCGCGGCCGAGCGCGCGAGGGCAGCGCTGACCAGAGAGGGGGCGTGCCGGTCGATGTCGGTCTCCGCGCGCGAACGCTTGCCGACGCGCAGCGCCTGCTGGAAGAGCACGTTGAGGTCGGGGCCGGCCGTGCCGAGCTCCTGCCCGAGGCGCAGCGCCTCGCGGGTCTGCCCGAGGATCTGCCCCTCCCCCACGGCCATCGAGTCGAGCCCGGCCGCGACGTGGAAGAGGTGGGCGACGGCACCGTCGTCGTAGTGGACGTAGAGGTGCGGCAGCATCGTGCCGGTCACCTCGCCGGCCCGCTCGACGAGCAAGCGAGACACGTCCTCGACGCTGCCGTGGAAGCGGTCGACGGCCGCGTAGATCTCCAGGCGGTTGCAGGTCGCGATCACGGTCGCCTCGGAGACGTGCTCGCAGGCCGCAGCCTCGAGGATCAGCTTGCGGACGCCGTCGCCGTCGAGGGCCACCCGCTCGAGCAGGGCCACCGGTGCGGAGTTGTGGGAGATGCCCACCACGAGGACGCTCATTCGGGGCCCCCGCGGAGGCGCGAGCGCAGCGAGTGGCTCTGTGGGGTGGTCACGCCGTCACCCCGTGGGCCTTGCGCTGCTCGTGGTAGGCGAGGATCTGCAGCTCGATGGAGAGGTCGACCTTGCGCACGTCGACGCCCTCGGGCACCGACAGCACGGTCGGTGCGAAGTTGAGGATGCTGCTGATCCCGCAGTCCACCATCCGGTTGGCGACGTCCTGGGCGGCCAGTGCGGGAGTGGCGATCACGCCGATCGCGACTCCCTGGTCGCGCACGATCTGCTCGAGGTCGTCGAAGGGGCGTACATCGACGCCCGCGACGACCTCGTCGTGGCGGTTGGGGTCCGCGTCGAGCAGGGCGACCACGCGGAAGCCGCGGCTGCGGAAGCCGGAGTAGTTGGCGAGGGCGTGGCCGAGGTTTCCGATGCCGACGATGACGACGGGCCAGTCCTGGGTCACGCCGATCTCGCGGGCGATCTGGTAGCGCAGGTAGTCGACGTCGTAGCCGACCCCGCGGGTGCCGTAGCTACCGAGGTAGGAGAGGTCCTTGCGCAGCTTGGCGCTGTTGACGCCGGCCGCCGAGGCGAGCTCCTCGCTCGAGCAGGTGCCGGCGCCCTCCTCGGACAGTGTGGTGAGAGCTCGGAGGTAGACGGGCAGCCGCGCGACGGTGGCCTCGGGAATGTCCCGGGCACTGTCGTTGGATGTCCGTGCGGTCAAAGCTCTCGTCTCCATCTGTCGGCCGGGCCATGGATGGGCCGGAGGATCCGGGCGGACAGGACGCTCTGTCGGCCGGCTCCCACGCTGGCGGCTCGATCACTGTAGGAGTTTGTGAACAGGAGAACAAACCGGGAACCGCAGACCGATCACGGCCACCCGGCACGCCGGCTAGCACATGTGAGAAGGCCCACGCCCTCCGGGGTCGGGTCAGCCGGCCAGAGCAGCCCGCAGGCGCACCTCGTCGACGCGCCAGAAGTCGTGCTGGCGTCCGTCCACGAAGGTCACCGGGATCTCGTCGCCGAAGCGCTCGCGCAGGGTCTCGTCCTCGTCGATCGAGACCTCGTCGTACCGCTCGCCGACCTCGGCGCACACCCGCTCGATGACGACCCGGGCCTCGTCGCACAGGTGACAGCCGGGTCGCGAGTAGAGCGTGACCCGGGGAGCCGGTGCGTCGGGCGTCGTCACTCGAGGAGGCCCTGGACCCGACGGCGTTCGATGCCGCGCAGGCGACCCTTCTGGACCTTGCCGGTGGCGGTCAGCGGGAGCTCGTCGACGACCTCGATCCGGCCGGGCTGCTTGAACCGGGCGAGCCGCTCCTCGCAGTGCCGGCGTACGGCGGCCTCGATGGCGGTGGGGTCGGAGCCGGTGCTGCGGACGTAGGCGACCACCGCCTCGCCCGTCTCGGCGTCCTCCACCCCGATCACGGCCGCCTCGGTGACGCCCGCGACCTCGCGGATGACGTCCTCGACCTCGACCGGGTAGACGTTGAAGCCGGAGACGATGACCAGCTCCTTGAGCCGGTCGACGAGGAAGAGGTCGCCGGTGTGGTCGAGGAAGCCCACGTCACCGGTGGACCACCAGCCCTCGGCGTCCGGGCCCTCGGACCCGTCGGGCCAGTAGCCGCTGAACAGGTTGGCGCCGCAGATCTGGATCTCGCCCGGGTCCTCACCCTCGGGCGCCCGGCCGTCGTCGTCGATCAGCCGGATCCCGATTCCTGGCAGGGCCGCGCCCACCGAGCCGGCCTGCAGCTCCTGGCTGCACAGCGTGCTGGTGACGACCGGCGAGGCCTCGGTCAGGCCATAGCCCTGGTGCACCGGGATGCCGGTGCGCGCCGTGAACTGCTCGACGAGCTCGGGCGAGAGCGGGGCCGAGCCCGAGAGGATCAGGCGCACCGGTCCGAGCCGCTCCTCGAGGTTCTCCTCCGGCTGCCAGTAGGCGAAGACCGGCGGCGCGACGGGGACCACGCTGCACGCCTCGTCCTCGATCAGGTCGAGCGTGCCCTGCGGGTCGAACCGCTCGACGAGCACCAGCTTGGCGCGGTGCCGGAGCACGCCGCCGAGGACGGCGTTCAGGCCGTAGACGTGGAAGAGGGGAAGGACGCCGAGCACGACGTCGTCGCCGTGGATCATCGGCGGCTCGACCTGCGCGACCTGGTCGATGTTGGCCAACAGAGCGCGGTGCGTGAGCATCGCGGCGCGCGGCCTGCCCGACGTACCGCTGGTGTAGAGGAGGGCCGCGAGCTTCTCGGGGTCCTGCAGCGGCGGCACCGGGCGGGCGGGCTGGGCACGCAGGTCGTCGAAGGACTGCTCACCGGGAAGTGGCGTCGCGTCGATCACGACCACACGCGGCACGGCGGCCCGGCTCAGCAGGTCCTCGTCGATGTCGCCGAGGCGGCCGGCGAGGCCGCTCTCGACGAGGGCGACCGCCTCGCGCACGGTCCCGACGGTGTCGGGGTCGGCGACGACCATCCGGGCCCCCGAGTCGGCGATCATCCGGGCGAGCTCGCCGGCGGCGCCCCGCGGGTTCACCGGGACGGCGACGACCTGTGCCCGGAGCACTCCGAGGTAGCTGGTGACGAACTCGATCCGGTTGGCCACCGCGATCACCACGCGCTGGCCGGCCACGATGCCGGCGACTCCGAGGCCGGTGGCGACCCGCCCGACCTCGTCGTCGAGCCGTGACCAGGTCAGGCTGCGGCCGTCGGCCTCGACGAGCGCCAGCTTCTCCGGGCTCTCCGCCGCCGCGTCGGCGACGAGGTCCGCCAGGTCGTGCATCGCGGGGGGCTTCGCAGGCATGGCGTCGATACTTCCACACCGTCTCGGGCCGCGCCGGGCGGTCCGTCGGGGGTCTACGCTGCGGTTGTGACCCCGCCGCCCGACAAGCGCCGCAGGCCCCCGGACCTCAAGCTGCGCTCGACTCTCGCCGGCGAGGCCGCGGCTGCCGCCGCCGAGGTGGAGACCGCCCTCGACTGGCCCGCGGACCCCACGTCGGCCGCCTTCTTCGACGTCGACAACACCGTGATGCAGGGCGCCAGCATCTTCCACCTGGCCCGGGGCCTGCACCGACGCAACTTCTTCACGACCCGGGAGATCCTCGGCGCGGCGTACAAGCAGGCGTACTTCCGCGTCGTCGGGGTGGAGGACCCCGAGCACGTCGCCGATGCCCGCAGCTCCGCACTCGGGTTCATCGCCGGCCACACCGTCGCCGAGCTCGAGGAGCTCGGCGAGGAGATCTTCGACGAGGCGATGGCGCACCGGATCTGGCCGGGCACCCGGGCCCTCGCCCAGCTCCACCTCGACCAGGGCCAGCGGGTCTGGCTGGTCACCGCCGCCCCCATCGAGATCGCCCAGATCATCGCGCGCCGCCTCGGCCTGACCGGCGCCATGGGCACGGTGGCCGAGCACGTGGACGGGGTCTACACCGGGCGGCTGGTCGGCGACCTGCTCCACGGACCCGCCAAGGGTGAGGCGGTCAAGGCGCTCGCGGCCCGGGAGAACCTCGACCTCACGGCCTGCTCCGCCTACTCCGACTCCTACAACGACCTCCCGTTGCTGAACCTGGTCGGGGACCCCTGCGCCATCAACCCGGACTCCCGGCTGCGCGCCCACGCGCGAGAGATGGGCTGGCGGGTCCGCGACTACCGGACCGGGCGCAAGGCAGCGCGGGTCGGCATCGTCCTGGGGGCCGTCGCCGGCGCGGCGAGCGGCAGCATCGCAGCGGGCATCGCCCTGCGCAGCCGGCGTCGCTGAGCGCTACGCGACACGCTCTTTACCAACGTGGCATGGGCCACGTTTTGCCGGCGAACTGTTCCCAGCGGATGCTACCCGGCCGTAACATCATCGGGAGCTTCGGGGGAAGCTGACCGGGAGGGTCTCATCACGATGTCGTGGGCCGGGTTCGATCTCGCGCGGGGGCTGGACGCCCTTCGGGCGAGCGTTGCCCAACTCATTCTCGTCGAGCAGGTCGCCCTCGCGGGCGGCCCGTCGATGCTGCTGGCGGAGACGATGCCCGCCGGCGGTCTCGGCCCCTCGACGGACCCGGCCACGGGAGCCGCCGTCGGTGGTCCCGACGGCTACGACGACGCCGGGCTCGCCGCCTCCTCCGAGGAGTCCGCTGCCGAGCGCACCCGCCTGATCGCCCTCGTCGAGCTCGCCCGCAAGGGGGACGCCGACGCGTTCGGGATGCTCTACGACCACTACCAGGGGTCGGTCTACCGCTTCCTCTTCTACCGCACCCGCTCCACGACCCTCGCCGAGGACCTCACCTCCGAGACCTTCTTTCGGGCGCTGCGGAGCATGACCAACTTCCGGTGGCAGGGCAAGGACTTCGGCGCCTGGCTGATGACCATCGCCCGCAACCTCGCGACCGACCACTTCAAGGCTGGTCGCACCCGTCTCGAGCTCACCACCGAGGACATGGGGCTGCACGACGACTGCACCGAGGGACCGGAATCGTCGGTCCTGGCCGGCCTCACGAACGAGATCCTGCTGCGGGCCCTCAAGGAGCTCCCCGACGAGCAGCGCGACTGCCTGATCATGCGCTTCCTGCAGGGCATGAGCATCGCCGAGACCGCCGCCGTGCTCGGTCGCAGCGACGGCGCGGTGAAGCAGCTGCAGCTGCGCGGTGTCCGCAACCTGGCCAAGCTCATGCCGGAAGGGATCCGGGAGCAGTGACCAGCCAC
This sequence comes from Nocardioides sp., assembly GCA_035759395.1. Classification (GTDB taxonomy): domain Bacteria; phylum Actinomycetota; class Actinomycetes; order Propionibacteriales; family Nocardioidaceae; genus Nocardioides. The sequence continues at coordinate 33,193 of DASTUX010000058.1, forward strand.
CGCGAAGCCTCCCTCACCGGCGTCCCGAACGCCGTAACCTCGCGCGCCCGGGGCTCGTTGTGGATGGTGTCGAGGCTCCCCCACGGGGCGGGGATGCACGACGCGATGACAGGACGGATTCGATGACACCGGTGTTCGCGGCCCGACGACGTGCCGAGGAGTTCGCTGCTCTCGTCGAGGGCACCTCGACCCGCGAGCTGCACGACGCCACGTACGTCGACCTCCTCGAGCTGGTCGGCGCGCTCCGCGGCGAGCCGCGCGTGGAGGCACGCCCCGAGTTCACCGCGTCCCTGCGCGAGCGCCTGATGACCGCCGCCGCGACCGAGCTGGCCACCCCGGCCACCGACCGACTCGCGCTTCCGCCGCGCCGCAAGAGCCGTGATCGCCGGATCGCCGTGGCCGTCAGCGGATTCGCGCTGATCGGCGCGACGACGTCGGTGGCGATGGCCGCCCAGAGCGCGCTCCCCGGCGACGCCCTCTACCCGATCAAGCGCGCCCTCGAGAATGCCCACACCGGCGTCAGCGTCGGCGAGGGCCAGAAGGGCGAGACCCTGCTCGCGAACGCCACCGGACGCCTCGACGAGGTGAGCGCGCTCAGCCAGGGCGGAGACCTCGAGGACGCCATGGCGATCGCCGACACCCTCGACGTCTTCGCCGACCAGGCCTCCCAGGCCTCGGAGCTGCTGCTCGAAGACTTCGCCCGCAACGGGGACCAGCACTCGGTCGCGGAGCTGCGCGACTTCGCCTCCAGCAGCCTCGAGCAGCTGACGGCGCTGGAGCCGCTCGTGCCGGCCGAGGCCCGCGACGAGCTCTACAACGCAGCCCAGGTGCTCCTGCAGATCGACGCTGCGGCCCGTCGGGCCTGCCCGACCTGCGGCGGCACGGGCATCACCCGGGTCCCGGCCATCTTCGCGGTCTCGGCCGGCACGGGGACGACGGCCGTCGAGGGTGCGGCACCCAACTCGCAGGAGGCCCCGTCGACGGGCTCGAGCGACGGCACCGACGTCCCGGCCGTGGAGGGCAACGCCCTGCCGCCGGGCAGCGTCCTGCAGGCTCCCGCCGACAGCGACACCTCGAACACCCCCTCGGGGCCGGGCACCGACGAGTCGGACGACCCGCTCGGCACGCTGACCGGCGGCATCACCGGAGGCACCAGCTCGCAGCCCTCCGTGGGCCCGACGCTGCCGCCGCTCGGCGACCCGCTCGGGGACAACGGCACGACCCTCGACGACGTCACCGCACCGGTGACCGACCCGCTCAAGCCCTGACGCGCGGCCCCTCGGGGCAGCGCCCGCGGTTCAGCGGAAGACCGACTGGCGCTTCATCAGCAGCGAGTAGAGCGTCTGCTGGATCGTCTCGCGGACCTGGTCCGTCACGTTGAAGACGAGCATCGGATCGTCGGCCGCGCCCTCGTCGAACTCGTCGGTGCGGATCGGCTCCCCGAACTCGAGCAGCCACTTCGAGGGCAACGGCACCAGTCCGAGCGGACCGAGCAGCGGGAAGAACGGCGTGATCGGGATGTAGGGGACGCCGAGGAGGCGTGCCAGCGACGGGACGTTGCCGACGAGCGGGTAGATCTCCTCCGCGCCCACGACCGAGAGCGGCACGATCGGGACGCCGGTGCGCAGGGCTGCTGAGACGAAACCGCCCCGGCCGAACCGCTGCAGCTTGTAGCGCTGGGCGTACGGCTTGCCGATGCCCTTGAACCCCTCGGGCCACACCCCGACCAGCTCGCCGCCGCTGAGCATCCGCTCGGCGTCCTCGTTGCAGGCGAGGGTCGCACCACCCTTGCGCGCCATCGAGCTGACCAACGGAAGCCGGAACACCAGGTCCGCGCCGAGCGGGCGCAGGAACCGCCCGGTCTGGTCATGGATCGACACCATCGTCATCAGGCCGTCGATCGGGACCGTCCCCGAGTGGTTGGAGACGACCAGCGCGCCACCCTCGGTGGGGATGTTCTCAGCACCGATCACCTCGATGCGGAACCACTTCTGCGCGATCGGGCGCAGCGCCGCCATGAAGAACCGCTGGGTGATCTCCTGGTCGAAGCCGTACTCGTCGACGACGTACTCGCCGGTCACGCGGCGACGCAGGAACGCGAGGAAGCGGGCCAGCTGGGGCTCCCACTGCTCGCCGAAGATCTCGTGGGACGCGTGCTGGAAGGCCGCGAGCCAGTCAGTGGCCGGGATGCCCGCGAGGGGTCCTCGGTCGTGAGTGGTCGTGGCAGCGCGCTCCCGCGCGACGGGCGGGACCTCGATCTCGGGCTCGGCCGGCGCGACCGGCTTGCGGGCCGCCGCCGCCCTGGGGGGCGCCTTCGGGCCGGCCAGGCTGCGGGCGGCCGAGGACGGCTGCGTGCCGGTGCCGCGACCGGGTCGCCCGCGCGTACCGATCGGGATGATCTCGGCGTCACCCATGACGGGCCCCTTCCGGGTTGCCTGCGGGGAGCGCACGGGCCAGGCCGGAGAGCACCTTCTCCGAACGACCACCCGTGGGCGGGAGCAGTGAGCCGAAGTCGGCGAACGCCTCCTCCGTGGTGAAGGTGGGCTCGAAGCCGAGGATCCGCCGCATCCGGGTCGTGTCGACACCGCGTCCGTAGGTGAGGAAGCCCAGCTGCTCGGGAGAGAAGTCCGCCACCCGGGCCGAGCGCAGCACGGAGCCGACGTTGCCCACCGCGAAGCCCGGGAGCTTGACCGAGGGCCGCTGCAGCCGGCGGATCGCCTGGGAGAGCATCAGCACCCCGTCGCCGGCGACGTTGAACGTCCCGGCGACGTCGGTGACGGCCGCGTGCCGGAGCACGTCGAGCAGGTCCCGCTCGTGCAGGAACTGCATCCGCGGGTCGTGGCCGAGGACCGTGGGAATCACGGGGAGCCGGAAGTACGACGTGATCGGGCTCGTGACGTGGGGGCCGACGACGTTGGCCGCTCGGAGCATGGTCACCCGGACGTCGGGACGCCGCCGGGCGAAGCCGCGGACGTAGCCCTCGATCTCGGCGACATCCTTGGCGTAGCCGGCCCTGGGCGCCCGCCGGGGCTCCATGTCCTCGGTGAACATCGCGGGGTCGCGACTGCTGGCGCCGTAGACCGTCGTCGTCGACTTCACCACGAGGTTCTGCAGGCCCGGCGCCTTCTGGCACGCCGCGAGCAGCTGCATCGTCCCGATGACGTTGAGCTCCTTCATCGTGTGCCGACCCCCGGAGCTCCCGGGCGTGGCGATGACGCTCATGTGGACGACGGTGTCGACGTCCTCCTTCGCGATGACCTTCGCGATGACCGGGTTGCGGATGTCGGCGCGCACGAAGGAGACGTCTCCCATGTCACCGCGAGGCGGGACGACGTCGACGCCGATGACGCGCTTGACGGCAGGGTCGCAGTTCACGGCACGCGCGAACCGCCGGCCGAGGTCGCGAGAGACCCCGGTGACCAGAACTACCCTGCCCCCCGCGACCATGCCGGCTCGGACCTACTTGCCGAGCTTGCGGCGCTGGACGCGCGTCTTCTTCAGCAGCTTGCGGTGCTTCTTCTTGGCCATGCGCTTACGCCGCTTCTTGATGACAGAACCCACAGGAAACCTTTCAACGCTGTTGGGTCACACCGGGAAGAAGCCCGGAGGACCCGCACAGCCTATCCGCCGCCGGGCAGGCAACAGAAACCGCGTGGACCAAAGTCCACCATGTGAGTCCGGTTTGGCAGTGGATACGGGGTCAGCCGGCGCTGTAGAAGCTCTTGCGGAGGTACTCGTCCACGTCATCCTCGAGGACACGGAACGAGCGGCCCACGCGCACGGCGGGAAGCTCGCCGTTGTGGACCAGGCGGTAGACGGTCATCTTGGAGACGCGCATCATCGCGGCAACCTCGGCAACGGTCAGGAACTTCGATTCGGAGTGGTCCCCGGACGAGTTGGTAGCCATCGTGCACCGACTTTCTTTGCAGCGCGCCACCGGCTTCCCCGCCGGTGATTGCACGCGCCGCGCATGGTGAGAATAGAGCCTGAAGTGACTCGTGGGGAAGGGGTTGTCTAGAAAAGGTTGAGACAACCCCGGCGTGTCCTCTTGATTTGTCCGGCAAAACGCTTCGAACGACGGATCACGGCATCGGGTCGAGGCCGTGCAACGGGAAGATTTCCGTTCGTGTGGCGTGAATGGCGCGATCCAGCCAGGTCTCGGGGTCGTAGCCCTCGGACCAGTCGCGGTACGCCGGCGTACGGCCGTCGGTGAGGCGGTGGGGCGGCGTGCCACCGAGGGTCTCGCGGACGTACTCGCGCCACCCCTCGGGAGTGTCCGTCATCGGGTCCAGGGGATGCCCGCCGACGATCGCGAGCAGGTGGCACCAGGCGCGGGGCACCACTTCGACGAGGGCGTAGCCGCCGCCACCCGTCACGACCCAGCGGCCGTCCGCGACCTCGTGGGCCAGCTCGTGCAGCGCGAGGTAGGCCTCCCGTTGCCCGTCGACCGTCAGCATGAGGTGGGCCAGCGGGTCGTCGATGTGGGAGTCGCAACCGTGCTGGGTCACCAGCACGTCGGGCCGGAACTCGCGCAGCAGCGGGGGTACGACGGCGTGGAAGGCCCGCAACCAGCCGGCGTCGCCGGTGCCGGGCGGCAGCGCGACGTTGACCGCACTTCCCTCCGCGCCGGTCCCGCCGAGGTCGTGCGGGAAGCCCGTGCCCGGGAAGATCATCTGGCCGGTCTCGTGCAGGCTGATCGTGAGGACGCGCGGATCGTCCCAGAAGATCTGCTCGACGCCGTCGCCGTGGTGCACGTCGACGTCGACGTAGGCGACCCGCTCGGCGCCCTGGTCGAGGAGGTACTGGATGCCGACCGCGACGTCGTTGTAGATGCAGAAGCCGCTGGCGCGGTCGCGCATCGCGTGGTGCAGGCCGCCGGTGATGTTGGCCGAGTGCAGGCTCTCGCCGCTCCAGACCTGGCGGCAGGCCTCGACGCTGGCCCCGACGACGTGGGCGGCCGCGTGGTGCATGCCCTCGAACACGGGGTTGTCGTCGGTGCCGAGGCCGCGCTCCTCGTCCGTCGCCCCGGGGACGGTGCCCACCCGGGTGACGGCCTCGATGTACGCCGGGTCGTGCACGGTCGCGATCAGGTCGTCGTCCGCCATGGGGGCGTCGACGAGCCGCAGCCCGTTCTGGAGGACGCCGAGCTCGTCGGCCAGCCGCATCGTCAGGTCGACCCGGATCGGCGACATCGGGTGCCCGGGACCGAAGCTGTACTCCGTCAGGCTGGGGTCGAAGACGACCGTCGCAGGTCCGGGGCACTCGGGCATGTGCGGCACGCTACCCGCCGGGGCCGCCGGCGTACCTGCCGTGATCTCAGGAACCCTCGGCGAGGGCGCGCGAGCGGTCCCGCGCCGCCTCCATCGCGGCCAGGAACGCGGCGCGGACCTTGTGGATCTCCAGCTCGCGCAGGGCCGCGGCGGTGGTGCCGGCCGGGGAGGTGACCTGCTCGCGGAGGACGACGGGGTGGGTGCCGGTCTCGCGGAGCATCTTGGCCGACCCGACCAAGGTCTGGATCACGAGCTCGGTGGAGGTGGCGCGCGGCAGTCCGAGGTGCACGCCGGCCTCGATCATCGACTCGACCACGAAGAAGATGTAGGCGGGTCCCGAGCCCGAGATCGCCGTCACGGCGTCCTGCTGGCGCTCGGGGATCCGCAGCACCTTGCCCACCGAGGCCATCAGCCCCTCGGCCTCGGCCAGGTGCTTGTCGTCGCAGTGGGAGCCGGGCGAGATCGCGGCCATGCCCTCGTCGACCAGCGCCGGGGTGTTCGGCATGACGCGGACGACGGCCACGCCCTCGGGGACCCGGGCCTCGATGAACGCGGTCGTGATGCCGGCCGCCAGCGACACGACCAGCTGGCCGGGCCGCAGCTGCGAGGAGATCTCGTCGAGCAGGTCGCCCATGTCCTGCGGCTTGACCACCAGCGCGAGCGTGTCGGCCTTGCGGGCGGCCTCGATGTTGGAGACGACGGCGACGCCGTACCTCTCCTCGAGCTCGCGGGCCCGCTCGGGACGCTTCTCGCCGACCAGCAGGTTGTCGACGCGGCGCCCGGCCCGGACCAGCCCGGACAGCAGGGTCTCGCCCATCACGCCGGCACCGAGGATCGCGGTCTGGGGCTGCGTGCTCATGGCGCCTACTTCTTCGAGATCAGGGACTTCGCGAAGAATGACAGGTTCTGGGGACGCTCCGCGAGGCGTCTCATGAGGTAGCCGTACCACTCCTGGCCGTAGGGGATGTAGACCCGCATCGTCTCCCCGGAGGCCGAGAGCCGCTTCTGCTCGTCGGGCCGGATGCCGTAGAGCATCTGGAACTCGTAGGACCCCTGGGCCCGGCCGTAGCGGCTCGCGAGCGACGAGGCGATCTCGACCATGCGCGGGTCGTGGGTCGCGATCATCGGGTAGCCCTGGCCGGCGAGCAGCACCTTCAGGCAGCGGACGTAGGAGCGGTCGACCTCGAGCCGGTCCTGGAACGCGACCGACTCGGGCTCCTTGTAGGCGCCCTTGCACAGCCGGACCCGCGAGCCCTCGTAGGCGAGCGCCCGGCAGTCGGCCTCGGTGCGGTGCAGGTAGGCCTGGAGCACGGCGCCGGTCTCCGGGAAGTCCTTGCGCAGCTCGCGCAGGATGGCCAGCGTGGAGTCCGTCGTCGTGTGGTCCTCCATGTCGAGGGTGACCGTGGTGCCGGCGTTGCGCGCGGCGCGGCAGATGGTCCGCGCGTTCTCGAGCGCGATCTTGTTGCCGTTCTCCGGCAGCGCCTGGCCGATCGCCGACAGCTTGACCGAGACCTCGGCGCTGCGGGTCAGCCCGTGGGCCGCGAGCTGCTCGAGCACGTCGAGGTACGCCGCGACGGTGGCGTCGGCCTGCTCGACGTCGAGCGTGTCCTCGCCGAGGAAATCGAGCGTCACGCGCAACCCGTCGTCGACGAGCACCGCGGTCGCGTCGACCGCGGACTCCGTGGTCTCACCGGGGACGTAGCTGTTCACGATCCCCGAGGAGACGGGCATGGTGCTGACGAGCTTCTTGACGTGCTCGCTGCGGGCCAGGAGGAGCAGCGGCTGACGGAGCAAAGACATGCTGCACAGGCTACGCGGTGTGACTCCGGACGCACCAAAGCGCCGGCTAGGCCGTACGCCGCCGCAGCGTCCCCGCGCCCAGCGCCAGGCAGGCGAGGGCGAACCCGGCGACCACCGCGATGTCGCGCCACACCTGTCCGGTGGCGGC
>DASTUX010000059.1:0-21996 GCA_035759395.1 Nocardioides sp.
TCGCGCAGCACCAGCAGCGGGTTCTTGCCGCCGAGCTCCAGCGAGCAGCCGATCAGCCGGTCGGCGCAGCCCTTCGCCACGATCTTGCCGGTGGCGGTAGAGCCGGTGAAGCAGATGTAGTCGGCGCGGCCGATGATCGACGGGCCGATCTGCGAGCCCGGACCGGCCACGACCTGCCACAGGTCCTTCGGGAAGCCGGCCTCCTCGAGCAGGTCGGCGGCGAGCAGCGCCGAGAGCATGGTCTGGGCGTCGGGCTTGGCGACGACGGCGTTGCCGGCCATCAGCGCGGGCAGGCCGTCACACAGCGCCATCGTGAACGGGTAGTTCCACGGCGAGATGATCCCGACGACGCCCTTGGGGATCCGGTTCACCTCGACCCGCGTCAGCCCCGGGACGACTCCGAGCTTGCGCTGGGTGTCGAGGTGCTCGTGCGCGGTGCGTGCGTAGTAGCGCGCGGTCAGCGCGATGTGCAGCGGCTCGTCGAACGCGTGCTTGCGCGCCTTGCCGGACTCCCACACGATCAGGTCGATGATCTCGTCCTGCCGGGCGAGCACGAGGTCGTGCAGGCGCAGCAGGATCGCCGAGCGTTCCTCCAGCGAGGTGAGCGCCCACGTCGCCTGGGCGGCACGGGCCCGGACGAACGCCTCCTCGACATCCGCGTCGGTCGACTGCGGGATGTGGGCCAGCGGCGCGCCGTTCAGCGGCGAGCGGACCTCGGTCGTCGTACCGGAGGTGGCCAGGACGCGGCGCGTGAGGCGGTCGACGTAGTCCCGCTCGAGGGCGTACGACGCGGTCGGGTCGTGCTCGGGGTCCTGCGGTCCCCCGACCAGCGGGCCGGGAGAGGGGGTCTGGGCGCTCATGTACCGAGAGTATGTGACCGCCGTCTCGGCTGGATACCCCTCGACGACAGGGTGAGACGATTGACACATCACGCCCGAATGTAAAGAACGCCCCACCAGCGAAGCCGAGGGCACCAGGCGTCCTCCCGGGGCCTCAGACGATGTCGGGGGCCTTCACCCGGGCCTCGTCGGCCTCGCGGTCGGTGAGCTGGGCCTGGCTGAGCCGTTCGGCCTCGACCCGGCGCAGGTAGTGGTCGACCTCCTGGTCGAGGCGGGTCCGGTCCCAGCCGAGCTCGTCGGCCATCAGCCGGGCCGTCGCCGGGGCCGCCGCGACGCCGCGGTCGAACGTCTCGATGGAGATCCGGGTGCGGCGGGTGAGCACGTCGTCGAGGTGGCGGGCCGCCTCGTTGCGCACGGCGTAGACGACCTCGGCCGCGAGGTAGTCCTCGGCGCCCTCGAGCTGCAGCCCCAGCTCCTTGCGCTCCGCGATCAGGTCCAGCACGTCGTCCACCATGCCGCCGTAGCGGCCGAGCAGGTGGTCGATGCGCGCGACGTGCAGCCCGGACCGTCGGGCCAGCAGCACCCGCTGGTTGGACCGCGCCTCGAAGCCGTCGGCGCCCACGAGCGGCACCCGGTCGGTGATCGACTCGCGCACCGTGATGTTCACGGTCGTCTTGAGCGAGTGGGCCGCGGCATCGATCGCGTCGCGGGCCATCACGCGGTACGTCGTCAGCTTGCCGCCGGCGATCATCACCAGGCCGGGCACCGGGGTGACGACGGTGTGCTCGCGGGAGATCCGGCTCGTCGGCTCGGACTCGCCGCTGAGCAGCGGCCGGAGCCCGGCGTACACACCCTCGACGTCCTCGTGGTCCAGCGGCTCGCGCAGGATCGTGTTGACGTGCTCGAGGACATAGTCGATGTCGGCGCGGCTGGCGGCGGGGTGCGCCTTGTCGAGGCTCCACGGGGTGTCGGTCGTGCCGATGATCCAGTGCCGGCCCCACGGGATCACGAAGAGCACCGAGGTCGCGGTGCGGGTGATGAACCCGGCCTCGGACCGGATCCGGTCGCGGGGCACGACGAGGTGGATCCCCTTGCTGGCCTGGACGTGCAGCGCGCCGCGGCCCCCGACCATCTCCTGGATCTCGTCGGTCCAGACGCCGGCGGCGTTGACCACCACCCGGGCGCGCACCTCGAACTCGCGTCCGGTCTCGAGGTCGACGGCCCGCACTCCCACCACCCGCTCCCCCTCGCGGAGGAAGCCGGTGACCTTCACGCGGGTCGCCACGTGCGCCCCGTGGCCCACCGCGGTGCGTGCCACCGTGACGACCAGGCGGGCGTCGTCGACCTGGCAGTCGTAGTACTTGATCGCGCCGGCGATCTGGTCGGAGTTGAAGTCCGGGGCGATCCGGGCGACCTGGCGCTTGAGCAGGTGCCGGTGGCGCGGCACGCCCATGCCGCCCATGGATCGACCGGTCTTGCCGAACGCCGCCATCGCGTCGTACAGCGCGAGCCCGGCGCCGACGTAGGGCCGCTCCCAGCCCTTGTGGGTCAGCGGGTAGAGGAACGGCACCGGACGGACCAGGTGGGGCGCGAGCCGGGTCAGGAGCAGGCCGCGCTCCTGCAGTGCCTCGCGGACCAGGCCGATGTCGAGCATCTCGAGGTAGCGCAGGCCGCCGTGGATGAGCTTGCTGCTGCGGCTGCTGGTGCCGCTCGCGAGGTCGCGCTGCTCGAGCAGGCCGGTGTTGAGCCCGCGGGTGACGGCGTCGAGCGCGGTGCCGACCCCGACGATCCCGCCGCCGACCACGAGCACGTCGAGCTCGCCGTCCTCGGACATCGTCGCGAGCGCGGCGTCCCGCGCCTGCGGGCTGAGGGCGCTCGAACGACTCATGAGTCCAGTCTCTCAGGCCGGGCCGACGCCCCGGGGACGCTCGACCGCTCGCTGAGCAAAGCCGGCCGCGCAACACTGGGGACATGCTGACCCGCGAGCTGGCGCTGGCCCTCCGCGACGCCGGAGTCACCTGGGCGCCCGGGAAGGGCGACCGGTTCTTCGTTCCCGACCGCGACCTCGACGACGAGGTCTTCGTGGTCAGCGACATGGTGGTCGAGGTCCTCGACGTCCCCGGCGCCGGCCGGATCCTCGCCTTCAACGGCACCACCGAATGGGCACTGGACAGCCTCGAGGCGCGCGCTGCGGTGTGGCTGCCGCGCGAGGAGCAGCTGCGGGTGCTGCTCGGCGACGCCTTCGTGTCGTGCGAGCGGGTGCCCGGCCCCGACGAGGCGTACGCCGTCACGGTCACCGGGGAGCGTCCCGACCGGCGTGGACCCGAGCGCCATGTCGACGTCGACGTCGAGTCGGCGTACGCCCGGGCCCTGCTCGCCGTCCTGCCCTAGACGGGGCTCGGGCGTTTGCTGGACGGGGGCAGCCCCGGGGGCCAGCCTGTTCACATGGACGTTCGATTCGTGGACTCCTCGGGAGCCCACGACCACGACAGCGACGACATCGTCGAGCTGCTGCTGCGCGACGACGGGTTCGTCTGGGTGGACGTGCCGGCCTGGGACGAGCAGGTCGAGGGCTTCCTGGCGGGGCTGGGCTGCCACCCGCTGGTGGTGGCCTCCTGCCGGGAGCGCAACCACCTGCCGACCGTGCACGCCTACCCCGACCACTACTTCATCACCCTGCACACACCACTGCACGGCGAGGCGTCGCACGTGCACATGCTCGAGCTCGACCTGATCATCGCGCCGAGCTTCCTGGTGACCGTCCACGGGCCGCTCAACCCCGTGGTCGACCCGAAGGAGGCGCTCACAGAGACCAACGGCGTGCTCAACCGGATCAACGCCGGCCGGTTCGTCCCCACCTCGCCGGCCGAGGTGGCGTACGCCGTCGCGTCAGCGGTCGCCCGCCAGCAGCGGGCCCTGATCGGCGACGTCGCCGAGAAGATCCCCGAGCTGGAGGAGCACGTGATGGCGCCCCAGCTCAAGGAGCCCGAGCAGCTGCTCGAGCGGATGTTCCTCGTCCGGCACGAGCTGATCATCGCGCGGACCATGGCGTCCCAGACCCGAGACGTCTACGCGCGGATCACCTCGCTCGGGCGGTTCGTCGACGAGGCCGACCGCGGCTTCGCGCAGGACCTGGCCGACCAGTTCGGCCGGGTGGCGTCGATCGGGGACGGCGAGTGGAACTTCGTGTTCGCCGTGATCGAGCTCTACCAGACCCGGGTCAACACCAAGATGACACTCGCGATGGAGCGGCTCGCGGTCATTGCCGCCGTCACGCTGCCGGTCACCGCGATCGCGTCCGTCTACGGCATGAACGTCATCGTCAACGACTCCACCCACTACGGGCAGCTGAGCGTCGTCCTCGTCGTCATGGTCACCATCAGCTTCCTGCTCCTGCGCTGGGCACGGAAGCAGGGCTGGTGGTGACGCTCACTCGACGACGACCTCGACCCGCTGGAACTCCTTGAGGTCCGTGTAGCCGGTGGTGGCCATCGAGCGACGCAGTGCGCCGATCAGGTTCATGGTTCCGTCGGCGACGCGCGAGGGACCGAAGAGGATCTCCTCCAGCGTGCCGACCGTCTCGAACTGCACGCGCTGGCCCCGCGGCAGCTCGGCGTGGTGCGCCTCGTTGCCCCAGTGGAAGCCGTGGCCGGGAGCGTCGGTGGCGCGGGCGAACGGCGAGCCGACCATGACCGCGTCGGCGCCGCAGGCGATCGCCTTGGCGATGTCGCCGGAGCGGCCGATCGAGCCGTCCGCGATGACGTGCACGTAGCGGCCACCGGACTCGTCCATGTAGTCACGGCGCGCGGCGGCCACGTCGGCGACCGCCGAGGCCATCGGCACGGCGACCCCGAGCACGGTGCGGGTCGTGTGGGCGGCGCCGCCGCCGAAGCCGACGAGAACGCCGGCCGCGCCGGTGCGCATCAGGTGCAGCGCCGCCTGGTACGTCGCACAACCGCCGACGATCACGGGCACGTCGAGCTCGTAGATGAACTCCTTGAGGTTCAGCGGCTCGGCCTGCGAGGAGACGTGCTCGGCCGAGACCGTGGTGCCCCGGATGACGAACATGTCGACTCCCGCGTCGACGACGACCTTCGCGAACTCCTTGGTCCGCTGCGGGGACAGCGATCCCGCGACGGTGACGCCCGCGTCACGCATCTCCCGGAGGCGCTCGGTGATCAGCTCGGCCTTGATCGGCTCGGTGTAGATCTCCTGCATCCGGCGGGTGGCCTCGACGCCCTGCAGCCCGGCGACCTCGGCGAGCAGCTCGGAGGGATCCTCGAACCGCGTCCAGAGGCCCTCGAGGTTGAGCACGCCCAGGCCGCCGAACTTGCCGAACGCGATCGCCGTCGCCGGCGACATCACCGAGTCCATCGGCGCCGCCAGGACGGGCAGCTCGAAGCGGTAGGCGTCGATCTGCCAGGCGATGCTGACCTCTTCGGGGTCGCGCGTGCGGCGCGACGGCACGATGGCCACGTCGTCGAAGGAAAAGGCGCGGCGGGCGCGCTTGGCACGGCCGATCTCGATCTCGGTCATCTTCATCGTCCCGTGTAGTTGGGCGCCTCGACGGTCATCTGAACGCCGTGCGGGTGGCTCTCCGTGAGCGAGGCGGAGGTGATCCGGACGAAGCGTCCGTTCTCCTGCAACTCGGGAACGGTGCGGGCGCCGACGTAGAACATCGACTGGTTCAGGCCGCCGATCAGCTGGTGGGTGACCGCCGCGAGCGGGCCGCGGTAGGCGACCTGCCCCTCGATCCCCTCCGGGACGATCTTGTCGTCGCTGGCGACCTCGGCCTGGAAGTAGCGGTCCTTGGAGTAGGACTTCTTGCCCCGGCTCGACATCGCGCCGAGCGAGCCCATGCCGCGGTAGGACTTGTACTGCTTGCCGTTGACGAAGACCAGCTCGCCGGGCGACTCGTCGCAGCCGGCCAGCAGGGAGCCCAGCATCACGCAGTCCGCTCCGGCCACGATCGCCTTGGCGATCTCACCGGAGTGCTTCATGCCACCGTCCGCGATCAGCGGGACGCCGGCCGGCTTCGTGGCAAGCGAGGCCTCGTAGACCGCGGTGATCTGGGGTACGCCGACTCCGGTGACGACGCGCGTCGTACAGATCGAGCCGGGCCCGACCCCGACCTTGACGGCGTCCGCGCCGGCGTCGACGAACGCCTGCGCGCCCTCGCGGGTGGCGACGTTGCCGCCGATGACCTGCACGTGCTTCGTGGCCGGGTCGCTCTTGAGGCGCTGCACCATGTCGAGCAGCATCCGCACGTTCCCGTGCGCGGTGTCCGCGACGAGCACGTCGGCACCTGCCTCGACGAGGGTCGTCGCGCGCTGCCAGGCATCGCCGAAGTAGCCGATCGCGGCACCGACGAGGAGGCGGCCGGCCGCGTCGTTGGAGGCGTGGGGGAACTGCTCGGACTTCACGAAGTCCTTGACCGTGATCAGGCCGCCGAGGCGACCCTGGTCGTCGACCAGGGGCAGCCGCTCGCGCTTGTGCTTGCGCAGCAGCAGGGTGGCATCGTCGCGGGAGATGCCGATCGGTCCCGTGATCAGCGGCATCGGGGTCATCACCTCGTCGACCTTGGTGGTGGCCCACTCCGCGACGGGGGTGAACCGCAGGTCTCGGTTGGTGATGATGCCGAGCAGCCGGTTGTCGGCGTCGACGACGGGGAGCCCGGAGACGCGGTACTCGCCGCAGATCTGGTCGAGCTGCTCCAGCGTCGCGTCGGGGCCGATCGTGACCGGGTTGGAGATGATCCCCGTCTGGGTCCGCTTCACCAGGTCGACCTGGTAGGCCTGGTCCTCGATCGACAGGTTGCGGTGCAGGACGCCGAGGCCACCCTGACGGGCCATCGCGATGGCCATCCGCGACTCGGTGACGGTGTCCATGGCGGCACTGACCAGCGGGACCTTGAGCGAGATCTCGCGGGTGAGGCGGGACGTCGTGTCGATGTCCGTCGGCGCGAGGTCGGAGTGACCCGGCAGCAGCAGGACGTCGTCGTAGGTCAGGCCCAGGGCGGCGAACTTTTCGGGGAGCTCCACTCCCTCATCGTACTGGCGGCGGCGGGGTCAGGTCCGCAGCGGCCCGAGCTCGCGGACGGCCACCCGCACGGTGAGTACGTCGGCCGCCATCCGGATCCGCCCGCGCAGTCCCGCGGCGAGCACCATCGGCAGCACCGCCTGGTTGTCCGCACGGGTGGTCACCACGATCTCGGCGGCCCCGAGCGAGCCGGCCAGCCGGGCCGCGTCGAGGAGCAGGCGGGTCCCGATGCCGCGGCGCTGCCAGGCCGGGTCCACCCGCAGCGTGACCGGCCGGACGTCGGGGTCGTCCCCCGGGGGACGCACCACGGCCAGGCCGACCGAGGTGCCGTCGATGAGCGCGGAGACCGAGTCCCCGTCGACGACGTACTCCGGGACCGCGGCGGCACCGACCCGCCTCCCGGGCCTCGGGGTGGCCGGGTCGACCCGGCTCCGCTCGAGGACGTCGCTGACCAGGTCGGCCATCGCCGCGCCGCGCGCGTGCTCGGTGGCGGTGAACGGCGCCGTACGACGCACCTGGACCTGCACCTCCGCGACGGTCATGTCCATGACGTCCTGGACCGGGGCGAGCGCTCCGGGGGCCGGGTCGGCCTCGGCGTCGAAGAGCGTCGCGACGACCTCCGGGAACGACGCGGGCTGCGCCAGGATCGTGCGGGCGGCCTGGACGTAGCGCGTCGGCTGGTCGGTGAGGGCGGCCTCGGTGCAGGGCGCGGCGCTGACCGCACGGCCACCGGACCTCTCGACCAGCTCGGCGATCTCCGGCAGCCCCCAGTCCTCCGGGGTGCCCAGCACGAGCTCGTCGGTGACCGACCCGACCGCCGGGAAGATCTGGAGGCCGAGGATGTTCACCCCGGCCTCGCCACAGCTCTGGGCGAGCACCGCGAGGGCGCCGGGCCGGTCGGGCAGGGCGGTGCGCACTCTCCACAACATGGGGCCTCCTCCGGTCGAGGCACCAGCGTCACTCGTGGCCGTTGCGGCTCCGGGTCCGCGATGTTTCCGGGAGGCAACGATCTGGGACGCTGCAGCCATGACGGCGACCCGGACCAGCTGGATCTACTTCCTCCACCCGCCGCGGCCGGACTTCGCCGCCACGATGACCGAGGAGGAGGCCACGGTCTTCTCCGAGCACTTCGCCCACCTCGAGCGGCTGCTCGCGGAGGGCGTCCTGGTGCTGGCCGGCCCGACGCTCGGCGAGACCAACACCGGCATCACCGTCTTCGAGGCACCCGACGAGGCTGCCGCCCGCGCGGTCATGGAGTCCGACCCCGCGATCGCGAAGGGAGTCGTGCGCGGCGAGCTTCGCGAGATGCGCGTCTCCCTGCTGCGCGGCCGCGACTGACGACCAGGAGCCCGTTGACGCGAGAAACGCGCCGCCCCGTCGTCAGGTGACGACGGGGCGGCGCGTTCGAGCGTGGATCAGACGGGTCAGTGACCGTGGCCGTGCCCGTGGCCGTGGCCACCGGCCGGAGCGTCGTCCTCTTCCTCGGGCTTCTCGACGATCAGCGTCTCCGTCGTGAGCAGCATGGCTGCGATCGACGTGGCGTTGACCAGCGCGGAGCGGGTGACCTTGACCGGGTCCAGGACGCCCTGGGCGACCAGGTCGCCGTAGGTCTCGGTCGCGGCGTTGTAGCCGTTGCCGAGGCCGAGCTCGCGGACCTTCGCGACGACGACGTAGCCCTCGACGCCGCCGTTCTCGGCGATCCAGCGCAGCGGCTCGTCCGCGGCCTTGCGCACGATGCGCACGCCCGCGGCCTCGTCGCCGGAGAGACCGAGGTCCTTGTCCAGCACGGCGACCGCGTGGATGAGGGCAGACCCACCGCCGGGGACGATGCCCTCCTCGATCGCGGCGCGCGTCGCGGAGACGGCGTCCTCGATGCGGTGCTTCTTCTCCTTCAGCTCCACCTCGGTGGCGGCGCCGACCTTGATCACGCACACGCCACCGGCGAGCTTCGCGAGGCGCTCCTGGAGCTTCTCGCGGTCCCAGTCGGAGTCGGTGTTCTCGATCTCGGCCTTGATCTGGTTGACGCGGCCCTCGACCTCGGCCTTGTCGCCCGAACCGTCGACGATCGTGGTGTCGTCCTTGGTGATCACGACGCGGCGGGCCTGGCCCAGCACCTCGAGGCCGACCTGGTCGAGCTTGAGCCCGACCTCGGGGGCCACGATCTGGCCGCCGGTCAGCGTCGCGATGTCCTGCATCATCGCCTTGCGACGGTCACCGAAGGCCGGGGCCTTCACCGCGACGGCGCTGAACGTGCCGCGGATCTTGTTCACGACCAGCGTGGACAGGGCCTCGCCGTCGACGTCCTCGGCGAGGATGAAGAGCGGCTTGCCGGCGGCGATGACCTTCTCGAGCAGCGGCAGGAGGTCGGAGATCGCGGAGATCTTGCCCTGGTGCAGAAGGATGTAGGGGTCGTCGAGGACGGCCTCCATGCGCTCGGGGTCGGTGACGAAGTACTGCGAGATGTAGCCCTTGTCGAACTGCATCCCCTCCGTGAACTCCAGCTCGGTGCCCATGGTGTTGGACTCCTCGACGGTGATCACGCCGTCCTTGCCGACCTTGTCGAACGCCTCGGCGAGCAGCTCGCCGATGTGGCTGTCCCGGCTGGAGATCGTGGCCACGGAGGCCATGTCCTCCTTGGAGTCGACCTCGCGGGCCGCCTCGCGCAGGGCGTCGCCGACGGCCTCGGCAGCGGCGTCCATGCCGCGCTTGAGGCCCATCGGGTTGAAGCCGGCCGCGACCGCGCGCAGACCCTCGTGGACCATCGCCTGGGCGAGCACGGTGGCGGTCGTGGTGCCGTCACCGGCCACGTCGTTGGTCTTGGTGGCAACTTCCTTGGTCAGCTGCGCACCAAGGTTCTCGAACGGGTCGTCCAGCTCGATCTCACGGGCGACGGTGACACCGTCGTTCGTGATGGTCGGTGCGCCCCACTTCTTGTCCAGGACGACGTAGCGACCGCGGGGGCCCAGCGTCACCTTGACGGCGTTGGCGAGCGCGTCGACGCCCCGCTCGAGCGAGCGGCGGGCGTTCTCGTCGAACTCAAGAATCTTCGGCATAGCTCTCCTCGCAGTGCATGTGAAAAATGGGAACGAGCCGTGCCCCCGGACGTGCGCCGGGGCGCTCGGTCAGGGACACGGCTCGGGGTTGATCAGGAAACGACTGCGAGCACGTCGCGCGCGGAGAGGATGAGGTACTCCTCGCCGGCGTACTTGACCTCGGTGCCGCCGTACTTGCTGTAGATGACCTTGTCGCCCACGGCCACGTCGAGCGGGACGCGGTTGCCGTTGTCGTCGATGCGACCCGGACCGATCGCCAGGACCTCGCCCTCCTGGGGCTTCTCCTTGGCGGTGTCCGGGATGACCAGGCCAGAGGCCGTGGTCTGCTCGGCGTCGAGGGGCTTGACGACGATGCGGTCCTCGAGGGGCTTGATGTTGACCGACACGATGTCGACCTCCACTTTCTCGACTTGTCTGAATCTCGGGTGGAGGACCCCGGATGTTGAGAGTCCTCCGGACGTTGGGGCCTGCTGGGAGGTACGCCGTCGCGGGGGTCGCACTTCGTCGCAAGCACTGGCACCCTCATGGTGAGAGTGCCAGTCCAGACGTTAGCACTCGACACAACGGAGTGCCAGACCGGTCGGGACCGGTTGCCGGGGTGACGGGCGGCGGCCCTGCCGTCGACATGCCGCTGACAGGATGAACCCGTGGACCTCGAGACCTTCCAGTGGCTGCTGACCCGTGACGGACAACAGCTCCTGGAGGTCGCCGGGCGCGTGTACGCCGAGTCCGAGGGCGACCCGGTCCGCGCGGCGAGCGGCGTACGCCGGACCGAGCCGATCGCGGACCGTGCGGCAGCCGCACTCACCCAGGTGCAGCTGCGGGACCGGGCGAGCGCGAAGTTCGGCGCCGACGCGGCACGGATGTACTTCACTCCCGACGCCCTGGAGCAGGCGACCCGGGCCCGGGTGGCCACGCACCGGGCGGGCCGGCTCTCGGCGGCCCAGCCGGCGAGCGTGATCGACCTCGGGTGCGGCATCGGCGGGGACCTGATCGCCTTCGCCCGGGCCGGCCTGGTCGCCGCCGGCGTGGACCTCGACCCGGTGCGGGTCGCGATCGCCTCCGCGAACCTCGACGCACTCGGCCTGCAGGGCGCCACCCAGGTCGCGGACGCGACGACGCTGGACCTGTCCGGGTTCGCGGTCGCCTTCGCCGACCCGGCCCGGCGTTCCGGCCGCGGACGGACCTTCCGCGTCGACGACTGGACTCCCCCGTGGTCCTTCGTCGAGACGCTGCTGGCCCGCGAGTCCGTGGTCAAGGTGGCTCCGGGCATCCCGCACGAGCTGCTTCCGGACGACATCGAGGCCGAGTGGGTCAGCGACGACGGGGACGTCAAGGAGGCCTCGCTGTGGGGCGGCCAGCTCGCCACCGCGTCGCGCCGGGCCACGGTGATCAGCGGCGGCGGCCTGGCCAGCATGACCGAGGAGGACGACCCGTGGCAGGGCGAGGAACGCCCCGTCCGCGACCTCGGCGGCTTCCTCTACGAGCCGGACGGCGCAGTGATCCGCGCCGGACTCGTCACCGCGGTCGCGGCCGGGGTGAGCGGCGGCCTGGTCGACGAGCACATCGCCTGGGTCACCTCGGACTCGTCGTTCCACACCCCGTTCGCCAAGGGTTACCAGGTGCTCGAGCAGCTGCCCTACCGCGAGAAGCCACTGCGCGCGGCGCTGCGCGAGCGAGGCATCGGCTCGCTGACGATCAAGAAGCGCGGCGTCGACATCGTGCCCGAGCAGCTGCGCAAGCGACTCGACCTGGCCGGCGACAACGAGGCCACCCTCGTGCTCACCCGCGCCGCCGGCCACGGCATCGCGCTGCTGGTCCGGCCCTTCTGAGCTCCGGATGACTGCGACATCGGAGGATCTCCGGCACCTGGTGCCGGAGATCCTCCGATGATGCGGCTCCCGATCAGCCGGCGTCAGCCGTCGAGCGCGGCACGCTCCGCGCCGATGGTGGTGCTGTCGCCGTGGCCGGTGTGCACGACCGTGTCGTCGGGCAGCGCGAACAGCTTGGCCCGGATCGACTCCTTGATCTGGTCCTCGTCGCTGAACGAGCGACCGGTGGCCCCGGGCCCGCCCTGGAAGAGCGTGTCCCCGGTGAACACGCAGCCCAGCTCGGGGGCGTAGACGCAGACCGCGCCGGGCGCGTGGCCGGGCGTGTGCAGGATCGTGAACAGGGTGCCGGCGACCTGGAGCGGCATCCCGTCGGCGAGGTCGACGTCCCACAGGTGGTCGGTGTGGGTCAGCTCCCACACCGGCTTGTCATCCGGGTGCAGCAGGATCGGTGCGACGACCCGTTCACGCAGGGCCGGGGCGACCCGGACGTGGTCGTCGTGGGCGTGGGTGCACAGGATCGCCTTCACCGTGCGGTCCCCCACCAGCGCCATGATGTCGTCGACCGAGTGCGGGGCGTCGATCACCAGGCACTCGCTGTCGTCGCCGATCACCCAGAGGTTGTTGTCGACCTGGTGGGTCTCGCCGTCGAGGCTGAACGTGCCGGACGAGACGGCGTGATCGATGCGGGCGGTCACTCCGGGGTCCCCGCGGAGGCGTGAGCGGAGCGAGCGGCTTCGTGGGGTGGATCGAACACCACCACGGAACGCAGGACGCCGCCGGAGTGCATCTTGTCGAACGCCGCCTCCACGTCGCCGATCCCGATCTCCTCGGTCACGAACGCGTCCAGGTCGAGCCGCCCCTGCTGGTAGAGGTCGACCAGCATCGGGAAGTCGCGCGAGGGCAGGCAGTCGCCGTACCAGCTGGACTTGAGCGAGCCGCCGCGGCCGAAGACGTCGATCAGCGGGATCTCGGGGATCTTCATGTCCGGCGTCGGTACGCCGACGAGTACGACGGTGCCGGCCAGGTCGCGGGCGTAGAACGCCTGCTTCCAGGTCTCGGGGCGTCCTACGGCGTCGATGACGACGTCGGCGCCGTTCCCGCCGGTGAGCTTCTGGATCGCGGCCACCGGGTCGGCTGACGACGAGTCGACGGTGTGCGTCGCGCCCATCCGGGTGGCGGCCTCGAGCTTCTTGACGTCGATGTCGACCGCGATGATCGTGCCGGCTCCGGCCAGCGCCGAGCCGGCGATAGCGGCGATGCCGACGCCGCCGCAGCCGATGACGGCGACGGACTTGCCGCGGCCCACGTTGCCGGTGTTGATCGCGGCTCCGAGGCCCGCCATCACGCCGCAGCCGAGCAGGCCCACGGCGGCGGGCCGGGCGGACGGGTCGACCTTGGTGCACTGGCCGGCAGCGACCAGGGTCTTCTCCGCGAACGCGCCGATACCGAGGGCCGGCGAGAGCTCGGTGCCGTCGGCGAGCGTCATCTTCTGGGTCGCGTTGTGGGTGGCGAAGCAGTACCACGGCTCACCGCGGTTGCACGCGCGGCAGTCGCCGCAGACCGCCCGCCAGTTGAGGACCACGAAGTCCCCCGGAGCGACGTCGGTGACGCCCTCGCCGACCGCCTCCACGACGCCCGCGGCCTCGTGGCCCAGCAGGAACGGGAACTCGTCGTTGATGCCGCCCTCGCGGTAGTGCAGGTCGGTGTGGCAGACCCCGCAGGCCTGCACCTGCACGAGCGCCTCGCCCGGACCCGGGTCGGGGACGTTGATGGTCTCGACGGAGACCGGCTCCCCCTTGGCCCGCGCCACGACGGCCTTCACCTGCTGCATGCGATCTCCCCTTCTTCGGCCAAACGGTCTGCGTGCCATGCAACCGTACGAGTGTGGCCAACGTGTAGGGGGTGTGGCGGTGACGAGGGAGAGGCAGATGACGGACTTCGAGTCCTGGCTCGTGGCCCGCGAACCTGCCCTCCAGCGCACCGCCCTGCTCCTGACCGGCGACCCGCACAGCGCCCAGGACCTCGTGCAGACGACGCTCGCCAAGCTCTACCTCGCCTGGGACCGGATCGACGACCACGAGCACGTCGACGCCTATGCCCGCCGCATCCTGGTCAACGAGCACCGCAGCGCCTGGCGCCGACCCTGGCGACGCCGCGAGATCGTCACCGACTCGGTCCCGGACGCGTCCCGCCCCGAGGAGGGGTACGACGGCGCACACGACGCCGTGTGGCGGTTCGTCGCCACGCTCCCCCCGAGGCAGCGCGCCGTGCTCGTGCTGCGCTACTACGAGGAGCTGACCGAGGCCGAGACCGCCAACGTGCTCGGCATCTCGGTCGGCACCGTGAAGTCCCAGGCCAGCCGGGCGCTGGCGTCGCTGCGTTCCCAGCTCGACCAGCACCCCGAGATCGCCGACCGGAGGGAGGAGCGATGACCGACCACGAGGAGCAGCTGCTCGCCGCGAGCCTGCACGCCCGCGCCGACCACGCGGCGTACACCCGGACGCCGGTGGGCGACGTCGTCGCCACCGCCCGCGGGATCCAGCGCCGGCAGCGCCGCCGCAACGCCGCCCTGGCGGTCGCGGCGGTCGTCGCGGCGATCACCGTCCCCACCGCGGTCGTGCTCGGCACGGGTGCTGAGCGGACCCACGACCCCACCGGCCCCGCGACGTCCACGACCCCCTCGGCGACGCCCGGGTCCTCGCTCGCCGACCTGCAGCGCGGCGCCGACCCGCGGATCGCGTACACCGACGGCCACGAGTTCGTCTCCCCCGACGGGACGCGGAGCCCGCTGCCCGTGGACTACCCGATCTCGGCGATCACGCCGTACCACGGCGGGTTCCTGATCGCCGACGACGCGGAGCTCGAGGGCACCGTCGGGCTGCACCTCTTCGACAACGAGGGCCACCAGGTCGCCAGCTGGTGCACCAGCGGCTCACCCGTCCTCAGCGCCGACCAGCTGAACACCGCGTTCACCACGTTCCCGTGCTCGAAGATCCACGGCCAGGTCTCGAGCGTGATCCGCGTGGGCATCGGAACCGGAATGGGCGACGGCGAGGCCACCCAGGACACCGGCATGCCGATCCGGCTGGTCGGGATGCTCGGCGAGCGGGTCGTGTTCGGCGGGATGTTCGGCGCGGGGGCGTGGGTCACCGACCTCGTGAACCCGCCCGAGGTGCTCCCGGTGCTGACGTCCGTGGCCGACGCCGACTCGGCGAGCGGCCTGGTCGCGGGCCAGTCGCGGGACTCCGACGGCCGTGACGGCGCGATCGTCGACCCGGACACCGGCCGGGTGGTCGCCACCATGCCCGGGTGGGTGCTGGGCTCCTTCAGCCCGGACGGCTCCCTGGTGCTGGGCTCGAACCCGGACACCGGCGTGCAGGTCGCGCTCGACACCGCGACCGGCGACCGGGTCGCCACCCTCGGGCCGGACACCGGCCTGCAGGTCACGTCCGCACCGATCTGGGAGGACGACAGCCACGTGCTGCTCGCGGTCACCTCCGACGACGAGCAGGCGATCGTCCGGGCAGACCTCGACGGCCACGTCGAGCTCGCCACCCCGGTCACCCCCGGGGGCGCGCCGCGCTACGTCTTCGCCGCGCGTCCCTGACCCCGGGCCCGGGTTGGGCCACGATTGCAACCAATCCCCGTCCTGCCGCGTCTTGGTGGCGAACAGGACGGAGGGCTGGGCATGGAGCTGACGGCACACGCCGGGACGGGAGTCGGCATGGGTGACCGCACGACCCGTCGCGACGCCGACTTCACGGCGTACCTCGCGGCGAGGCAGGCCAGCCTGCTGCGCACGGCGTACCTCCTGACGGGCGACCGGCACCAGGCCGAGGACCTCGTCCAGACGGCCTTCGCCAAGCTCTACCTGGCCTGGGACCGCGTCCACGACCGCGAGTCGGTCGACGGCTACGTGCGCCGGATCCTGGTCAACGAGAACGCCTCGGTGTGGCGGCGCGCGTGGCGACGCCGCGAGTTCGCCACCGAGCATGTGCCCGACGTTGCATCGCACGACACGTACGACGACGGACGCGGCGCCGCGCTCTGGGACCTCGTGCAGACACTGCCCCGCAAGGCGCGCGCGGTGCTGGTGCTCCGCTACTACGAGGAGCTGTCCGAGGCCGAGACCGCCGACGTGCTCGGCATCTCGATCGGCACCGTGAAGTCCCAGACCAGCCGCGCGCTGGCCACCCTGCGCGAACGGACACCCGCCGCACTGGACCCCCGGGAGGAGGAGCGATGAGCAACCAGGACCACGTCACCGAAGAGCTCGGCAGCGAGCTCCACCGCCGCGCGGACGCCCTCCACGGCGCCCCGCTCACGCTCGACGCCGTGCGCGGTCGGGCCCGCGGCATCCGCCGCCGACGCCGGGTGGCCGCTGCCTCCTCGGTCGCAGCCGCCGTGGCGCTGGTCGCCGCCGTGTCCACCGTGCTGCCCGGCCTGGATCGCGCCGACGACCTGCAGCCGGCACCGGCACCACCCTCATCCGGACCGGGTGCGTCGGTGCTGTACGACGGCGTGGTGACCCTCCCGGGGGGCGACACCGTCAGCGTGGACGTGGCCAACGCGGACGTGAGCCAGTTCGGCGTGCTGACCGACGGCCGGCTCGTGGTGGCCAACCAGGCGGAGCGGGCCGTGCAGGTGTTCGCACCGGACGGCTCGCTGGCCGCGACCTACCCGGTCGACCTGCTGCTCGTCACGATGAGCTCCACCGACGAGCTGGCCGCCTGGACCGAGGGCTCCCGGGTGCAGGTGCTCGAGAGCGGCAGCACCGAGCCGGTGCAGCTGGCGCACATGCCGAGGTCGGCGGGGACGATCCCCATGGTCGACGCCGTGACCGGCGACCACTGCGCCGACGGCGGTTGCCGCGCGATCCTGAGCGACGGCACCACGACGACGTCCGAGGTCACGGTCGACGGCGTGCGCGAGCTGACGACCAGCGAGCCGCTGAGGGTCACCGATGTCAGCCCCGACGGCGGGACGTGGGCGGTCGCGTTCCCGTCCGCCGAGGACGAGCAGTACGGCTGCGCCGGGCTCTACGACCCCGCCGCGGGCCAGGTCACGGCCCGCAGCTGCGACTCCTGGGGACTGGAGTTCTCCCCCGACGGCCAGCACCTGCTCGCCGGCTACTACGAGAACAACATGGCCAGCAGCGTCACGATGCTCGACCGCGACCTCGAGGTGGTGGGCGACGTCAGCCCGTCACCGCAGGTGGTCAGCCGAGCCGCCTGGGCCGACGACACCCACGTGCTGGCGGTCCTGGCCGGTCTGGAGGACAACCAGTGGTCGCTGGTGCGGGTCCCCCTCGACGGTGGTGACCCCGAGACCGTCGCCGGTCCGGTCCGTGGCGGGAACCCCGAGATGCTCTCGGAGTTCCTTCCGTCGGAGTGAGGCTCAGGCGAGGACGCTGGTGACGGGCAGCGAGGAGTCCGCAGGCAGGTCGAGGGGCGACGGCGTACGCCCCCGGGTGACCATCTCGGAGCCGAGCGCGGCGACCATCGCACCGTTGTCCGTGCAGAGTCCTGGGCGCGGGACCCGGACCCGGATCCCCTTCGCGGCCGCGCGCTCCTCGGCCATCACGCGCAGCCGGGAGTTGGCCGCGACCCCGCCGCCGATCAGGATGTCCTCGATGCCCTGGGTCACCGCGGCGTCGATCGCCTTGCGGGTCAGGACGTCGCAGACCGCCTCCTGGAAGCTGGCCGCCACGTCGTTGACGGGCACCGGCTCACCGGCCCGCTCCCGGGCCTCGACCCAGCGAGCCACGGCCGTCTTCAGCCCCGAGAACGAGAAGTCGAACCGGTGCCGCTCGAGGTCCCGGCGTGCCGAGAGCCCGCGCGGGAAGTCGATGTAGACGCTGCTGCCCTCGCGGGCGGCGCGGTCGATGTGCGGGCCGCCGGGGAACGGCAGGCCGAGCAGCCGGGCGACCTTGTCGAAGGCCTCGCCGGCCGCGTCGTCGATCGTGGACCCGAGTGGCTCCACGCCGCGGGTGACGTCCTCGACGCGCAGCAGGCTGGAGTGGCCGCCGCTGACCAGCATCGCGAGGCAGGGCTCGGGCAGCGGACCGTGCTCGAGCTGGTCGACGGCGACGTGCGACGCGAGGTGGTTGACGCCGTAGATCGGCTTGCCGAGCCCGATCGCGAGCGCCTTGGCCGCGGCGACGCCGACGAGCAGCGCCCCGGCCAGGCCGGGGCCGTTGGTGACCGCGATCGCGTCGAGGTCGTGCAGCCGGATCCCGGCGGTCCCGCAGGCGCGCTCGATGGTCGGGACCATCGCCTCGAGGTGGGCACGGCTCGCGACCTCGGGTACGACGCCGCCGAAGCGGGCGTGCTCCTCCACCGAGCTCGCGACCGCGTCGGCGAGCAGCGTGTGGCCGCGCACGATGCCGACGCCGGTCTCGTCGCACGACGTCTCGATCCCGAGGACCAGGGGTTCGTTCACGAGGCTCATGGTGCCTTGTTCGTGGGAATTCCGCCGATCCGGGTCCGCGCAGGGCTTCCTCAGGACGCGCGAGAACCTGTCGTCCCAAATGCTGTGTGCCGACAGGTCGCCGGACGTAGGTTGTCCAAGTTTGTTGTCCACATCACAGAACCCGGAGCACTACATGCGTACCTCGGGACCCACCCGAACCGGTGTCGCCCTCGCGGCCACCACCGTTGCTGCCCTCGTCCTCGGCATCAACACCAGCGCTGACGCGCGCGTCGTCAACGACGACAACCTCACGCCCCGCACGCACTTCGTGATGGCGGCCGACGGCTCCAGCGGCCTCACCGCCGGTGGCGCAGGGATCCCCAACATCGACTCCGTGAAGTCGACGATCCGCGCCTACTACGGCGCCTCGAGCGCCGGTGTCGCCAACAAGACGACCTCGCCGTACATCTCGGAGCTGGCGATGATCCAGGCGGACACGCTGGCCGGCCTGCCGACCGTCGCTCCGGCCGACCACAAGGCCGTCGTCCTCGATGCCGACGACACGACCCTGTGGACGTACGACATGGAAGACCAGGCGATGCACTTCAACTTCGACCCGGCTCTGCAGAACGTCTGGGTCACGGAGAAGAAGTTCCTCGCCACGCCGGGCATGGTCGACTTCGTCGACGCCGTGGAGGCCAAGGGCTACGCGGTGTTCGGTCTCACCGGCCGCAGCGCGAGCCAGGAGGACGCCACCGTCGCCAACCTGGTCGAGCAGGGGTACACCCAGTTCACCGCGGACAACTTCTTCACCAAGTTCGACAGCACGCACCCCAAGCCGGACTACCTCGACTGCCACACCAGCGTGGACCCCGCCGATGACCCGGCCAAGTGCACGACGGTCGAGTACAAGGCAGGCACCCGCAAGCACATCCAGGACACGCTCGGCTACGACATCGTGCTCAACATCGGCGACCAGTGGTCCGACCTCCAGGGTGGCTTCGCCGACGACACGCTCAAGCTGCCGAACCCGACGTACTACCTGCCGAGCCCCGACATCGCGGGCGCTCCGGTGAGCGACTCGGCGATGACGCCGAAGACCGAGTTCGACATGGCGGCGGACGGCTCCAGCGGCACGACCGTCGGTGGCGAGAGCATCCCGAACATCGACTCGGTGAAGTCCACGATCCGTGCCTACTACGGCGCCGACTCGGCCGGCATCGCGAACAAGACGACGTCGCCGTACATCACCGAGATGACCGCTTTCTCGCAGAAGTGGGGCAAGAAGCTCCGCACCATCTGCGAGAGGGGCGTCGAGAACGGCACCAAGCCGGCCGTCGTGTTCGATGCTGACGACACCACGCTGTGGACCTACGACATGGAGGACGCGGCGATGAAGTTCAACTTCGACCCGACCCTCCAGAACGTCTGGGTCCAGGAGGAGCGCTTCCTCCCGACGCCGAAGATGCGCCACGTCGTCCGCGCCGCTGCCGCCGGCGGCTGCAAGATCGTCGGCATCACCGGCCGCAACAGCACCCAGCGCGCCGCGACGATCGACAACCTGGCGAAGTACTACTACGACCGCAACGACAACTCGCTGTTCAAGTCGCAGTACTACTTCACCAAGTGGAACAGCGCCAGCGGCGAGCAGCCGCCGGCGTACGTCGACTGCGCCCAGGACACCGACCCGGTCAAGTGCTCGACGATCGAGTACAAGTCCTCGACCCGCAAGCACGTCGAGGACACCTTCGGGTTCCACATCATCGCCAACTTCGGTGACCAGTTCAGTGACCTCAAGGGTGGCCACTCGGACCGTGCAGTGAAGCTGTCGAACCCGACGTACTACCTGCCGTAGGGCAACCGCTCCACCTCAGACGGCGTCATCGCCTCGTCCCAGCGTGAGCTGCAGGACGACGGCGGTGGCGCCGTCTCTGTAGTAGCGCCGCCTCCGGTCGATCTCCTCGAACCCCGAGGCGGCGTAGAACGCGAGGGCCCCGTCGTTGTCCTCGCGGACCTCGAGCAGCAGCCGCTCCGCGTCCTCCTCGCGGGCCAGTCCGGTCACCGCGTCCAGCAGGCCCGCGGCCAGGCCACGGCGCCGGTGGCCGGGGTCGACCGCGATCCGCTGCAGCTCCGCGATGTCGGCCACGATGCTGGCGGCGGCGTACCCCACGACCTCACCGTCCACCTCGGCAACGAGGTAGCGCACCGTCGGCAGGAGGCCGCTGACGCCCTCGGCGATCAGCCCTTCCGACCAGGCGTCGATGCCGAGGTTGTCCAGCTCGAGGTCCGCGATGGCGGGTACGTCGCCCGTCGCGGCCGAGCGGATCATGAGACCGGCTTGGGCTTGCCCGGTGCCACGGCGTCGGGGCGGCGCAGGTACAGCGGCTCGGGGTCGAGCAGCTCGGCGCGTTCGTCGGTCACGACCCGGGCGAGCCAGCCGGCGCTGGGACCGGACGGCCCGACGCGAGAGGGGAACGCCTCGGGGTAGAGCGCGCCGCCCTCGCCGACCACCCACTCGTCGGTGGCGAACACCTCGGGCTTGTCCACGACCGGGCCGGCGAGCCGGACCCCGCCCTCGT
Source organism: Nocardioides sp. (assembly GCA_035759395.1). Classification (GTDB taxonomy): domain Bacteria; phylum Actinomycetota; class Actinomycetes; order Propionibacteriales; family Nocardioidaceae; genus Nocardioides. The sequence goes on from DASTUX010000059.1 coordinate 20,754, forward strand.
CGTACCTCGCGACGTAGACCTCCTTGCGGCGCGCATCCGTCGCCACCAGGAACTCCTTGGTCACGATGCCGGTGTCCACGGCCTCGACGGCGAGCACGTCGAGCGAGCAGACGCCGTACACCGGGATGTCGAGCACGAAGGCGAGCGTTCGCGCGGTGACGAGCCCGACCCGCAGCCCGGTGAACGGACCCGGCCCGACGCCGACCGCGACCGCGGTGAGGTCCTGTCGAACGATGCCGGCCTGCTCGAGGGCGCCGGCGATCAGCGGGGCGAGCTGCTCACCGTGCTTCATCGGCCGGTCGGACCTCAGCTCGACGACCACGTCATCGCCGTCGTGGAGGGCGACGGACACGAGCGGGGTGGCGGTGTCGAAGGCGAGCAGCACGGCACGAGGCTAGCCGGAGTAGGTCGACAGGATCAGTGCCGGTCGAGGTCGTCGGCGTCCGCCCGTTCCCACGTCCTCCTGGACGTACGCCGTCGCGCGCGTCGAGGTGCGTTCGCCGCCCACCAACCCGGCCGACGGCGAGGACGTGGTTGAGGTTCTCTCCCTTCCTGCACGCGAGGCCGCCGACTGGCTGCGCGTGCAGGAGGACACCCACGCCGACGTGGTGCTCCTGGCCCAGGCGATGGGGTTGATCGCGGAACACAGCGTCTGAAGCATGGCGATGAAGAGCGCCCGCTGAGCATCGAAAATTCGTTTCCACAGACCGTCCGGGCGGCAGCTTTCGGGCCCGAAAGTGTCGGTGGTCCCTGCTGGAATTGATCCATGACAGGAACCGCGTTCGAGCTCGACACCGCAGCGTCGGTGCTGGGTTTCGCGCGCGAGCGCCGCACCGTCGCCGACCGTGCGGAGGCCGATCTCCTGCAGGCCGCGGTGGCGTGGGCGGGGATGCACTCGGTCGACTCGATCCACGAGGCCGCGACCGTCTCCGACGGGCGCTGCGGCGACACCGCGATCACGGTCGCCGGGCCGGGGGCACCGCTGGTGGCGGAGTTCAGCGTGGCCGAGTTCGCCGCCGCGATCGGGCTGCCCACCGAGGTCGGCAAGTCCTACGTCGGTGAGGCGGTCGAGCTGCGCTACCGGCTGCCCCGCCTCTGGGCGAGGGTCACCGCGGGCGACCTGGCCGCGTGGCGGGCCCGCCGGATCGCCCGGGCCACGCTGCTGCTCTCCCTCGATGCGGCCGCGTTCGTCGACCAGCACGTCGCACACGTGGCGCACAGGATCCGCGTCGGCCAGCTCGAC
>DASTUX010000060.1:0-18860 GCA_035759395.1 Nocardioides sp.
CCAGCGGATCATGCAGCTGCCCAAGGAGAAGCTGGACTCCTACGACCTGTCCAACGTCAAGGTCGTGGCCGCGTCCGGGTCCGCGCTCCCGGGCGACCTCGGTGAGAAGTGGATGGACCAGTTCGGGGACAACCTGTTCAACATCTACGGCTCCACCGAGGTGGCCTACGCGACGATCGCGAACCCGGCCGACCTCCGCGAGGCACCGGGTACGGCGGGCAAGCCGCCGTTCGCGACGGTCGTGAAGATCATCGACGAGGACGGCAAGGAGCTGCCGAAGGGAGAGGCCGGCCGGATCTTCGTCGGCAACAGCATCCTGTTCGAGGGCTACACCGGCGGCGGCAGCAAGGACCTGATCGACGGGCTGATGGCGACCGGCGACGTGGGCCGGTTCGACGAGGGCGGTCGGCTGATCGTCGAGGGCCGCGACGACGAGATGATCGTCTCCGGCGGTGAGAACGTCTTCCCCAAGGAGGTCGAGGACTGCCTCTCACGGCACGAGGCCGTGGCCGACGTGGCCGCGATCGGGGTCGACGACCCGGACTTCGGCAAGCGCCTGCGTGCCTTCGTGTCGGTCAGGGACGGCGCGTCGGTCAGCGAGGACGAGCTCAAGTCCTGGGTCAAGCAGAACCTGGCCCGCTACAAGGTTCCGCGCGAGATCGTCTTCCTCGACGAGCTGCCCCGCAACGCGACGGGCAAGGTGCTCAAGCGCGAGCTCGACCGCGACTGACGAGGGGGACACGTCGATGTGGACCTGTCGGTGCCGGGTGCAAGGATGGATGCATCATGAGTGGACTCACCCTGGGCGGCCTCGCGCCGGACTTCACGCTCCGCGACCAGTTCGGACAGGACGTCACGCTGTCGTCCTTCCGCGGCAGCAAGGCCGTCGCGCTCATCTTCTACCCCTATGCCTTCTCTGGCGTGTGCACCGGTGAGATGGCCGGCATCCGCGACCGGCTCGCCGAGTTCATGACCTTCGACTCCGAGATCCTTGCGATCTCGTGCGACCCGATCTACGCACTGCGCGCGTTCGCCGACCAGGACGGCCTCAACTTCCCGCTCCTGTCGGACTTCTGGCCGCACGGCGAGGTCACCCGCGCGTACGACGTCTTCGACGAGGTCAAGGGCTGTCCGCGGCGCTCGTCCTACGTCATCGACAAGGACGGTCTGGTCCGCTGGGCGGTGCACAACGCGATGCCCGAAGGCCGCGATCTGGACGAGCATCTGGCCCAGCTGACCGCGGTGGCCTAGACCGGTCATCTCCCAAACGGGCCACTTTCGGACAAAGTGGCGACAACGCTCGGGAGCGCGACCTAGTGTTGTCCATGTCGAACCGCTGGTGACCCGAGACGCCAGCGGTTCGACTCATTTCCGGACCCGGCTCCCGCTCGCGTAGTCTGACGCCCGCTTTCACTCCCCGGGGCGTATAGCTCAGCGGTAGAGCACCTCCCTTACAAGGAGGTGGTCGGGGGTTCGATCCCCTCTGCGCCCACCAGTCACGACGTCGATCCGACCGGACCAGACCGGTCGTCGATCGAGCCATCCGCCTCCGCGGCCGTGTCGAACCGCCTGTGGCGGGCATCACATCGACAGGTGCCCGGATCCCAACGGAGGCATCGCAATGAGCGAGACCAACAGAAGAAATTTCCTCGCTGCCGCAGGCGCGGGCGCAGCGGCGGTCGGCACCGTCGCGGTGACGGCAGGCACAGCACGTGCGACCGAGGCACGACGCAAGAAGAACAGTGCGCAGGAGACAGTCGTCGCCTACGTCAAGGACCACCGGTCCAGCGAGCTGAGGCTCATGGTGGGCGAGCGCGAGGTGATCGTGAACGATCGCGACCTCGTGACGCGCATCCTCAACGCGGCGGGGGGCAACTGACATGTCCTCCCACCGCGAAGCACCCGAGATCTCCAAGGACCCCGTGGCCGACGGCACCGACGTCTACGCCTTCGTCAGCCCCAAGCGGCCGTCCTCGGTGACGTTGATCGCGAACTTCATCCCGTTGCAGACGCCGGACGGCGGACCCAACTTCTACGAGTTCGGTGACGACGTCCTCTACGAGATCCACGTCTCGAACCGGGGGACGGCCGAGCCGGACGTCACCTACCAGTTCCGGTTCCACACCCGGGTCCGGAACCCGAAGACCTTCCTCTACAACACCGGGCAGATCACCGACATCTCGGACACGACCTGGAACCGGCCGCAGTTCTACTCCGTGACCCGGATCAAGAACGGCCACCGGAAGGTCCTCGGCCGGAACCTGCGCTGCCCGCCGGTGAACGTCGGCAAGCGCAGCACGCCGGACTACGCCAAGCTCTCGGAGCAGGCGACCCACTCGCTGGACGGCGGCCGCAAGGTCTTCGCCGGCCAGCGCGCGGATGCCTTCCACGTCGATCTCGGGAGCATCTTCGACCTGGGGGCCCTGCGCCCGTTCAACGAGGTCCACCTGATCTCCATGCCGAACATGAACGGCGTCAACGCGGTCCAGTCCTTCAACGTGCACACGATCGCGTTGCAGGTGCCGATCCGGGAGCTCACGCGCGACGGCTCGGTGCCCACGAACCCGATGCGGGCCAAGGCGGTCATCGGAGTCTGGGCCACGGCCAGCCGGCGCAAGTCGCGGATCTTCGAGCAGGAGTCGGGCACGTACGTCGGTACCGGTCCCTGGGAGCAGGTCTCCCGGCTGGGCAACCCGCTGTTCAACGAGGTCGTCACGCCGATGGCCGAGAAGGACCAGTGGAACGCGCGCGAGCCACGCGGTGACAGCCGCTACGCGAAGTACGTCAACAAGCCGGAGCTCCAGGGACTCCTCCCGGTGCTCTACCCGGGGGTGTTCCCCAACCTGGCGGCGTACACCGAGCCGCGCGCGGACCTGCACGCGATCCTGCTCACCGGCATCCCGGCCGGCGTGGTTCCGGGCTTCCAGAACTACACCGGAGCCGTCGAGGCGGACATGCTGCGCCTCAACGTCGCGATCCCGCCGTCGTCGAGCCCGAACAACCTGGGTCTCGTGGCCGGTGACCCGGCCGGCTTCCCCAACGGGCGCCGGATCGACGACGACGTCGTGACGATCGAGCTGCGTGCCATCGCGGGGCTCACGATCCCGCTGGTGGATCCGTCGTACACGCCCGACGGCGCCGCCAGCGCCGTGCAGGACGGGACGACGAACACCAACGCCCACGCGACGAACACCTTCCCGTACCTCGGTCTCCCCGGTGGTGGATACCAGACCGAGCCCGGCACGACGCAGGCGTCATGACCGCCGCGGCGCAGGTCGAGAACCCGTTCGCCGGGCAGGGCTCGGTCCTGCTCGACATCGGCGGCGACGTGGGCGCGCTCGTGGTCACGATGCCGGAGGGCATGGAGGGCGTCGAGATCGAGATCCGGCCCGAGGGGTCGGGCGCGTCCGCGCACGTCCATCACCATCACCACGAGCACGTGGCCGTGGTCAACCGGCCGGCCGGCGGGGCACGGATCCCGTCGCTGGTCTTCCCCGAGCTCCTCGAGGGGAGCTACGAGCTCTACGAGAAGGGAACGCACCACGTGCGGCTGACGGTCGCCGTCCGGGGCGGAGAGGTGGCCACCGCCGCCTGGCGGACCTGACCCGCCGGCGGACATCGGGCCTCTGACTACAGTGACTCGGAAGTCGCAGCGAGGAGGCCCGATGTTCGTTCCCTTCAGTGTGTCCGACTTCATCGACCGCGCCGTCGAGGTGTACGGCGAGCGCGTCGGCGTGGTCGACGAACCCGACCAGCCCGCGCCGTCGCTGGGCGAGCTGACCTACAGGGAGGTCGGCGCGCTGGCCCGCCGCCAGGCCGCCCGGCTCGACGAGCTCGGCATCGGCGTCGGCGACCGGGTGGCCGTCGTGAGCCACAACAGCGCGCGGCTGCTGACCTCGTTCTTCGGGGTCGCGGGGTCCGGCCGGGTGCTGGTGCCCGTGAACTTCCGGCTGCGACCGGACGAGGTGAGCTACATCGTCGAGCACTCCGGTGCCCGCGTCCTGCTGGTCGACCCCGAGCTCGACGAGGCGTTGAAGGAGGTCACCGCCGAGCACCGGTTCGTGCTGGGCGACGACGAGGACCTCTACGCGCCGGAGGGCGCCGAGCCCCGGCCCTGGGAGCCCGACGAGAGCGCCACCGCCTGCATCAACTACACGTCGGGCACGACGGCCCGACCCAAGGGCGTGCAGATCACTCACCGCAACATCTGGGTCAACGCCGTGACGTTCGGGCTGCACGCCGGTGTCACCGACCGGGACGTCTACCTGCACACGCTGCCGATGTTCCACGCCAACGGCTGGGGCATGCCGTTCACGATGGCCGGCCTCGGCGTCGAGCAGGTCGTCATCCGCAAGATCGACGGCGCCGAGATCCTGCGCCGCGTCGAGCAGCACGGCGTCACGGTGATGTGTGCCGCTCCGGCCGTCGTCGCAGCTGTGCTGGAGGCGGCCCAGGACTGGGAGGGTGAGCTGCCCGGCCGCGACCGGGTCCGGATCATCGTCGCCGGGGCGCCGCCGCCGACCAAGACCGTCGCCCGGGTGGAGCGGGAGCTCGGCTGGGAGTTCATGCAGATCTACGGCCTCACCGAGACCTCGCCGCTGCTCACGATCAACCGCACCCGCGCCGAGTGGGACGACCTCGACCCCGAGGAGCGGGCCACGAAGCTGGTCCGCGCCGGTGCGCCGGCGCTCGGCGTACGCCTCAGCGTCGACAACGAGGGCGAGGTGCTCGCCCGCTCCAACGTGGTGCTCGAGGGCTACTGGGAGCAGCCGGAGGAGAGCGAGCGGGCGCTGGCCGGCGGCTGGTTCCACACCGGCGACGGTGGCGTGATCGGCGACGACGGCTACCTGACGATCAGCGACCGCAAGAAGGACGTGATCATCACCGGCGGCGAGAACGTCTCCTCGATCGAGGTGGAGGACGTGCTCTTCTCGCACCCGGCGGTGGCGGAGGTCGCGGTGATCGGCGTACCCAGCGAGAAGTGGGGCGAGACCATCAAGGCGCTCGTCGTCCTCGCCGAGGGTCAGCAGGCCACCGAGGCCGACCTGGTCGCGTGGTGCAAGGAGAAGGCGGCCGGGTACAAGGCGCCCACGTCCATCGAGTTCCGCGACGAGCTGGCCCGCACCGCCACCGGCAAGCTGCAGAAGTTCAAGCTGCGGGCGCCGTACTGGGAGGGCCGGGACCGGCAGGTCAACTGATCTCGACCAGCTCGATCGACGACAATGGCTCGCATGCCTGCGCTGAAGGACGTCGTCGACCTGCTGCACGCGTGGTACCCGCCCGGGACCGCGGACGGCTGGGACGCCGTCGGCCTCGTGTACGGCGACCCCGCGGCCTCGGTGCGCAAGGTGATGTTCGCCGTCGACCCGAGCCCCGAGGTGGCCCGTGAGGCGGCCGAGTGGGGCGCGGACCTGCTCGTCGTGCACCACCCGCTGTTCCTCAAGCCCGTGCACGGCTTCGCTGCGACGACGCCGAAGGGCCGCACGCTCGCGACCCTGGCCGCGGCAGGCTGTGCGCTGCTCACGGCCCACACGAACGCCGACCGCGCCGAGGGCGGAGTCTCCGAGGCCCTGGCCACCGCGCTCGGGCTCACCGACCTGACGCCGATGCTGCCCTCGGCGGACGAGGCGCTCGACAAGATCACCGTGCACGTGCCGGCGGGCCACGCCGAGGCGGTGCGCGACGCGCTGACCGGGGCCGGGGCCGGCACGATCGGGGACTACGACTCGTGCACCTTCTCGACCGCCGGCGAGGGCCGGTTCCGCCCGCTCGACGGAGCGACCCCCGCGATCGGCGAGGTGGGACGCGTCGAGACGGTCGACGAGGTCAAGGTCCAGGCGGTGCTGCCGCGGAGCCGGCGGAGCGCCGTCGTCGCGGCGATGGTGGCTGCGCACCCCTACGAGGAACCGGCCTACGACGTCGTCGAGCTCGCGGACCCCGGCACGTCGGACACCGGCACCGGACGGGTCGGCTCGGTCACCGAGACCACGCTGCGCGGGTTCGCCGTCACGGTCGCCCGGGCGCTGCCGGCCACCGCGCACGGCGTCCGGGTCGCCGGCGACCCCGACCGCGTCGTACGCCGGGTCGCGGTGTGCGGGGGAGCGGGTGACTTCCTGCTCGACTCGGTGCTGCGGATGGAGGTCGATGCGTACGTGACCAGCGACCTGCGACACCACCCGGCCGCCGAGTTCCGCGAGGCGGACGGCCCGGCGCTGGTCGACGTGGCGCACTGGGCTGCCGAGTGGACCTGGTTGCCGGTGGTGCAGGCGCGGCTGGTCGCGGCCATGGGCGATACGGTGGAGACCCGGGTCAGCACGACGTGCACCGACCCGTGGGACTTCCGCCTGTGAAGTTCCGTATCTGAACAGTGCCGCATCGACCCAGGAGCTCACGCTGAAAGCCGACCCCGTCGCCCAACTGAAGCTGCTCGACGTCCAGGAGCACGACGCCCGGGCCGACCAGCTCCGCCACCAGCGGACGAGCCTTCCCGAGCTCGCGGAGATCGCTGCCCTCGAGTCGAGCCGCACCGATCTCGACAACCAGGCGCGCGACCTCCGGATCGTGGTCGACGACCTCACGGTCGAGCAGAAGAAGGTCGATGCCGACGTCGAGCAGGCCAAGGCGCGACGCAAGCGCGACCAGGACCGGATCGACCAGGGGCTGATCAGCAACCCGAAGGATCTCGAGCGGATGCAGCACGAGATGGTCTCGCTCGAGCGCCGGGTCACCTCGCTCGAGGACGACGAGCTCGAGATCATGGGCCGGCTCGAGGACGCCCAGCGCGACCTCGACGCGCTCAGCGGCCAGCTGGCCGCGGCCGACGAGCGGCTCGCCGAGCTCGCCGCCGCCCGCGACGCGAAGGTGACCGAGATCGACGCCGAGCTCGGCCGCATCGTCAGCGAGCGCGAGGCCGAGGTCGCGGCGGTGCCCGCCGACCTGCTGGCGCTCTACGAGAAGGTCCGCGCGCACAAGGGCGGCGTCGGGGCCGCGAAGCTCCACCAGCGCCGCTGCACCGGTTGCCAGCTCGGCATCGACAACGCCGAGCTCGCCGTCATCGCCGCGTCGCCCGCCGACCTGGTGATCCGGTGCGAGGAGTGCTCGCGGATCCTCGTGCGCACCTCCGAGTCAGGCCTGTGAGCGAAGCGAACGAATCAGGTGCTGTGACCGAGGCGCCCCGACGGGTCATCATCGAGGCCGACGGCGGCTCGCGGGGCAACCCCGGCCCGTCGGCGTACGGCGCGGTCCTCAAGCACGCCGACACCGGTGACGTGATCGCTGAGGACGGGACCACGATCGGGGTCGCGACCAACAACGTCGCGGAGTACTCCGGTCTGATCGCGGGGCTGAGGCTGGCGGGGGAGTTCACGCCCGGCGCCGAGGTCGAGGTCCGGATGGACTCGAAGCTGGTCATCGAGCAGATGTCCGGCCGCTGGAAGATCAAGCACCCCGACATGTTGCCGCTGGCCGCGGAGGCCCGCCGGCTGGCGCCGTCGAGCACGACGTACACCTGGGTGCCGCGCGAGCGGAACACCCATGCCGACCGGCTCGCCAACGAGGCGCTGGACGGCAGGCGCCACGGAGTCACGGTCGCGGGGGAACACCCCGCGGCGGACTCGCTGATCGAGGAGATCGAGAGCCCGGTCGAGGCGCCGACCAGCGTCCAGAGCCGGGTCCGTGGCTGGTCGGCCGCCGCCGGCGACCCGACGACCCTGGTGCTGGTGCGCCACGGCGTCACGCCGCACACGGTCGAGAAGCGGTTCTCCGGCGGGCTGGCCAGCGCCAACCCGGGGCTCAGCGACGACGGTCGCGCCCAGGTGCGCGCCGCGGCGGAGTGGCTCGCGCCCCTGGCGGAGCAGGTCGACGCCGTGGTCGCCTCGCCCGTACGACGGACCCTGGAGTCGGCCGAGATCGTCGCCGAGATCCTCGGGAAGAGCGTCGAGGTGGAGCCCGGCTTCGCCGAGATGGAGTTCGGTGCCTGGGACGGCAAGACGTTCACCGAGGTCGCCGAGCAGCACCCCGAGGAGCTCGACGCATGGCTGGGGTCCCTGGACCGGGCGCCCCGCGGCGGCGAGTCGTTCCGGGTGGTGGAGAAGCGGGTCCTCGAGGGACTGCAGCGGGTGCTCGACGCCCACGCGGGCAAGACGGTCGTCGTGGTCAGCCACGTGACGCCGATCAAGACCCTGGTCGCGCACGCGGTGGACGCCCCGCTCGAGGCGGTGTTCCGGATGGAGCTCTCGCCCGCGTCGGTGAGCGTGCTGTCGTTCTTCCTCGGCGGCAGGGACGGCACCGAGCCGCGGGCGTCGATGCGCCTCTACAACGCGCTCCCGCCCGGCAACGACCCCTTCGGTGGCGCGCAGCGCTGGTAGCTCCCGGGCTCAGACCTCGGCGACGACCACGTCGACCTGGGTGCCCCTGCGGCCCGGGTGGCCGACCTCGACCTTCCAGCCGAGCGACGCGAGCTGGTCGGCGAGCTCGCCCGGGGTGCGGGGTGTGCCGCCCTCCTCGAGGAGCGCGCGCACGATCCGCCCCTTCGTGGCCTTGTTGAAGTGGCTCACCACCTGGCGCTTGCCGTTGACCTCGTGCAGCACCCGGACCGTGGCCACCCGTTCGGCGAGCTCGCCCGGCGGCCGCCAGAACGCGGCGTACATCGTGGACCGCAGGTCGACGAGGAGACCCCGGCCGACGGCGTCGGACATCGCGTAACCGAGGGAGTCGCGCCACACGGCCGCGACCGGCCCGGTGCCGGGCAGCGTGGTGTCGCCGGACAGGCGGTACGCCGGGATCCGGTCGCCGGGCCGGACCAGGCCGAAGAGCGACGACGTGATCGCGAGCCGGGTGCCGGCGCGTCGCTTCGCCCCCGCGGAGAGGGTGGCGGCGTCGAGGGCGTCGTACAGCACTCCCGAGTAGACCTTGTCCGCGCGCGCGGCCGGTGCGGTGCGGAGCTGCGCGTTGAGCTGCACGAGATCGAGCTGGGTGTGGCCGATGCCGAGCGTCGTGGCGGCCACCTCCGGCCGGTCCGCGCAGAGGTCGACGAGGGCGCCGAGCACCCGCTCGCGGGCGTCGGTGAGCCCGGGGAAGCTCAGGTCGGACAGGTCCACGGGACGGCCCCGGCGGGCGACGTTCTTGCCCTCACTCGGGGGGAGCACGATCAGCACCCCGCAAGGCTAGGGTGCTGACCATGCCCAGCAACCGAGTGGTGCACGTACGGACGGCCGGCGACGGTGTCGCCGCCCAGAGCCTGCGCGAGGGGATGGCCCGGATCCAGTCCGAGCTGAACGTCTCGCCGGAGTTCCCGGCGGAGGTGGAGAGCGCGGCGCAGGCGGCGGCCGCGAGCCCACGGCTCCCCGATCTGGACCGCACCGACATCCCGTTCCTGACGATCGACCCGCCCTCGTCGATGGACCTCGACCAGGCGCTGCACATCGAGCGCGACGGCTCCGGCTACGTCGTGCACTACGCGATCGCGGACGTCGCGGCGTTCGTGAACCCCGGCGACCCGGTCGACCTCGAGGCGCGCCGGCGCGGCGAGACGCTGTACGGCGCCGATTCCAAGGTCCCGTTGCACCCCAAGGCCATCTCGGAGGACGCCGGCTCGCTGCTGCCCGACCAGGTCCGGCCGGCCCTGCTCTGGACGATCAGGGTGGACGACCTCGGCGAGGGCACGGATGTCACCGTCGAGCGGGCGCGCGTGCGCTCCACTGCCAAGCTGGACTACGAGACCGCCCAGAAGGCTATCGACGACGGGTCCGCCCCCGACTCGCTCCAGCTGCTCGCCGAGGTCGGCCGCCTGCGCCTCGCGCGCGAGGCGGCCCGCGGCGGCGTCTCGTTGCCGCTGCCCGAGCAGGAGATCGACGTGACGGGCGAGCACTGGCACCTCGAGTTCCGGACGATGCTGCCCGTCGAGCAGTGGAACGCCCAGATCTCGCTGCTCACCGGCTTCGGTGCCGCGTCGCTCATGGTCTACGCGAGGGTCGGCCTGTTGCGCACCCTGCCCCCGCCGGACCCGCACGACGTCCAGCGGCTGCACCGAACGGCCCGGGCGCTGCACATCGACTGGCCCGCCGAGCTGCTCTACCCCGACTTCATCCGCTCCCTTGACCCCGCGCAGCCCAACCACGCGGCGATGGTCACGGCCTGCACGCGGCTGCTGCGCGGCAGTGGGTACGTCGGGTTCGACGGCGAGGTGCCGGCCGACCCGCAGCACTCGGCCCTGGCTTCGGAGTACGCCCATGTCACCGCCCCGTTGCGCCGCCTCGGTGATCGCTACGCCGGCGAGATCTGCCTGGCACTGTGTGCGGGGACCGACGTCCCGGCCTGGGTCCTCGAGCGGCTGCACGAGCTGCCCGAGGTCCTCCAGGAGTCCGGTCGCCGTGCCCACCAGTACGAGTCGGCCGTCGTCGACCTCGTCGAGGCCGGGGTCCTCCAGGACCGGGTGGGCCAGTCGTTCGAAGGCGTCGTCGTGGACGTCGACGGTGACGGCCGGCGCGGTGTCGTGACGGTGCAGGACCCGGCGGTGGAGGCACGGGTCGTCTCGTCCGATGTCCTGCCGCTCGGCACCGACGTACGGGTGAGGCTCACGACCGCCGACGTCGGCTCACGCAAGGTCGAGTTCACCCTGGAGGGACCGCTCGCCCGTTGATCGACCCAAGTGATGGGCCCAGCGATCAGCGCGGAGGGGGCGCCACGTCGCTGGCCTCGCGTCCGTACTTCACGCCGAACCCGATCACGGCGATGGCCACCAGGCATCCCCCCGACGCGAGCGTCAGCCCGCTCAGCAGGTCCCAGAAGGCCGCGCCGGACCCACCGGGCCCGGCCAGCATGTCGATGACGCTGCCGGCGATGTAGATCACCGCGCCCCAGATGAGGAAGCTGAGCAGGAGCGACCGGGCGTCGGCGACCCGGTTCCCCGCCGACCAGAAGGGGTCGGACGCGGCCGCGGACGGGGCCGGCTCGAGCGGCGTACCGGAGATCCTGAGGTTGGTCGACATGCAGACCGGACAGGCTTCGGCGTCGCTGGCGACAGGGTGACCGAGTTCACAGGATCGCGTGGGCATGCGCGGATCCTGTCATCCCGCACCCCCCGGATCCAGAGCGCTGCGAACGGGACCGCCCGGCCTCAGACGAGGGGGTTGTCCAGGTTGTTGTCCATGTCCAGTCGCGAGGCGAGCGCGAAGATCGCACCCGGGCTGCCCGACCCGAGGGCCTCGTTCACGGTGGCCACGAGCGGCGGGCGACCGTCGATGCCGAGGGAGTGCCGGTGCCAGGGGTAGCCGACGTCCTCGTGTGCCGCGTTGAGGAGCGCCGCCGTGGCGGCACGGGCCAGGGTCAGCTCGGCGCGCGGCAGCCCGATGTCGTCGCTGCCGGCCAGAGCCCGCTCCAGCGTGATGCCATCGAGCGCGCCCGACGTGCCCTCGCTGAACGTGTCACTGAACAGGTCGCCGGGTGCGGCTTCCCTCCAGCTGTCCAGGTGGTGCGTCCAGTACCCCGGGGTGCAGCCTTCGTGACCGATGTTCATCACGCGAACCGGGGCCTCGTCCTCGGCCTGCGTGGTGCCATGCGTCATCGGCAGCATCCAGAGGAGTCGTCTCAGCATGAGCTTGTCCCCCCGCCTGTCGTGCTCGACGGGCCCCGCCCGGAACGTGGGTCCTTACTCCGAACGGTAGGCGTGTGCGGGTACCCGGTCGTCCCACAAACTGGGTATGCGCCCGGGCCCCCCTGCGAAGGGGGGAGGCGGACGGGCTGGCCTGTAGGCCGGGTTCTGTCCCCGGGGCCCTTGCGGGCGTCCGGGGGGCGACCATCCATCTACGGCTGCCGTTGCCGACAGCCTCCAGCGGTCTACCCGCGCACTCGGGCGAGCCGCCCTCGAACGTGCGCGCGTCGCTCCCGGAGGAACGACTTCTTGACCTTGCTCCAGGTGGGGTTTGCCGAGCCGATCCGGTCACCCGGATCGCTGGTGGGCTCTTACTCCACCGTTTCACCCTTACCGCCGGCTGCCGAAGCAACCAGTGGCGGTCTGTTCTCTGTGGCACTTTCCCGCGGGTCACCCCGGGTGGGTGTTACCCACCACCTTGCCCTGTGGAGCCCGGACCTTCCTCGGTGCACCGAAGTGCAACGCGGTCGCCCGGCCAGCCCATCCGCTCGCTCAGGATAGGGGTATCAGGGGTTGGTCAGCACCTCGGCGCCGGTGGGGGTGACCAGGAGCGTGTGCTCGAACTGCGCGCTGCGGCGCTTGTCCTTCGTCACGACCGTCCAGTCGTCGTCCCACATGACCCACTCGTGGGTGCCCAGGTTGAGCATCGGCTCGATGGTGAAGGTCATCCCGACCTCGATCATCGTGTCGTAGGCAGGCTCGTCGTAGTGGGGCACGATCAGGCCGCTGTGGAAGGCCGTGCCGATGCCGTGGCCGGTGAAGTCACGGACGACGCCGTACCCGTGGCGCTTCGCGTAGGACTCGATCACCCGTCCGATGACGTTGATCCGCCGGCCCGGCTTGACCGCCTTGATGCCGCGGTCGAGGGCCTCCTTCGTGCGCTCGACGAGCAGGCGGGACTCCTCGTCGACGTCGCCGGCGAAGAAGGTGGCGTTGGTGTCGCCGTGCACCCCGTTGAGGAAGGCGGTGATGTCGATGTTGACGATGTCGCCGTCCTCGACCCGCCGGCTGTCCGGGATGCCGTGGCAGATCACCTCGTTGACGCTCGTGCACAGCGACTTGGGGAAGCCGCGATAGCCCAGGGTCGAGGGGTAGGCGCCGTGGTCGCAGAGGAACTCGTGGCCGATCCGGTCGAGCTCGTCGGTGGTGATGCCGGGCTCGACGTGCGACCCGACCAGCTCCCGGGCCTGCGCGGCGAGACGACCGGCGATGCGCATCTTCTCGATCGTCTCGGCGTCCTTCACCTCGCTCCCGGTGAAGCGCTCCGGCGTCGGCTTGTCGACGTACTCGGGGCGCGGAATGTGGGCCGGCACCTCTCGGCGCGGCGAGATCGTTGCGGCTGCCAGGTGACTCACGGCATCGAGTGTACGGACGCGTGTAGTTTCACCCGACATGAGCAAGTACTGGTACTGCGTCAAGCACCACGCGGTCGAGGAGCCGGACGGCTGCGCGCCGATCGACCGGCTCGGGCCCTACGACACCCGTGAAGAGGCCGAGCGCGCCCTCGAGAAGGCCGCCGAGCGCAACCAGGAGTGGGACAACGACCCCTCCTGGAACGACACGGACCCCGAGGACTGAGCGTTGGCCCGACGTCGGACCCGGCGCAACGTCAACGCCACGTCGCCGTGGCCCTTCGTCGGGATGGCCGGCATGGCGTGCGCGTTCTTCCTGTACGCCGCCAGCGGGCTCGTGGCGCCCTGGTGGGGCGTCACGATCCTGCTGCTCGTGTGGGTGCTGCTTTTCGTGGTGGCCTGCGTGTGGTGGTCGCTGCACCCGAGGTGGGTGCCGTTCCTGGCCGTGTTCGCGATGGTCTTCTGGTTCGCGGCGGTCACCGCGGGCGGTGCCTGGCTCGGCTGGACGGCCTGACCGGTGGTCAGTGCCGGAAGTCGATCACCAGGCGCTGGGGGTCGTGCAGCCGGAACACGCGGTACTCCGCGCGGTGGGTCAGCGCGAACGCGAAGCTGACGTAGCCCTCGAAGTCGCCGGTGAACGCGAGCGCCTTGAGGGTGTCGAAGCGGGGGCGGGCGATGTCCGGCCCGTCGTACACGCTGTGGCCGGCGTTGTTGTGGGCGTACGCGGGGTGCAGCACGACCGAGATGCCCGCCCTGCCCTTGATCGGGACCGGCTCGCCCGAGCCGTCGTAGTGGAAGTTCCTGCCGTAGAACGCGCGGCCGCCGGGGATCCGGCCGTCGATGTCGATGACGACCCGGTCGAAGTTCTGGTGGGTGGCGTAGCGGAGGTTCACGACCTTCGGTGCCCGGGCGTCCGGGTTGGTCCAGCTGGTCGCGTGGTCCTCCCACGCGGGCAGCGCCACGGCGGGGGCCGCCGGGACGAGTGCGGTGGAGGCGAGTGCGGCGGCGAGTGCTGCGGCGATGCGGATGCGGAACATGGCGGTCTCCTCAAGTTCGTGCCTTGAGTGTGAGACGCGCCAGGGGAGCCGCCGGTTGACAGGCCCAGCGACACGCCCAGCGACAGGCCCAGCGACGGGGCCCCCGTCAGCGGGGGTGGACCCGCAGGACGACGTCGGTGCCGCCGCCGTTGTCGGTGGTGACCAGCAGGTCGCCGCCGGGCAGCTGGGTGATGGACCGGAGTCGCCCGAACTGGCGTAGTGCGTCAGGAGTCCGGGTGCGCAGGAGCCTGCCCTGGCTGTCGAACGTCATGAACACGACCCGACTCGCCTTGAGCGCGGCGACCGCGAAGGTGTCGTCGAGAGCGCCCCACCGGGCGCCGTTCACCCAGGTGCCGCCGGAGGTCGCGAGCGTCGGGTCGCCGGAGCTCCAGCGCGCGTTGACCTGGTGTCCCGGCAACGTCTGGTCGGTCATCGGGACGCTCTCGTCGTAACCCGGGCCCGGGTCCCACCCGTAGTCGCCGCCGTTGACGAGCCGGTTCACCTCGTCGTCGCGGTAGGTGCCCTGCTCGATCGACCAGAGCGTGCCGTCCGCGCGCTGGCCGAGTCCCTGGACGTTGCGGTGGCCGTAGGTGTGGATGTAGCGCTTGCGTCGGTCGGTGCTGTTGATGAACGGGTTGGTCGGCCACGGGGCGCCGGTCATCCGGTCGAGCCGCAGCGTCTTGCCGCCGAGCGAGTGCAGGTCCCGCGGGTTGGTGCCCTGGGCGGCGTCGCCCGTCCCGACGATCAGGGCGCCGTTGCGGGTGATCAGCAACCGGCAACCGCCGTGACGACCGGTGCTGGTGGGGAAGCCACCGATCAGCTTCTCGATCATCGTGGCGCGGGTCGCGCTGTCGTTGAGGTGCCAGGCGATCACGCGCACGTCGTGGCCGCCGCCGCTGAGGTAGCCGCCCTGGCAGGTGTAGAACCGGCCCGTCTGCGCGAAGTCCGGGTCGACCTCGAGCGACATCAGCCCGGTCTCGCCCGAGACCCACACCTGGCCCTCGGGGAACTCGACGCGGTGCTTGGCGCCGTCCTTCCACACGGTCAGCCGCGCGAGGTCGCGCTGGGTGATCAGCAGCCGCCCGCCGCCGATCGGCTGCACGTCCCACGGCTTGTCCAGGCCCGTGACCTGTCGGGTGACCCGCAGTGACGGGACGGCCCGTGCCCTCGCCTGCTCCGCCTCCAGCCGCGCGACGGCCGCGTCGTTGACGTACGACGCCGGCACCGGCGGGCCCAGCGACCCCGGGCCGCGGTTCGCCACCGCAGGCGCGGCAGGCAGCGTCAGGGCCAGGACCAGGGCAACCAGGAGGGAGCGCATGTGGCTCACCGTACGACAGCCGGGCGGCTGGGGGTCCGGCTCAGAAGGTGTGCTCCGGGCCCGGGAAGGTGCCGCCGCGGACGTCGGCGGCGTAGTCGCGGGCCGCCTGGAGCAGCACGCCGTGCATGTCGGCGTACTGCTTGACGAACTTCGCCATCCGGCCGGTCCGCAGGCCGAACGCGTCCTGCCAGACCAGGACCTGGCCGTCGCAGTCGACGCCGGCGCCGATGCCGATCGTGGGGATGCCGACCGAGTCGGTCACCTGGGAGGCGACGTCGCCCGGCACCATCTCCATGACGACGGCGAAGGCGCCCGCGTCCTCGAGGGCCTGGGCCTCCTCGATGATCTTCTTGGCCGCGTCACCGCGTCCCTGCACGCGGTAGCCGCCGAGGTTGTGCTCGGACTGCGGGGTGAAGCCGATGTGGGCCATCACGGGGATTCCGCCCTCGGTCAACTTGCGGACCTGCGGCACCATCGGCAGCCCGCCCTCGAGCTTCACCGCGTGCGCGTTCGCCTCCTTCATGAAGCGCACCGACGTGAGGTACGCCTGCTCGGGCGAGGCCTGGTACGAGCCGAACGGCAGGTCGGCGACCACCAGCGCGCGGTGCGCCGACCGGGTGACGGCGCGGACCAGTGGAATCAGCTCGTCGACCGTGACGGGGAGCGAGGTCTCGTTGGCGTAGACGTTGTTGCTGGCGCTGTCCCCGACCAGCAGCACGTCGATGCCCGCCTCGTCGAAGGTCTGCGCGGCGTACTGCTCGTAGGCGGTGAGCATCGTGAACTTCTCGCCACGTTGCTTCATCTCGCGAAGGTGGTGGGTGCGGACCCGTTTCACCGGCGCGGCCGCCGCCGGTCCGGTGCCGTACGGCGCGGTCTCTTCAGCACTCATCCTCGAGGCCCCTCTTCGTTCGCTCTCGCGGCTCCCTGATGGAGTCCACGGACCATCACTCAGGCTAGTCCCGGGGTGGTCCGGTCTGCGCTATGGCGACCGTCACTCCGGCGGTCGGGGCCGCGGGGCCTTGCCGTAGTCGCGGGTCACGGTGGCGACCCGAACCCGGTAGTCGTCGTACCAGGTCGTGGCGCCCCGCTCCTGCGCAACGAGGTGCTCTGCGACCCGCTTCCAAGCGGCTGCCGCGGCCTCGTCGGCCCAGTAGGACACCGTGATGCCGAGTCCGTTGTCGCGAGCGGACTCGACCCCGAGGTAGCCCGGTTGCTCGGCCGCGAGCGCGAACATCCGCTCCGACATCAGGTCGTAGCCCCGGTCCCCGTCGGTGCGGGTTGAGGAGAAGATCACCGCGGTGTACGGCGGCTCGGGCGTCGCAGCGAACGCGGACATCATCGACTCCTTCCGTCACGACCGAGTCTGGCAGGAGTGCGTGCGCCCTAGACTCGGGACGTGGACTTCTACTCGGCCTACGCCCACGGGTTCGCCCGCGTGGCGGCGTGCACGATCCCCGTGGCGATCGCGGACCCGGCGGCCAATGCGCGCACGGTCCTCGAGCAGGCGCGTGCCTGCCACGAGGACGGCGTCGCGGTGGCCGTCTTCCCCGAGCTGTCGCTGTGCGGCTACTCGATCGACGACCTGTTCCTGCAGGACACCCTGCTGGCGGGCGTCGAGGCGGCGATCGCCGAGATCGTGGCGGCGTCGTCCGAGCTGCTGCCGGTCCTGGTCGTGGGCGCCCCGCTGGTGCAGGGGACCCGCGTCCTGAACTGCGCGGTCGTCATCCACCGCGGCCGGGTGCTGGGGGTCTCGCCGAAGTCCTACCTGCCGACCTACCGCGAGTTCTACGAGCGCCGCTGGTTCGCGCCCGGCGACGACCGGCGCGGGAGCACGATCCGCGTGGCCGGGACCGACGTGCCGTTCGGGCCGGACCTGATCTTCGCGGCCACGGACCTCCCGGACCTCAAGCTCCACGTCGAGGTCTGCGAGGACATGTGGGTGCCGATCCCGCCGAGCGCCGAGGCGGCGCTGGCCGGAGCCACGGTGCTGGCCAACCTGTCGGGCAGCCCGATCACGGTCGCCCGTGCGGAGGACCGACGGCTGCTGGTCCGGAGCGCGAGCGCGCGCTGCAACGCGGCGTACCTCTTCGCGGCCGCGGGCCAGGGCGAGTCCACCACCGACCTCAGCTGGGACGGCCAGACGATGGTCTACGAGTGCGGGGACCTGCTGGCCGAGACCGAGCGGTTCCCCGAGGGGCCGCGCCGCTCGGTCGTCGATGTCGACCTCGACCGGCTCCGGCAGGAGCGGCTGCGGCAGGGGACGTTCGACGACAACAGGCGGACCCACGAGGACCGCACCCGCGAGTTCCGCACGATCGGGTTCGAGCTCGGTGCGCCGAGCGGCGACATCGGCCTGCGACGCAAGGTCGACCGGTTCCCGTTCGTGCCCGACGAGGCGGAGCGGCTCGCGCTCGACTGCTACGAGGCCTACAACATCCAGGTCTCCGGCCTCGAGCAGCGCTTGCATGCGATCGGCCAGCCGAAGGTGATCATCGGCGTGAGCGGCGGCCTCGACTCGACCCATGCGCTGATCGTCGCCGCGAAGGCGATGGACCGGCTCGGTCGCCCCCGCAGCGACATCCACGCCTTCACGATGCCCGGCTACGCCACGGGCGCGACCACGAAGTCCTACGCCACGCGCCTGGCCAAGTCGCTCGGGGTGACCTTCGAGGAGCTCGACATCACCGCCGCCGCCGGCCAGATGCTGGCCGACATCGACCACCCCTACGCCAGCGGCGAGCCGGTCTACGACGTGACGTTCGAGAACGTCCAGGCGGGGCTGCGCACCGACTACCTGTTCCGGCTCGCCAACCACCGCGGCGGCATCGTCCTGGGCACCGGCGACCTCTCCGAGCTCGCCCTGGGCTGGTGCACCTACGGCGTGGGCGACCAGATGTCGCACTACGCCGTCAACACCGGGGTGCCGAAGACGCTCATCCAGCACCTGATCCGGTGGGTCATCGACAGCGGTGAGTTCGAGGCGGAGACCAATGAGGTCCTGCAGGAGATCCTCGACCAGAAGATCACCCCTGAGCTGATCCCGGACCGGGAGGGCCAGGACTCCCAGGCGACCGAGGACTCAGTGGGTCCCTACGCGCTGCAGGACTTCACGCTCTACGGCGTGATCCGACGCGGTCACAGCCCCGGACGGATCGCGTTCCTCGCGTGGCACGCCTGGCACGACGCCGAGGCGGGGGAGTGGCCTCCGGGGTTTCCCGACGACCGACGCGTGGCCTACGACCTGCCCGAGATCCGGCAGTGGCTGGAGGTCTTCATCAAGCGCTTCTTCGCGAGCCAGTTCAAGAGGTCGGCCCTGCCCAACGGGCCCAAGGTGAGCGCGGGCGGCACCATGTCGCCACGCGGGGACTGGCGGATGCCGTCAGACGCGAGCGCGGCGGCATGGTTGGCCGACCTCGAAGCCACGGTGCCGCGCACCGGGCCCAATGACTAGAGCCTCCGCCCGGCTCCGATCTCCTTGCCGTGGTAGGTCATGGCCAGCCTGG
>DASTUX010000061.1:0-10909 GCA_035759395.1 Nocardioides sp.
CGTCGTCCGCGACCGCACGGGTCTCGCACAGGTGGTGGTCAAGCCGGGTCCCGCGGGGATGCCGGACGTGCCGCCCGAGGACACGACCGTCGAGGTCATCGGGGTCGCGACCGCCAACCCGCAGGCGCCCGGCGGGATCGAGGTCACCGAGCCGACGGTCCGGGCGCTGACCGAGCCCGCCGCCACACCGCCGGTCGAGCTGTGGCGGCCGTCGATGAACATCGCTCTCCCCACGCTCCTGGACCACGCCCCCGTCACCTGGCGCCACCCGGCGCAGCGGGCGAAGTGGGAGCTCGCCGCGGCGTCGCTGCGGGGCTTCCGCAGCACGCTCGACGCGTCCGGCTTCACCGAGATCCAGACCCCGAAGTTCGTGGCGTCGGCGACCGAGTCGGGTGCGAACGTCTTCGAGGTCGACTACTTCGGGCGGCCGGCGTACCTCGCCCAGAGCCCGCAGTTCTACAAGCAGCAGATGGTGGGCGTCTTCGAGCGCGTCTACGAGGTCGGGCCGGTCTTCCGCGCCGAGCCGCACGACACCGTGCGGCACCTGGCGGAGTACGTCTCCCTCGACGTCGAGCTCGGCTTCATCGAGGACCACCGCGACGTGCTGCGGGTGCTGCGCGAGGTGCTGGCCGGCATGGTCGCGGCGGTGCACGAGTACGCCGCTCCGGCGGTCGCGCTGTCCGGTGCGGCCGTGCCGGTGGTGCCCGAGGAGATCCCGGTCATCCACTTCGCCGACGCGCTCGCGCTGGTCGGTGCTCCAGCCGACGAGCCCGACCTCGCTCCCGAGCACGAGCGGGCGCTCGGCGCCTGGGCAATGGCCGAGCACGGCAGCGACTTCCTGGCCGTCGAGGGCTACCCGATGGCCAAGCGGCCGTTCTACACGCACCCGTGGTCTCGACCCGAGCGGCCGGCAGACGGGGCGAGCAACAGCTTCGACCTGCTCTTCCGCGGGCTCGAGCTGGTCACCGGCGGGCAGCGCCTGCACCGGCCCACGGCGTACGACGAGGCGATCCGGGCACGCGGCGAGGACCCGGCGAGCTACGCGTCGTACCTGCAGGCGTTCGAGCACGGGATGCCGCCGCACGGCGGGTTCGCGATCGGGCTGGAGCGGTGGACGGCGCGGCTGGTGGAGGCGGCCAACGTGCGTGAGGTGACGCTCTTCCCGCGCGACCTCAACCGGCTCACTCCCTGACGGGCTGCTTGCAGACGACGGTGTCCGACGGCAGGTAGTGGGTGTGCATGACCTCGTTGTGGTCGAGCGCGCTCACGCCGTGCCGCCGGAAGTGGCGGGTGATGTCGATGTCGAAGCCGCCGTAGCCGTCGTTGGGGACGCAGTCGGCGGTGTGCAGCGTGCGGGTCTGCGGCTGCGTGAGGTTGTAGCGGTGCCCCGTGGTCGTGGTGATGTCCCAGTACTTCGTCGACCACATGGTCACCGTGACGACGCCAGACGTGGACGGGGTGCTCGGGGTGACGTGCGCTTCGATCAGCACGCCATGGGGCGTGTCGTTCTGGAAGCGCAGGTCAACCGAGCCCCAGGCGACGGTGGCCTCGCGGCCGACCGGGTAGCGGTCGATGTAGAACGAGTGCGGCTTGTGCTCGATGTCCTTCAGCCCGGCGAAGAACATCGCGTTGAAGGTCGTGGTCGCCATCTGGGAGACGCCGCCGCCGAGGTCCTCCTTGAAGATGCCGTCGCTGATGATGAACCCGTCGGTGAAGCCGTTCTTGCGGGTCCGTTCGCCGACGGTGCGGTTGAGCGAGAACGTCTCGCCCGGCTTGAGGATCGTCCCGTTGACGAGCTCGGCGGCGCGACCGATGTTGGTGTTGCGGTACTCCGCGTAGGGGTAGTAGGTCGTGAACGTCGAGACCTTCTGCTTGATCCCCAGCCTGCGCGCGTCACGGGTGGTGAACGTCGGTCTCGCGACCGAGGCCTCGACCTTGATCTCGCGCTTGCCCTGGGTGCGGGTGACGAGGGAGAGGAACGCGCGCCTCACGTCCTCCGGGTCGTAGGCGACCCCCGGCCTGGCCGGGATCACCCGCGGCCGGCCGTCGACGATCCGCACCGTCGCGTCGGCGGGCGGGGCGTTGGTCTTGATCGCCCCGTCGAGCAGCCGGGTCAGCTCGGCCTCGTCCAGCTCGGGCACGAGGCGGCCGTCGTGGGGACGCAGCGCCAGCGCGGCGGTGAACTCCCGCGGGTGCATCCGGACCCGCTTGTCTCCGAAGAAGAGCGCGATCGGGGCCGACACGGCCGGGTTGGCGAACTCGTTCAGCGCCTGCTGGATGTCGCCGTCGTCGATGTCGGGCGGGTACGACTCCAGGGTCAGCTCGGCGGTCGGCTCGTCCTGGAGGTACGCCGCCACGAGGGCCCGGCGCACCTGCTCGGGGTCGAGGCGCCGGCCCTCGCGCGGGGCGGTCGTCCGGACACGGCCGCCCCGGAACGACACGGTCCCGTCGACCGGGTGCCGGCCGAAGGAGGCGTTGAGCGCCGCGACCAGCGACGTCAGCGCGGTCTCGTCGACGGTCACGACGGCGTCGAAGCTGTCGCCGACCGTGTAGTAGTCCCACAGCTCGGCGGGGTCCCAGCTCTTCCGCCCGGGGGCCTGGGCCACCGAGGCGGCGAAGTCCACCCCGAGCCCGGCGTAGCTCGGCACGACGGCCCGGGACCGGCCGCCGATGGTGACCGTGATCGGGCGGCTCATCCTTTCGGCGAGCCCCTCCTGGAGCGCCTCGATCGCCCCCTGCTGGGTGCGCCCACCGATGCCGACGCCGGCGACACTGGTCCCGTGCGGCACGTTGTTGCCGGCCATGACGTACGCCGCTGCGTAGCCGCCGCCGAGCATCAGAGCGAGCACCAGCAGCATGACGATGACGACGCGCCCGCCTTCCCTCTCGGGCGGCTCGGCGGTGTCCCAGTCAGTCACGCGGCCATCCTAGGGAGGCGTGGATCACGCGTCGGGGTGCACTCGCCGGGCCGGCGGGGGCAGCGTGGCCAGGCCGACCACGACCACCACCACGCCGAGCCCGAGCAGGGTGAGGCCGGCCAGGTCCTGGCTGATCGCGTAGTCACCCTCCGGCCGCGGGTTGACGACCCAGCCGACGAGTCCGACCCAGCCGAGCGCGAACGCCAGCCGCGACCACCAGCCCGCCGGGAGCCAGAGGAGGACCAGCAGGGTGGCCGCCACGGCGAGGACGAGTCCCCACCACAGCTCGTGCACCGCGACCGACGCGAGCCCGGTCAGGGCACCCACGAGCAGCAGCCCGACCGCGGCGAGCGGTCTCATCAGAGCCCGGCGAACAGGTCTGTCTCGAGGCCGTCGTCCCCGAGGTCGCCGCGCCGGCCCTTGGCGAGCCGGTAGAACTCGATCCCCCACGCGGTGGTGCCGACGTTGTTGGAGAGCGCGAAGAACGGTCCGTCGGTGGTGATCTGGGTCGCGTGGGCGGCGAGCGCGGCCATCTTGCGGTCCACGAAGTCCTGCGCGTCGACGGCCGCGTCGAGGTCCGCGTCGGGGATCACGAAGTACGGCATCGGCCCGTCGGGGTCCATGCCCTCGAAGGTCGTGGTGTCGCCGGCGGCGCGGATCGCCCGCAGCCCCGCGCGCATCCGGCTCTCGGACATGGCGCCCCAGTAGATCTTGGCGATGTCCCAGGCCTCGCCGAGGTCGCGGCGGTACGACGGCACCGCGGCGAGCTGGGCGGCGTACATCGCGACCCGGTGGGCCTGGATGTGGTCGGGGTGGCCGTAGCCGCCGAACTGGTCGTAGGTGACCATCACCTGCGGGCGGACCTCGCGGATCACCTCGACCAGGTGGGTGGCGGCCTCGGTGAGATCGGCGTGCCAGAACGCGTTGTCGTGGACCTCGTCGGCGGCGACCGCGTGGCCGTCCTCGTGCCACTTCATGCCGGAGTCGCGGTAGGTCCCGAAGCCGCCGAGGAAGCGGTAGTCGGTGACGCCGAGCTGCTTCATCGCGTCGTCGAGCTCGCCGCGCCGGTGCAGGCCGAGGGTGTCGTCCTTGTCCGCGGCCAGGTGCTCGAGCCCGGGCACGAGGATCTCGCCCATCTCGCCGGCCGTGCAGGTGACGAGGGTGACTCCTCGGCCCTCCGCGACGTACTTCGCCATCGTGGCGCCCTGGCCGATCGACTCGTCGTCGGGGTGGGCGTGGACGAGCAGGAGGCGTTGGTCGGCGGTCATGCCCGAAATCCTAGTCCGCCCGCTTGATCCGCTTCGGCGCGGACGGCAGGTCGAGCGGCGGCGGCGGCGGACGCCGATCGAGGTGGTCGAGATCCCCACCGCCGTCGAGGTCCAGCCAGCCCTCGAACTCCTCCACCAGCAGCTCCAGCACCAGCTCGGGTGCGTCGCTCAGCACCGCCCACGGGTGGTCCTCGTCGTCGTCCTCACCGGCCAGCCGCTCGCGGGTGACGCTGGCGTCGTACCCGTCGCCGACCAGCCGGGCGGCGACGGCCCGGGCGTCGTCCTCGTCGAAGAAGATCCCTCTCACTCGTCCATCTTCTCCGCTGGTTGAGGAGGTCGCGCAGCGACCGTCTCGAAACCCGGTGACGTGCCCGCCCGCAGCAACGACCGCAGCTCGGGCAGGAACGGCCGGTCCGGCTCGAGCCAGTCGACGTCGTCGAGCTCGTCGGGGCCCAGCCAGCGGACCGCATCGTGCTCGTGCGGCAGCGGCTCACCGGAGACCAGACGGGCGGTGGCGACGGTGAGGACGTGGGTGGTACCTATCGCGGCGGATCCGGCCAGCCAGCCGGTCACCTCGACCCGGCAGCCCAGCTCCTCGACGATCTCGCGGGTCAGGGCGCCCTCGGGCCGTTCCCCCGGCTCGACCTTGCCGCCGGGGAACTCCCACCGGCCCGCGGCCTCGATCGGCGTCGTACGACGAGCCGCCAGCACGCGGCCGTCGCGGACGATCGCGGCACCGACGACGGACTTCATGACCTGACCGTAGCCAAGCGGGAATCCGGAGTTCTTTCCGCCGTGCCTGAGAAATCGTCACAGAAACGTAAAACCGCAGGTAGCGTCGGAGACCGCGGCTCGGGCTCCGCGGCGATCGTGTGCGCCGTTACGAGAGCAAGGATGCCAACGCATGCCGAACCGCCTCCGGATTGTCCTTCCCGTCGCCCTGTCCTCCGCGCTGGTCGCGACCGGCGCCGGCGTGATGCTGGCCCTCCCGGGCGAGGCCGCACCGCTGCCGACGAGCTACTCGGTGAAGACCAGCGCGGACCTGTGGCACATCAACTCGTACGACGCCGACCTGTCGGACTCGACCGCCGCGACGGCCCGGGACCTGTCGGTCTTCCAGGTGGCCGGGCTGGTGGACTCGACCAAGGACCCGCGCGCCACCGGAGGCGCCTACAACCTGGCCGGCACGACGGCGAACGGCGAGACCGCCCGGCGTGGCACCGTCTCCAACGCGGCTCCTGGCACCGACACCTCGGTGCCTGCCGCCGGCGTCGCACCCGCGGGGGCGATCACGAACCTGCTCACCATCGACTCCGCGACGCTCGGCGCCCGGGCGCGCTGGGTCGGCGACAAGCGCTGCCTGAGCACCGCCGACGGGCTGGCCGACGCGACCGCGGTCGGCAATGGCGCCAGCCTCGCACCGAGCACCGTCCCCGCCGGCGTCGTCCAGCCGCCCGTCGTGCTGCCGACCGAGATCGCCACCACGCTCCCCACGGAGCAGCCGACCGGGACCGCGAGCGGCCTGCCGACGACCCTTCCCACGGACCTGCCGAGCAGCGGCTCGACCACCTCGCTGCCGACCACGCTCCCGACCGGGACTCCCACGAGCAGCCTTCCACTCCCGACGCTCTCGCCCCTCCCGTCGGTCTCGCTGCCGGTGTCTCCGACCATTTCGATCCCGCCGCTCCCCCGGCAGCAGGCAGCCGCAACGGCCGACGGCGGCGTCGTGCTGGCCTCCGTCAACGCCGGGACCGTGCAGAGCCGGGCCGACCTCCCGCAGCAGAACGGCACCACGGCCGACGTCCGCGGCGTGCGGGCCCAGACCATCGGCACGGTCAAGGACACGGCCGCTCCTGCGATGACGTTCTTCGGGGGCGAGGTCGAGGTCCGGATCACCCGGGAGGCCCGGCTGACGGCGTACGCCGACGGCCTGCACCCGAGCGTGGTCGCGTGGGCCCCGCCGGTCGTGACCGTGAAGCTCGCCGGCCAGACGACGACGTACACGTTGCCCGCCGACGGCAGCCCGCTCTCGGTGAACTACAGCCAGAACGAGGACGTCACGCTCACCCTCACCGCGGGCACGCTGACCAGGACGGAGAGCTCCGCCGGGGCGGTCAACACCGGCATCGAGGCCTCGGGCAGGGCCTCGGTCATGCACATGCAGGTGACCCGGCACGACCCGCTCGCCCAGGACGGCACCGGCTACCTCGCCCTCGACGCCGACTTCATGCCGATGAGCGTGGAGGCGAAGGCACCCGGCGGTGGCATCCGGTGCCCGATCCCTGACAGCGACGGCGACGGTCTCAACGACGCCCGTGAGGACAGGCTCGGGACCAAGAAGTTCGTCGCGGACACCGACCACGACGGTCTCAAGGACGGGGCCGAGGTCAAGCGCTTCCGCACCAAGCCGCTCAAGCCCGACACCGACCGTGACAGGCTCAAGGACGGTGCCGAGGTCAAGAAGTACCGGACCAACCCGCGCAAGAGGGACACCGACGGCGACGGCGTGAATGACGGCGTCGAGGTCCGGCGGGGCACCAACCCGCGGCACCGGTGAACGCCACGACCTGCGAGGGCGTCACGCGCGACGAGCCGGCGAGGCCGAACCGGCTCCGGATCGTCGCGTCCGTCGCCGTGTCCTCCACGCTGGTCCTGAGCGGTGCGGGCCTGATGCTGGCGTTCCCGGGCGAGGCCGCACCGCTGCCGACCAGCTACTCGGCGCGGACGAGCGCGGACCTCTGGCACGTGAACGCGTTCGACGCGGATCTGTCGGACGGTACGCCGGCGACGGCGACCGACCTGTCCGTCTTCCAGGTCGACGGGCTGGTCGACTCGACCACCGACCCGCGCTCGCGCGCCGAGGCCTACAACCTGGCCGGCTCGACCGCGAACGGCGAGAACTCTCGTCGCGGGGTGGTCTCCAGCGCGCTCCCCGACGCCGACACCGCGAACCCGACCGCCGGCATCGCCCCCTCGGGGGTCATCGCCAACCTGCTCAACGTGGACCAGTCCACGCTGTCCGCCCGGGCACGGTGGGTGGGTGACGTGCGATGCCTCAGCACCGCCGACGGGCTGGCCGACTCGAGCGCGGCCGGTGGCGCCGCGAGCCTGGCCCCGAGCGTCATCCCCAGCGGCACGGTCGGCCCGCCGATCGTGGGCGGGGGCTCCACCACGCTGCCCACTGCGCTGCCCACCCAGACCGTGAGCGGACTCCCGACGAGCCTGCCGAGCAGCCCGTCGACGAGCGTCTCCTCGACCACGCCCACCAGCCAGTCACCGACCAGCAGCTCGTCCACGGCGCTGCCCACGGAGCTGCCGACCAGCGCCACGTCGAGCGTGCCCACGAGCCTGCCGACCTCGACCACCTCGCTGCCGACGGTCCTGCCGAGCTCCGCCACCACGCTCCCGACCGTCCTGCCCACCACCACGCTCCCGACCGTCCTGCCCACCACGACCACGCCGAGCGTGACCGTGACGGCCACCCCGACGAGCACCAGCCCGCTGCCGACCCTCCCTCCTCTGCCGTCCGTCCCGCTCACGACGACACCGACCCTGTCGATCCCGCCGGTGACCACCCCGACCATCCCGATCCCCGGCTTCCCACGCGCCCAGGCGGCGGGCGGGGTCGTGCTCGCCTCGGTCAGCCCCGGGACCGTCCGGAGCAGGACCGACCTGCCCGTGCAGAACGACGCGACCGCTGACGTCCGCGGCGTACGCGCCGAGACCGTCGGCACGGTCCAGGACACGACCGCGCCGGCAATGACGTTCTTCGGCGGCGAGGTCGAGGTCCGGATCGGCTCGGAGGCGCGGCTGACGGCGTACGCCGACGGCCTCCACCCGAGCGTCGTCGCCTGGTCACCGCCGACCGTGAGCGTGACCGTCGCCGGGCAGCCCACCACCTATTTCCTGGCCGCGAACGGCACCCCGCTGGTAGTGAGCTACAGCCAGAACAGCGGCGTCACGCTCACCCTGACCGCGGGTCAGCTCACCACGACCGCGCAGAGCGCCAACGGTCTCGTGGCGGCGGGCACGGCCTCGGTGATGCACATGGTCGTCGCCAAGGGTGGCGCCGTCGCGCTCGACGCCGACTACCTGCCGATGAGCGCCGAGGCGAAGGCTCCCGCCGGTGGGATCGCGTGTCCGCTGCCCGACAGCGACGGGGACGGCCTCGCCGACGCCCTGGAGGCCAGCCTCGGGACCAAGAGGTTCGACCGGGACACCGACGACGACGGGTTGGGCGACGGGCGGGAGTACCTCAGGCTCCACACCAACCCGCTCAGGGCCGACACCGATCGCGACCGGCTCGACGACCGTCCCGAGCTCGTGAAGTACCGGACCGACCCGCGCAAGAGGGACACGGACCGCGACAGGCTCCGGGACGGCGACGAGGTCAGGAAGTACCGGACGAACCCGCGCAAGAAGGACACCGACCGCGACGGCGTGAGCGACGGCGTCGAGGTACGACGGGGAACGAACCCGCTGCGGCGGTGAACGTGGCTAGGCCGTGTCCGGAGGGTCGATCTCGAGGACGGTCTCGTCACTGGTGCCCAGCTCGCGACGGTCGTGGGAAACCAGATACTGGTGGACGTTCTGGGCGAGCTGCTCAACGGGGCGACGCGGCAGGTAGGCATGCGCGCCGGCGTCGAGGAGCCTGCCGACCGGTCCTCGCACGTCGAGCCCGAACTCCTCGTCCAGGATCTCGGTGACGAGGATCCGGGCCTGCGGAAACATCAGGGTCCACCGATGTGTCAGCTGGGTGCTCACCGGGTGGGTGAGCACGACGTCAGCCGTCGATGGCGCGTCTGCGAAGTCGACAACCAGGTAGGAGTCGCCGAACGCGTCGCTCAGTCGGGTGCGCGCAGCGTCGGACATGCGCATCGTGGTCACGACGACCTGGACGCCCTCGCGATCACGCACCTGGCCGGGATCGCTCTCCTCGGCGGGCGACAGCAGTACGCCTTCGAGGACCGCGGACTGGAAGGCCAGGGTGCCGACCGGCTCACCGGACCGGACGATCTCGACCTTGCCCTGCTCCATGATCGACTCGATCGTCGTCCGGACGTGCGGTGGCAGCTCCGTCAGGTCCAACCTGTCGCCCCCCGTGACTGCGCGCACCTGAGCGATTGTTGCCTACACACTGCGAACTGCCGTCGTGAACACGCTCGCCACACCAGTGCGGTGCACGCGGTCGTGCTGACTCGATAGCGTGCGACACGTGGCCATCAAACTCGAGAACGTCGGGATCGCGGTCCGCGACCTCGAAGCGACGATCGCCTTCTTCACCGACCTCGGGCTCGCCGTCCTCGGCCGTGACACGGTCAGTGGAGAGTGGACCGACACAGCCGTCGGCCTCGACGGCAACCACGCCAAGATCGCCATGCTCCAGACGCCCGACGGAAACGGTCGCCTCGAGCTCTTCGAGTACATCCACCCCGACGCGATCGAGACGGAGCCCACCCGGCCCAACGAGATCGGCATGCACCGGGTGGCCTTCTCGGTCGACGACATCGACGAGGCCCTCGAGATCGCCGCGAGGCACGGCTGCCACCCGCTACGCGGCGTGGCGACCTATGGGGACGTGTACAAGCTCACGTACGTCCGCGGCCCCAGCGGCATCATCGTCATGCTTGCCGAGGAGCTGAAGAAGGGCTGACCCGGGTGGTGTGGACCAGTTGCGCCGAGAGACGCCTGGGCGGATCGCCTGCGTAAAGACTTCCGCCTGAGACTGCTGGCGATGTGCGCATTCCGACCAACACGTGCCCAGGACGGCCCTACCCTCCCGGGATGAGTGGTCTGGGGGGCCAACCAGTTCAGGACCAGGCGCCACCGGAAGGTGAGCGCTCGTCCGCCCTGCCGGTCTGGATGCTCGTTCTCATCGCCGCGCTGGTGCTGGCCCTGACCGGAGCAGTCGTCCTCATCGTGACCAATGAGGGGACCGCGAAGGCGACCCGCTCGTACCCGGACCACTGGGACAGTCGGATCGCGCCGTACGTCAAGATCGCGGAGAAGGAGCGAGGACTGACCTTCCTGCACCCCGTCGAGGTCCGGTTCCTACCCGCGGCTGAGTACGAGAAGGACATGCGCATCGACGAGGAGGAGCTCGACGAGGAGGACCGTGCGGAGTTCGAGCAGTTCGCCGGGCTCCTGCGGGCGCTCGGCCTGATCACCGGCGACGTCGACATCTTCGACGCCATGAACGACTTCTACGGCTCTGGGACCCTCGCGTACTACTCGTTCAAGGACGAGCGGATCACGGTCCGCGGTGAGACGGTGACCCCGGCAGTCCGCGCCACGTTGGTCCACGAGCTGACCCACGTCCTCCAGGACCAGCACTTCAGGGTCGGCGACAAGCTCAAGGAACTCAGCAAGGAGTCCGAGGACGGCGAGAGGACGTCGGCGGGCGACGTGCTGGACGCCATCGTCGAGGGCGACGCCGAGCGCATCGAGGACCTCTACCGTGACTCGCTGACCGCGAAGCAGCGCAAGGCTCTCGACGCAGCTCGAGATGAGGAGACCGACCAGGCCCGCAAGCAGCTCAAGCAGATCCCGAAGGTGCTCCTCACCATGCTGAGCTCGCCGTACACGCTGGGCCAGGGGCTGGTGGAGACGGTGGCTGCGGACGGTGGCAACGGCGCGGTCGACGACCTGTTCTACGACGCGCCGACACACGAGACCTCGTTGCTCGACCCGCTCGAGGTGCTGGCAGGCGACACCGACGCCGTC
>DASTUX010000062.1:0-19051 GCA_035759395.1 Nocardioides sp.
ACGACCTCGTCCAGGGTCAGCCCGTCCCCGACGTGCTGCTCGGGGGCATACCGGATCTCGGCGTACACGACGCCGTCGGCCGCGAGGTCCTCGACGCACTCGCGCGCCACCCGGCTGATCGCCGGGCCGCTCTGCATGACGGCCACCGTGTGGTCGAACGTCTCGAGGTAGCGCACCAGCGACCCCGAGTCCGCGGACTCGGCGAACCACTGCCCCAGCGAGGCCGCGTCGGACGCCGGGAGCTCGTGCCCGATCTCGGCCGCGAGGTCGATGATGGTCTGCGGACGCAGCCCGCCGTCGAGGTGGTCGTGGAGCAGGACCTTGGGCGCCCT
This sequence comes from Nocardioides sp., assembly GCA_035759395.1. GTDB lineage: Bacteria > Actinomycetota > Actinomycetes > Propionibacteriales > Nocardioidaceae > Nocardioides. Next base: position 333 of record DASTUX010000062.1, read on the forward strand.
CAGAACCTGGTCACGAGTCGGGACGATAGGTTCCGTCAGGGATGTGGCCGTCATGGCGCCATCCTGTCAGGACCACCGACCGAGGAAGTGACACATGCGCGTCTTCACCACCCTGGACGAGGTTGCCGCGGCGACCGGCGAGGAGCTCGGCACCTCCGAGTGGGTGACGATCGAGCAGGAGCGGGTCAACACGTTCGCCGACGCGACCGGGGACAACCAGTGGATCCACGTCGACGTCGAGCGGGCCAAGGACGGGCCGTTCGGCGGCACCATCGCGCACGGCTACCTCACCCTCTCCCTGGTCCCGTGGCTGGGCAGCACCGTGTTCTCGCTGGAGACCCCGGGTGCCAAGCTCAACTACGGCGTCAACAAGGTGCGCTTCCCGAACCCGGTCCGGGTCGGCTCCCGGATCCGCTCGACGATCACCGTCGGCGAGGTCACCGACCTGCCCGCGGGCAAGCAGCTCACCCTCAAGCACGTCATCGAGATCGAGGGCGAGTCCAAGCCGGCCTGCGTGGCCGAGTCCGTCGTGCTGCTGCTCCCCTAGGCTCGGGCCATGACGAACAAGACGATCGGCCTCTCCGACGAGCTCGCGGCGTACGTCGTCAAGGTCGGTGCGCGGGAACCCGACGTCCTGGCCCGGTTGCGCGAGGAGACCGCCGCGCTCCCCCAGCACCGCATGCAGATCTCGCCCGAGGAGGGCTCGTTCCTGGCCATGCTGGTCGAGCTGACCGGGGCACGCAGGTGCATCGAGGTCGGCACGTTCACGGGCTACTCGTCGACGGCTGTGGCGCTCGCGCTCCCCGACGACGGGATGATCGTCTGTTGCGACGTCTCCGAGGACTGGACCTCGCTGGCCCGCAAGTACTGGGACGAGGCCGGGGTCGCGAGCAAGATCGACCTCCGCATCGCGCCCGCCGCTGAGACGCTCGACGAGCTGCTCGCTGCCGGCGAGGCGGACACCTACGACTTCGCCTTCGTCGACGCCGACAAGGCGGGCTACGACGGGTACTACGAACGACTCCTCCGACTGGTTCGCCCGGGCGGCCTCATCGCGTTCGACAACACGCTGTGGGGCGGCGCGGTGCTCGACGAGAACGCCGAGGACGAGGACACCCGCGCCATCCAGGCGCTCAACACCAAGCTCGCCGGCGACGAGCGGATCTCACTGTGCCTGCTGCCCGTCGCCGACGGAGTGACGCTCGCCCGTCGTCGCTAGGGCCGGACCTGCACCACGTCGAAGTCGGTGCCGGGAGGCGCCCCGGGACCGAACGGCGGCGGGAAGCCCAGGTCGAAGCGGCCGTTGACCAGGGCGAGCGTGCTCCCGTGCCGGGCGACCGTCGTCGGCACCCGGAACAGGTCGGACGTGACCACGTCCACCACCCGGCCCCTGGTCAGGTCCGGCGAGAGCCTGACCTTGGCCACGGAGTTCGCGAAGTTCTGCACCACCCAGGCGGTACGACCCTCGAGCTGCAGCCCGTCGAGGGTGCCCGGGACCAGGCTCGGGCCGGACAGCTCGATCTCCCGGCTGGCGCCGGTCGACGGGTTCACCAGGGCGAGGATCCCGAGGGCGGTGTGGTTGACGATCAGCCAGCGTCGGTTGGTCGAGTCGATGCCGTTGAGGCCGAAGCCGCCTGTCGCAGAGGCAGGTCCGGTCACGGTGATCGGCTGGGTCGTTCCGAACGTCCCGTCCGCCCGGATGGGGACCTGGTAGATCGTGGCCGCGAACGTGTCGGTGAAGTACAGCGCGTGAGCCGTGATCGCGACGTCGTTCGTGAACGTGGCGCCGGGCGGGCCGATCACCAGGTCGGCGACGGTCGTCCCGTCCCCGGTGTCGTAGACCCAGGCGTGTCCGGTCCCGCCTCCGGCGACGACGAGCCAGTCCCGGGCCCTGTCGACCCGCATGCCGACGGCCACCCGGTCGTCGACATCGACGAAACGCGCGCCCTCGCCGGTGAGGAGGTCGCCGCGGTAGATGTCGCCGTCACGCAGCGACCCGACGTAGAAGGTGTTCCCGTCGCCGACCGCGATGCCCTCGGGCTGGAAGTCGACCGGGAGCGGGATCGAGGACGGTCGTGGTGTGGCGGTGGCCGGCGCGACGAGCAGCGGGATGAGGACGGCGGCTGCGAGAAACGGGGTGATGCGACGCATGGCGTACTCCGATCAGGAGAGACCCCCCTCCACCCTGCGCCAGCACCCCGGCGATGTGAATCCCCAGTTCAGGTCATCCGGGAGTACCTTGCCCCGGTGAGAGAAGACAACGGGTTCACCGCGAGCGAGCTGTGGGGCATTGCCTGGGCACTGGGGGTCCTCGCGGGGATCGCCTGGGTCAGGGCGGCATTCCTGATGGATCACCCGCACCCACTGTCCCGCGAGCTGGGGCTCTGGGTCGGGGCGGCCGTGCTCGCCTCGGCGTTCTCAGCTGCGTGCACCATCCTGATCGGGGTCAAGAACGCCGCGCGGCGTCAGATCGCCGCTCTGGACCCCGCCGACGGTTGAGCGGCCGGCTTCAGCCGATCCGGTCGAGGACCAGCGGCGTCGGGGAGTACGACGCAGCGTCGCCGATGTCGTAGCCGCCCTCGAGCGAGGCCAGGGCGCGGTCGAAGCGCTCCGGCTCGTCGGTGAGCAGGGTGAAGAGCGGCGCGCCAGCAGTGACGGCGTCACCGGGACGCGCGTGCCAGACGACGCCGGCGCCGTCCTGGACCGCGGCACCCTGCTTCGCCCGCCCGGCGCCGAGACGCCAGGCGGCCATCCCGACGGCCATCGCGTCGAGCCGGGTGAGCACGCCGGACGACGGCGCGGTGACGACGTGCGACTCGCGGGCCTCGCGCATGGGTGCGTCCGGGTCGCCGTCCTGCGCGCGGACCATTGCCTTCCAGACGTCCATCGCGGACCCGTCGGCCAGCTTCTCGGCCGGGTCGACGTCGGTGATCCCGGCACCGGCGAGCATCTCGCGGGCCAGCGCCAGGGTCAGCTCGACCACGTCGGCGGGGCCGCCGCCGGCCAGCACCTCGACCGACTCGGCGACCTCGATCGCGTTGCCGGCGGTCAGGCCGAGCGGGGTGGACATGTCGGTGAGCAGCGCGACCGTGTGGACGCCGGCGTCCTTGCCGAGCTCGACCATGGTCACGGCGAGCTCGCGGGCGCGCTCGAGGTCCTTCATGAAGGCGCCGGTCCCGACCTTGACGTCGAGGACCAGGGAACCGGTGCCCTCGGCGATCTTCTTGGACATGATCGACGACGCGATCAGCGGGATCGCCTCGACCGTGCCGGTCACGTCGCGCAGGGCGTAGAGCTTCTTGTCGGCGGGCGCGAGGCCGTCACCGGCGGCGCAGACGACCGCCCCCACGGACTCGAGCTGGGCGAACATCTCGTCGTTCGAGAGCGCGGCGCGCCAGCCGGGGATCGACTCGAGCTTGTCGAGGGTCCCGCCGGTGTGGCCGAGGCCGCGGCCCGAGAGCTGCGGCACGGCGACGCCGCACGCGGCGACCAGCGGAGCCAGCGGCAGCGTGATCTTGTCGCCCACGCCGCCTGTGGAGTGCTTGTCGGCGGTCGGCCGCGAGAGGGTGGAGAAGTCCATCCGCTCCCCCGACGCGATCATCGCGGCGGTCCAGCGGGCGATCTCGCGGCGGTTCATCCCGTTGAGCAGGATCGCCATCGCCAGCGCCGACATCTGCTCGTCGGCGACATCGCCGCGCGTGTAGGCGTCGATCACCCAGTCGATCTGGCTGTCGCTGAGCTCGCCCCGGTCTCGCTTGGCGGAGATGATCTCCACCGCATCGTGGTTCGTCACGAACGCCTCCCCTGCACCGGGCCCGGGCTCCTCCCCGACCGCTCCGGCACCTTATCCACCGCCGTCACCGCAACGGAAAACTCCCCCGGAGCCGCGATCTCCCGCCTACAGTCATCCTCTTCGCCCCAGCGCGCCGCGGCTGGGTGCTGAGCGACCACCCGAACTGAGCGACAGCGGCCGGCGGCCAGGAGTGGCGGTCAGGGTTCGAGGTCGCTCGGCCCGAACGCCTGGGGCAGGACCTCGTCGATGGTGCGCACGCCGAGCGGGGTGAGCAGCTGGAGGTCCTGTCGCCCGTGCTCGTGCAGCAGCTGACGGCACCGGCCGCACGGCATGATCACCTCGCGGTCACCGTTGACACACACGAAGTGGGTCAACCGGCCACCACCGGTGACGTGCAGCTGGGAGACGAGTCCGCACTCCGCGCAGAGCGTCGCGCCGTACGCCGCGTTCTCCACGTTGCACCCGGCGACCACCCGGCCGTCGTCCACGAGCGCTGCCGCGCCCACCGCGAACCGGGAGTAGGGGGCGTACGCGTGTGCCATCGCTTGCTCAGCCGCTTCGCGCAGCACTCCCCAGTCGAACACCGGGCAATGGTAACCATTGGGCAACCATCGCCTCCGAATGACCGACATCACACGGGCATTTGGGTATCTTGACCGCCGTGTCGCTCCGTACTAGATGGGGCGCTGACTTGGAGGACATAGTGAAGAAGATGAGGAAGGCCGCAGGCGGCGGCATGGCTGTGTTGCTCGCGGCCTCGGTTCTGGCCGCGTGCGGGAACGCTCCGGATGACTCCGCGAAGAATGCGGACGGAGCCTCGGACTTCCTGCCGTGCATCGTCTCGGACGCTGGCGGCTTCGACGACAAGTCCTTCAACCAGCTCAGCTACGAGGGTGTCGAGCAGGCGGCCGACGAGCTCGGCTCGGAGTTCAAGCACGTCGAGTCCAACAGCGAGAACGACTTCGCGCCGAACCTGGAGAGCCTGGTCGCCGAGGGCTGTGACGCCATCGTGACCGTCGGCTTCGCGCTGGCCGCGGCCACCAAGGAGTCGGCAGCCGCCAACCCGGACATCGAGTACATCCTGATCGACGACGCCGCAGACGGTGGCGACGACGGCCAGACGTTCGACGGCAAGGCTGATGTCGAGAACATCAAGCCGCTGCTCTACAACACGGCCGAGGCCGCCTTCATGGCCGGTTACCTCGCCGCGGACTACACCAAGACCGGCGTGGTCGGCACCTACGGCGGCCAGCCGTACCCGACCGTGACGATCTTCATGGACGGCTTCAAGCAGGGCGTTGACTACTACGCCAAGGAGAAGGGCAAGGACGTCAAGGTCGTCGGCTGGAACGGCAAGACCGGCACGTTCACCGGTGGCTTCGAGGCCAACGAGACGGCCACCAACACGGCCCGCCAGCTCCTCGACCAGGACGTCGACGTGATCCTCCCGGTCGGCGGACCGATCTACCAGGGTGCGCTCGCTGCGATCGACGCTTCCGGCAAGGACGTCGCCCTCGTGGGTGTCGACGCCGACTTCTACGAGACCGACCCGAACACGCGGGACTACGTCCTCACGTCGATCCTGAAGAACATGAAGACCTCGACCTACGAGGCCATCCTGTCTGCCGGCGGCGACGGCGAGTTCGACTTCTCGCCCTACGTGGGCACGCTGGAGAACAACGGAGTCGGCCTCGCGCCGTTCCACAACTACGACAGCAAGGTGTCCGACACCGTGGCTGCCGAGCTCGACGACGTGAAGGCCGGCATCATCGACGGCTCGATCAAGGTCACGTCGTACCTCAAGCCGTAACGTTCAAGGCCTGACGGGAGGGGGAGGTCGGCTTCGGCCGGCCTCCCTCTGCCATGCTCTGGGCCACCAGCAACTGACCCCTAGGATGCGGTGCATGCAGCTAGTCCTCCGTGACATCACCAAGCGATTCGGACCCCTCGTCGCCAACGACCGGATCTCGCTGACGGTCGAGCCGGGTGAGATCCACTGCCTTCTCGGAGAGAACGGCGCGGGGAAGTCCACCCTCATGAACGTCCTGTACGGCCTGTACCAGGCCGACGAGGGCGAGATCGTCCTGGATGGCACCGTGCAGCACTTCTCCGGCCCCGGCGATGCGATTGCCGCCGGCATCGGCATGGTGCACCAGCACTTCATGCTCGTGCCGGTCTTCACCGTCGCCGAGAACGTCATGCTCGGCAACGAGGCCACCGGACTGGCCGGCTCCCTCGACGTCGACGCCGCGAAGGCGCGGGTCCGCGAGATCTCCAGCAGGTTCGGTTTCGACGTCAATCCCGACGCCGTGGTGGAGGACCTTCCCGTCGGGGTGCAGCAGCGCGTCGAGATCATCAAGGCCCTCTCCCGTGACGCACAGGTGCTCGTCTTCGACGAGCCCACGGCCGTGCTCACTCCGCAGGAGACCGACGAGCTGATGGAGATCATGCGCCAGCTCCGGGAAGCCGGCAAGGCGATCGTGTTCATCACCCACAAGCTGCGTGAGGTCCGGGAGGTGGCTGACCGGATCACGGTCATCCGGCTCGGCAAGGTCGTGGGCGAGGCCAGCCCGACGGCCAGCAACGCCGAGCTGGCTTCGCTGATGGTGGGCCGCCCGGTGGAGCTGACGGTCCACAAGGGGCCTCCGCAGCTCGGCGACGACGCGCTCGTCGTCGAGGGCCTGACGGTCATCGACGACCTCGGTCGCGTCCACGTCGACGACGTGAGCTTCGAGATCAAGACCGGCGAGATCCTCGCGGTCGCCGGCGTCCAGGGCAACGGCCAGACGGAGCTCACCGAAGCGCTGCTCGGCCTGCAGAACCACGTCCGCGGGTCGATCCGCCTCCACGGCAAGGAGCTCGTCGGCAGGTCGGTGCGCAAGATCCTCGCCGCCGGCGTCGGGTTCGTCCCCGAGGACCGTCAGGTGGACGGGCTGGTCGGGGACTTCACCATCGCCGAGAACCTGATGCTCAACCGCAGCTACGGGAAGCCGTTCGTCAGGCGCGGGTCACTGCGCCTGGACCGCCTCGAGGCCTTCGCGAAGGAAAAGCTCAAGGAGTACGACGTCCGCGCGAGCGGCATCACCACGCGAGCCCGCCAGCTCTCCGGCGGCAACCAGCAGAAGGTCGTGGTGGCCCGTGAGCTCTCCCGCGACCTCAAGCTCCTCGTTGCGGCCCAACCGACCCGTGGGGTCGACGTGGGCTCCATCGAGTTCATCCACAAGCAGATCGTGGCCGGCCGCGATGCCGGCGTACCCGTCCTCGTGGTCTCGACCGAGCTCGACGAGATCGTCTCGCTCGCGGACCGGATCATGGTGCTCTACCGGGGCCGCATCGTCGGCATCGTCCCCGGGGACACCCCACGCGAGGTACTTGGCCTGATGATGACCGGTGAACGTCCGGAAGAGGCGATCGCATGAGCAACCCTGTCGCGACCAAGACTCCCCCTCCCCCCGAGCCCGAGCCCGAGGCCGAGGTCGAGAGCCACAGCCGTTGGCGTGAGGTCATGCGGGACATCACGTCCGGCAACGCGCTGGTGGCTGTCCTCGCCGTGCTGCTCGCGGTCGCGGTCGGCTCGCTGCTGATCGCCTTCACCGACGAGCGCGTCCGGGACTCCGCGGGCTATGTCTTCGCCCGTCCCGGTGACTTCTTCCAGGCGACCTGGGACTCGATCTGGGGCGCCTACACGGCCCTGTTCCGAGGGTCGGTCTACAACAACCGGGTCGACACCTTCGAGACGGGCATCCGCCCCTTGACCGAGACCCTCAAGTTCGCCGCCCCGCTCATCGCGGCCGGTCTCGGCGTCGGGCTCGCGTTCCGGGCCGGGCTGTTCAACATCGGCGGTCGGGGGCAGATGCTCCTCGCCGGTGCCGCCGCCGGCTGGGTCGGCTACCAGTTCGAGCTGCCCTGGGTGCTGCACCTGACGCTCGCGATCGGCGCAGGCATGCTCGCGGGCGCACTGTGGGCAGGTCTGGCGGGTGTCCTCAAGGCCCGTACCGGCGCCCACGAGGTGATCGTGACGATCATGCTCAACTACGTCGCCTTCTACCTGGTCTTCTTCGCGCTCTCCCAGCAGAGCCTCCTGCAGGCACCTGGGTCGTTCAACCCGAAGTCGCTGCCGATGAAGGAGTCGGCAACCATGCCCAAGCTCCTGGGCGACCAGTACAACCTGCACCTCGGCTTCCTGCTCGCGCTGATCGCCGTGGGCTTCGCGTGGTGGCTGCTCAACCGGTCCTCGCTCGGGTTCCGTATCCGCGCCGTCGGGCTCAACCCCACGGCCGCGCGTGCCTCGGGAATCAACGTCGGGCGCACGTACACGATCGTCATGTGCATCGCCGGCGCCCTGGTCGGCCTGGCCGGCGCCAACCAGGTGCTGGGCACCGTGACCAGCGGCGTGACGGTCGACGTCGACGCAGGCATCGGCTTCGACGCGATCACCGTCGCGCTGCTCGGCAGGTCCCGGCCCCTGGGCATCCTGTGGGCCGGCCTCCTGTTCGGCGCGTTCAAGGCGGGCGGCTTCGCCATGCAGGCGTCCGAGGACATCCCCGTCGACATCGTGCTGGTGGTGCAGTCACTCATCGTGCTGTTCCTCGCGGCGCCGCCCCTGATCAAGGCGATCTTCCATCTGCCCGCCAAGGAGGCGAAGTGAGCACCTCGATCGAGGAGACCCGACTGGCCGGCGTGACGACGGTCGTCGACCGGAAGGCACCCATCCTGTTCGGCGTCCTCACGGTGGGGCTCCTCCTCATCGTCGCGCTGGCACCCCAGTCCGGTGACGCGACCTTCCGGCTGGCGACCTCCACGGACTTCGTGGAGCTGCCGGCCGTGACCGTGCCGTCGACCGCCACGACCTGGCTGCTGGTCCTCGTCTGCGCGCTCTGCACCGCGGCGTCGATCCTCCTGTTCCTGAAGGAGCGCAACACGCGTCTGTGGCTCGTCGTGGTGTTCGCGATCGCGTGGCTGGTGGGCTTCCTCAGCTGGGCCGCCGCGGGCAGCACGATCCCCGTGGTCGGACTCCTCGCCGGTTCGCTGGCCCTCGCCGTGCCGCTCGTGTTCGGCGCACTCGGCGGCGTGCTCGGCGAGCGGTCCGGCGTCGTCAACATCGCGATCGACGGCCAGCTCCTGGCCGGGGCGTTCGCCGCCGCCATGATCGGTTCCGCCATGGGGTCGACATGGGCCGGTCTGGCCGCCTCGATGGTGGCGGGCACTCTCGTCGCGCTGGCGCTCGGCCTCTTCGCGATCACCTACCTGGTCGACCAGGTGATCGTCGGCGTCGTGCTCAACGTGCTGGTGATCGGCCTGACCAGCTTCATGTTCACCCAGGTGTTGGCCCCCAACGCCGCGACCCTGAACTCGCCGCCGAGGTTCCAGGCCATCTCGATCCCCGTGCTCGGGGACATCCCGCTGGTCGGCCCGATCTTCTTCCGGCAGACGATCATCGTCTACATCCTCTACGTCGTCGTCGGGGTCGTCACCTGGGCGCTCTACCGCACGAAGTGGGGGCTGCGCGTGCGGGCCGTCGGTGAGCACCCGATGGCCGCCGACACGGTCGGCATCAAGGTCAACCTCACGCGCTACCGCACCATCCTCATCGCGGGCGCCATCGCCGGCATGGGTGGCGCGTTCTACACCCTGGTCTCGGTGCCCCAGTTCAACCGCGAGATGACCGGAGGCGCCGGCTACATCGCGCTGGCTGCGGTGATCTTCGGCAAGTGGGACCCCATCCGGGCCACGCTGGCCGCGCTCCTGTTCGGGTTCGCCTCGAACCTGCAGGGCGTGCTGTCGGTCATCGGATCGCCGGTGCCGAGCCAGTTCATGCTCATGCTCCCGTACGTCGTCACCATCTTCGCCGTGGCCGGGCTCGTGGGCAGCTCGCGTCCCCCTGCGGCGGACGGCATCCCCTACCAGAAGGGCTAGCCCGAAGGCTGGCCCCGACCTCCTACGCCAGGGCGACCAGAGCGGCGTTGGCGAGCACCCGTGCCCCGACCAGGGTGGCGCGCTCGTCCACGCGCAGGTCGCCCTGGTGGAGGTCGTAGGTGAACCCTCCCGGGGTGCGGGTCCCGAGCCTGGCCATGGCTCCCGGGACCTTGTCGAGGTACCAGCCGAAGTCCTCGCCGCCGAGGCTCTGCGGGGCGGTGACCGCCCCCTCCTCACCGAGCACGCGGCGTACGGCCAGGCCGAGCATGTCGTTGGAGACCTGCTCGTTGACGACCGGCGGCACTCCCTGCTGGTAGTCCACGCGGGCGATCACGCCGTACGGCTTGACCAGGTCGTGCACGAGCTCGGTGATCAGGGCCTCGCAGTCGGCCCACGCCACCGGGTCGAGGATCCGCACGGTGCCGCTGAGCATGCCGCGGTCGGGGATCACGTTGGCCGCGGCGCCGGCGTTGATGATGCCCCAGACCAGGCTCACGCCGGAGCGTGGGTCGAGCCGGCGCGACAGGACGGCGGGCAGCTCGGTGGTCACCTTGGCCAGGGCGAAGGTGAGGTCGCCGGTCAGGTGCGGACGCGAGGTGTGGCCGCCGGTCCCCTCGAGACGCACCTCGAGCTTGTCCGCAGCGCTGGTGAGCGGGCCGACCCTCATGCCGACCTGGCCGACGTCGAAGCCGGGGTCGCAGTGCAGGGCGAAGATCCGCTGGACGTCCTCGAGCGCGCCGAGGGCCCGGAGGTGGATGGCACCGCCCGGCATGACCTCCTCGGCCGGCTGGAACAGGAGTCGGACGCGGCCGTCGAGCTGGCCGCTGGACTGCACCTCCGAGAGCGCGATCGCGGCACCGACCAGCGCCGCGGTGTGGACGTCGTGGCCGCAGGCGTGCGCCACTCCGGGGCTCGTGCTGGCCCAGGCGTCGACGGTCGTGTCCGCGATCGGAAGCGCGTCGATGTCCGCACGCAGGGCGATGCGGGGCCCCTCGTCACCGAGGTCTGCGATGAACCCCGTCTTCGGCAGCCGCTGGATCCGCCAGCCCGCCTCCTGGACCCGTTCGGCGACCAGCTCGGTGGTGCGGGTCTCGGCCCAGGAGAGCTCGGGATGCGCGTGCAGGTCGCGGCGTAGCTCGATCAGCTCGTCGGAGTACTTCTCGACGACGGCCTCGATCAGGGCTGCGGGGTTGGGGGGCATCGTCACGAGATTAGTTCACGCGTCGTACGCCGCGAGAATCCTGTCGGCGGCGAGTGTCGCGGGCAGCTCGCCGGCCAGGACGGCGTCTCGGACCTCGTCCCGGATCGCCTTGACCCCGGGCGAGCGGCGGAGGCGTTCTGCCAGCTCGTCGCGCACCAGCGCCCAGGTGAAGTCGAGCTGCTGACGGGCCCGCTTGGTGGCCAGCCCGTCCGTGCCGAGGTGCTCGCGGTGCGCCAGGACCCGCTCCCAGAGGTCGTCCACGCCGACGTCGGTCAGGCCCGAGCAGGTGACGACCGGAGGCGCCCACTCCCCCCGGCCGCGGACCAGGCGCAGCGCTCCGGCCAGCTCGCGCGCGGCCGAGCGGGCCTCCTGCTCGCGATCGCCGTCGGCCTTGTTCACCGCGATCACGTCGGCGATCTCGAGGATCCCCTTCTTGATGCCCTGGAGCTGGTCGCCGGTCCGGGCCAGCGTGAGGAACAGGAACGTGTCGACCATCCCGGCGACGGTGACCTCGGACTGGCCGACGCCGACCGTCTCGACCAGGACGACGTCGTACGCCGCCGCCTCGAGGACCGCCATCGCCTGCACGGTCGCCCGGGCGACGCCGCCGAGCGTGCCGGCCGACGGCGAGGGCCGGATGAACGCGTTCGGGTCGACCGAGAGCCGAGCCATCCGGGTCTTGTCCCCGAGCACCGAGCCGCCGGTGCGCACCGAGGACGGGTCGACGGCCAGCACACCGACCCGGTGCCCGTCCCCCGTCAGCCGCGTCCCGAGGGCCTCGATGAACGTGGACTTGCCGACGCCGGGGACCCCGGAGATGCCGACCCGGACCGCGGTCGCGTGGTCGAGGCCGCTCAGCTCGGTGAGCAGCTCGCGCGCGGCCTCGCGGTGGGCAGGCTTGGACGACTCGACCAGTGTGATGGCCTGCGAGACCGCCGAGCGCCTGCGCTCACGGATGCCCTCGACCAGTGCCCCGACGTCCACCATCAGTGGTCGAGCTGCTCCCGCAGCCTGGCCAGCAGGTCGAGCGCGGAGTCGGCGATCACGGTGCCCGGCAGGAAGACCGCCGCCGCACCCATCTCGCGGAGCGTCTCGACGTCGTCGGGCGGGATGACCCCGCCGATGACGATCATGATGTCGGGTCGGCCCTGCGCAGCGAGGGCGTCCCGGAGCGCCGGCAGCAGGGTGAGGTGGCCGGCCGCGAGCGAGGAGACCCCGACGATGTGGACGTCGGCGTCGACGGCCTGCTGCGCGACCTCCTCGGGCGTGGAGAAGAGCGGGCCCACGTCGACGTCGAAGCCCATGTCGGCGAAGGCGCTGACGACGACCTTCTGGCCTCGGTCGTGGCCGTCCTGGCCCATCTTGGCCACCAGGATGCGGGGTCGGCGGCCCTCCGCCTCCTCGAAGGCGTCGGTGGCGGCGAGGACCTGCTGGACCTTCTCGTCACCTGATGAGCCCGACTCGTCCCTGAACACGCCGCTGATCGTACGGATCACGGCCTGGTGACGGCCGTAGACCTTCTCGAGCGCGTCCGAGATTTCCCCGACGGTGGCCTTCGCCCGCGCCGCGTCGACCGCGAGCGCGAGCAGGTTGCCGTCGAGGGAGCCCTGGCTCGGCCCACGCTCGGCGGAGTTCGTGAGGGCCTCGAGCGAACGCCGTACGGCGTCGTCGTCGCGCTCCTCACGCAGCCGCTCCAGCTTGGCGACCTGCTGGCGGTAGACGTCGTCGTTGTCGACCTTGAGGACGTCGAGCTTGTCCTCGGCGTCGAGCCGGTAGGTGTTGACGCCGATGACCTTCTGGGCACCGGAGTCGATGCGGGCCTGGGTGCGGGCGGCCGCCTCCTCGATGCGCATCTTGGGGATGCCCTGCTCGATCGCCTTGGCCATGCCGCCGGCGCGCTCGGCCTCCATGATGTGCGCCCAGGCGCGCTCGGCGAGGTCGTGGGTGAGCCGCTCGACGTAGTAGGAGCCGCCCCACGGGTCGATGGTGCCCGTCGTGCCGCTCTCCTGCTGGAGGAGGAGCTGGGTGTTGCGGGCGATCCGGGCCGAGAAGTCGGTCGGCAGCGCGATCGCCTCGTCCAGGGCGTTGGTGTGCAGCGACTGGGTGTGTCCCTGGGTCGCGGCCATCGCCTCGATGGCGGTGCGCTGGACGTTGTTGAAGACGTCCTGGGCGGTGAGCGACCAGCCGCTGGTCTGGCTGTGCGTGCGCAGGCTGAGCGACTTGGGGTTCTGCGGGTCGAACTCGCGGACCAGCCGCGCCCACAGCGCCCGGGCCGCACGCATCTTGGCGACCTCCATGAAGAAGTTCATGCCGATCGCCCAGAAGAAGGAGAGCCGCGGCGCGAACTGGTCGATCGTCATGCCGGTGCCGAGCCCGGCGCGGATGTACTCCACGCCGTCGGCCAGCGTGTACGCCAGCTCGAGGTCGGCCGTCGCTCCGGCCTCCTGGATGTGGTACCCGGAGATCGAGATCGAGTTGAACCGCGGCATCCGCTCGGCGGTGTAGCTGAAGATGTCGGAGATGATCCGCATGCTCGGCTGCGGCGGGTAGATATAGGTGTTGCGGACCATGAACTCCTTGAGGATGTCGTTCTGGATCGTCCCCGTGAGCTGCTCCGGCTTCACCCCCTGCTCCTCGGCCGCCGCGATGTAGAGCGCCAGCACCGGCAGCACGGCGCCGTTCATCGTCATCGACACCGACATCTCGTCGAGCGGGATCCCCTCGAAGAGGGTCCGGGTGTCGTAGATCGAGTCGATGGCCACGCCCGCCATGCCGACGTCGCCGCGCACCCGCGGGTGGTCGGAGTCGTAGCCGCGGTGGGTCGCCAGGTCGAAGGCGACGGAGAGACCCTTCTGCCCGGCCGCGAGGTTGCGCCGGTAGAACGCGTTGGACTCCTCGGCGGTCGAGAAGCCGGCGTACTGCCGGACCGTCCACGGCTGGGTGGTGTACATCGTGGGGTAGGGCCCGCGCAGGAACGGGCTGAGCCCCGGGAGCGTGTCGAGCGCGTCGAGGCCGGCCAGGTGCTCAGGACCGTAGACCGGGAGGATGTCGATCCCCTCGGGCGAGTGCCAGGGCGAGCTGCTCTCGCTGGTCGAGGAAAGCGCGCTGGCGCCTGTCCCGAAACCACCGTCACCCGTCAACGGCAGTCCGGCGAAGCTCTTCGGGACGGTCATGCGAGCTTCTCCCTGGTGGTGGTGAGGAACGTGAGGGCGTCGACGCCCACGGCGCAGGAGTCGTCGACGGGCAGGTCGCGCGGCTTGCCAGCGACGATGACCCACCGGGCCCCGGCCTCGCGGAGGGCCGCGATCAGCCCCGCGCCCCACTCGGCGTACGTCGGGTCCGGGCCGGCGAGGCAGACGACCGCCTGGCCGGAGTACGCCGCGAGCACCTCGTCGACACCGGACGTCGGGCCGGCCACGTCGACGGCGATGCCACCGGCGGCGAGGAGGTTGGTGGCGAAGGTCGCGCGCGCCGTGTGGGCGGCGACGCTGCCCATGGTGGCGAGGAAGACCGGCGCGGCCACGGGCTCGTCGCGCAGCGCCTCGAAGCTGGCGCCGTAACGACGAACCGCCTCGTCGGTCGAGCCCGTCGAGACCCGCTCGGGCAGCACCTCACCCAGGTTCGGGAACTCGGTCAGGCCGGTGATCGGGCGCTGGCGGTGGGCGATCTCGTCCTCGCGCCGGGCCACGGTGGCCGCGATCAGCTCGTCGAGGGAGTCGCCGGACTCGAGTCGTCCGAAGACCTCCCAGCCGGCCCGCGCGAGGTCGTCGGTCAGCTTCTCGACGGCGTACGACCCACCCGCGGGGTCGGCGACCCGGGCGACGTGCGACTCAGAGATCAACAGCGCGGAGGTGTTGCGGGCAATCCGGCGACCGAACGCGTCAGGGCGGCCGAGCGGGCTGTCGAACGGCAGGACGGTCACGGCGTCCGCGCCGCCGACACCGGCCGCGAAGGCGGCAACGGTGGTGCGGAGCATGTTCACCCAGGGGTCGTACTTGCTCATCATCGGGCGGCTCGTGACCGCGTGCAGGCGCTGCTCGCGGGTGTCGGCCCCACTGAGCTCGAGCACCCGCGCCCACAGGCGGCGGGCCGCGCGGAGCTTGGCGATCGTCGGGAACTGCTCGTCGGTCGCGGCGTACCGGAACTCGACCAGCCCGGCGGCGTCGTCGAGAGCGATGCCGGCCTCGGTGAGGACGCGCAGCACCCGGGCTCCGACGGCCAGCGCGTGACCGAGCTCCTGCGCGTCGGAGGCGCCGCGGTCGTGGACCGTCGTGGCGTCGACGACCACGCCGAGCACGCCGCCCTCGAGGGCCAGCCGCGCGACGGCCACCAGGTCGTCCTCGGCGGCCTCACCGTCGACGCCGAGGTTGGTGCCGTCGGCGGGGGTGGTGCCGCGCTCCTTCAGCAGCGACAGCAGCGCCTCGGCGGCCACGACCGGGGCGGTGGGCGCCTCCAGCACGACGGGCGCGAGGTCGAGCAGCACCTGGTTGAGCAGCGTCTTCAGGTCGGTGTCCTCGTCGGCCGTGACCCACAGCGACGTGACACCTCCGTTGAGGTCGACCAGCGCCGCCTCGTTGGCCAGCTTGGCGTCCGTGTCGGAGAGGTGGGCGCGGATGTCCCAGTCACCGGCCCTGGTGGGGCGGCCGTCGGTCGCGAGGTCGTCGAGCAGGGCGGCCGTCCCGAGCGGCGCGACCCGGATGTCGTCGAGCGTCGTGCGCGTCAGCTTGTCCCAGACCAGGGAGTCGGGGTCGTCCTCGCCGAGCCGCTTGGCCTTGCGCAGCACCGCGGCTGCGGACTTCTCCCAGTCGGCAGCGGTCCAGCGGTCATCGGCACCGGCCAGCGCGAGCGAGCCCTGCTCGGGCTCGAGCTCGGCGGGCTCGGCAAGGCCGCCCTCGACATCAGTCATGGTGCGAAGACTAGGAGGGCCGGGTGCGAGGGGGCCACCCACTGTGATGTTTTCAACCGCTGTGGGCACGATCGGCCTAGCGTCGGGCCATGACGTACCCCGAACCGAAGTACTTCGGCAGCGGCGAGGTCACCGCCAGGTTCCGCCCCGCGGGCACACCTCCGGAGCTCCCACGACCCGGTGGCGCCGCGAGCTACCTGGCCACCGGCGCGACCACCGGCGGCCGCTTCGGGCTCTACCGCTGGGACATGGGCCCCGAGCCGGCCGGCGCCAACGCCCACTTCCACCGCACGATCAGCGAGTCGTTCTTCGTGCTGTCAGGGACCGTGAAGCTCTTCGACGGCACCGACTGGGTGGACTCGCACCCGGGAGACTTCGCCTACGTCCCCGAGGGCGGGCTGCACGGCTTCCGCAACGAGTCCGGTGAACCGGCGTCGCTCCTCATCCTGTTCGCGCCCGGCGCACCCCGTGAGGCGTACTTCGAGGGGCTCGTCGAGCTGGCCGAGGGACGGTGGAAGCCGAGCCACGAGGAGCTGCGGGCGTTCTTCGAGGAGCACGACAACATCTACGTCTAGCGGCCGCGCAGGTCTACCGTGGGGGCATGAGCGAGACGCTCGAGGCGACGGATCCGCGCTGCCCCACGTGTGGCCAGCCGCTGCGGCACGGCGGCCACCTCTCGCGCCGGGCCGCGGCGCTGCTCACCCTCTCCGGCAACGCCGGCATCTCGTTCGAGACCCAGGGTCGGTGCGAGAACGAGGCCTGCCCCGACTACGGGCGTGAGTTCGCACCGGCGGAGTGGCTCAAGCCGGACGACGAGGACTGACGGCGGCGCTCAGACCTCGGTGCGCCCCTCGTTGTCCTTGTTGCGCAGGCCGATCTTGTTGCCGAGCCAGACGAGCGGGTCGTACTTCTTGTCCGCCACGCGCTCCTTCATCGGGATGATCGCGTTGTCGGTGATCTTGATGCCCTCGGGACAGACCTCGGTGCAGCACTTGGTGATGTTGCACATCCCGATGCCCGCCGCCCCCTGGGCCAGCTCTCGCCGGTCATGGGTGTCGAGCGGGTGCATGTCGAGCTCGGCGTACCGCAGGAAGAACCGCGGCCCGGCGAAGGCCGGCTTGTTGTCCTCGTGGTCGCGCACGACGTGGCAGGTGTTCTGGCACAGGAAGCACTCGATGCACTTGCGGAACTCCTGGCCCCGCTCGACGTCGACCTGCATCATCCGGCGCTTGTTGTCGTCGTCGCGGGGCGGCGGCGCGAACGACGGGAGCTCCTTGGCCTTCTCGTAGTTGTACGAGACGTCCGTGACGAGGTCGCGGATCACCGGGAACGACCGCATCGGCGTCACCGTGATCGTCTCGGACTCGTCGAAGTCGGAGAGCCGGGTCATGCAGAGCAGGCGCGGCCGGCCGTTGATCTCGGCGCTGCAGGAGCCGCACTTGCCGGCCTTGCAGTTCCAGCGGATCGCCAGGTCGCCGGCCTGGGTCGCCTGCACCCGGTGGAGCGCGTCGAGCACGACCTCGCCCTCGGAGACCTCGACGGTGTAGTCGCCGAGGTCGCCGCCGTCCTGGTCGCCGCGCCAGATCCGCATCTTCAGGTCGTAGCCCATGTCAGCTCTTCTCCTCGAAGTACTTCTTGAGCTCGTCCGGCATCACCGGAAGCGGCTTCTCGTGCAGGTCGATGCCGGTGCCGTCGGCGTTGAGGTTGACGACGAGGTTCTTGGTGCCCCACTCGGGGTTCGGCCCCGGGAAGTCGTCGCGGGTGTGACCGCCGCGTGACTCCTGGCGGGCGAGCGCCGCCTTCGCGATCGCCTCGCTGACGATGAGCATGTTGCGCAGGTCGATGGCGAGGTGCCAGCCCGGGTTGTACTGGCGGTGCCCCTCGACCTTCATCGACTTCGCACGCACCTTGAACGCCTCGACCTCGGTCAGCGACTGCTCCAGCTCCGACGCCGTGCGGATGATGCCGACCAGGTCGTTCATGGACTGCTGCAGGTCGGACTGGATCGTGTACGGGTTCTCGCCGCCCTCCACCTCGAACGGCGCGAGCGCGCTCTCCTGCGCGGCCTTCACGTCGGCCTCGTCGACGCGCGGGCGCGTGTCGCCCAGCGAGCGCGTGTACGCCGTGGCCGCCTCGCCGGCCCGCTTGCCGAAGACCAGCAGGTCGCCCAGCGAGTTGCCGCCCAGCCGGTTGGAACCGTGCATGTCGCCGGAGCACTCGCCCACGGCGTACAGGCCGGTGACCGCGCTCTCCTGGGTGTCGGCGTCGACCTCGACGCCGCCCATCACGTAGTGGCAGGTCGGGCCGATCTCCATCGGCTCGGCCGTGATGTCGACGTCCGCCAGCTCCTTGAACTGGTGGTACATCGACGGCAGCCGCTTGCGGATGAACTCGGGGGTACGCCGCGACGCGATGTCGAGGTAGATCCCGCCGTGGGGGGTCCCCCGGCCGGCCTTGATCTCGGAGTTGATCGCCCGGGCGACCTCGTCACGCGGCAGCAGCTCGGGGGGCCTGCGGTTGTTCAACTTGTCGTCGTACCACCGGTCGGCCTCCTCGACCGTGTCGGCGGTCTCCGAGCGGAAGAACTCGGGGATGTAGTCGAACATGAACCGCTTGCCGTCGGAGTTCTTGAGGATGCCGCCGTCGCCGCGCACCGACTCCGTGACGAGCAGCCCCTTCACCGACGGCGGCCAGACCATGCCCGTGGGGTGGAACTGCACGAACTCCATGTTGATCAGGCTCGCGCCGGCGCGCATGGCCAGCGCGTGGCCGTCGCCGGTGTACTCCCACGAGTTCGAGGTGACCTTGAACGACTTGCCGATGCCGCCGGTCGCGAGGATCACGCTCGGCGCCTCGAAGACGACGAAGCGGCCGGACTCGCGCCAGTAGCCGAAGGCGCCCGA
>DASTUX010000063.1:0-8624 GCA_035759395.1 Nocardioides sp.
CGCCTGGCGCTCCTACCAGCTGGACCCGTCCGCGCCCGCGGTCCCCGACCAGTCCGTCGCCGAGTACCTCGGCACCAAGTACGGCGGCGGGCCGGCCGCGGGCCAGCAGATGATCGACCGGGTCGAGGCCGTCGCCGCCGAGGAGGGACTGCTCTACCGTCTGTCCGAGGCTCAGCGGGCCAACACGGTCGACGCCCACCGCCTGCTGCACCTCGCGGCCGAGCACGGCCGGCAGGGCGAGCTGAAGGAGGCGCTGCTCGCGGCGTACTTCCTCAACGCCCAGAACGTCGCCGACCCCGACGTCCTGTCCCGGGTGGCCGGCGAGGTCGGTCTCGACGACGTCCGGGTCAAGGAGGTCCTGACCGGCGACGAGTACGCCGACGCCGTCGAGGCCGACATCCGCCAGGCCGCGGCCTACGGCGCCACCGGCGTGCCGTTCTTCGTGATCGACGGGCGCTACGGCGTCGCCGGAGCCCAGCCCCGCGAGGCGTTCGCCCAGGTGCTCGAGCGCGCCTGGGCCGACACCCACCCGGCCCTCGAGGTCATCGGCGGGGACGACGCCTGCGGGCCCGACGGCTGCGAGCGCTGACCCGGTCCTAGCCGCCGAGCTCCTGGACCCGTTCGATGCCGACGTCCTCGAGGAATCCCTGGTCGTGGCTGGCCACGACCAGGGCACCCCGGTAGGACGCGAGCGCCGACACCAGGGCGTCGTACGACGCGAAGTCCAGGTTGTTCGTGGGCTCGTCGAGGAGCAGCAGCTGGGGCGACGGGTCCGCCAGCAGCAGGGCGGCCAGGGTCGCCCGGAAGCGCTCGCCGCCCGAGAGGTCACCGACCCGCTTGTCCGCGGTGCCCCCGCGGAAGAGGAACCTGGCCAGCGACGCGCGCACCGCGTTCGGCTCGGCACCCGCCGCCCGGCGCGAGACGTTGACGAACACCGACGCGTCGTCGTCGAGCAGGTCGAGACGCTGGGGGAGCAGCCCGAGCGGGACCTGGACGTCGACGCACCCCGACCACGGCTCGAGCCGCCCCGCCAGGGTGTGCAGCAGTGTCGTCTTGCCCGACCCGTTGGGTCCCACCAGCGCCACCCGGTCGGGTCCGCGCACGTCGAGCTCCACCTCGGCGCCGGTGCGCAGCACGAGCTCCTCGGTGCTCAGCACCAGCCGCCCGCGTGGCACCTCGGTGCCCGGCAGGTCGATCCGGATCGTGCGGTCCTCGCGCAGCCGGGTCTCGGCCTCGGTCAGCCTGCCGCGAGCGTCGGCCAGCCGGTCGGCGTGGGTCTGGCGGTACTTGGCCGTCGACTTCTCCGAGCGGTTCTTCTTGAAGTCGCGTTCGGCCTTGCTCATGCCCAACGCCGACTTCTTCGCGTACCGCGCCCGGGCCGCGAGGAGCCGCTCGGCCTCCAGCACGTCGGTGCGCTGGCGACGGACCTCCGACCGAGCCGAGGTGACGGCCTGCTCGGCAGCCTCCTGCTCGGCCGCGACCTGGTCGGCGTACGACGAGTACCCACCGCCGTACCACCGCACTGCGCCGTCGCGCAGGTCCCCGATCCGGTCGACCCGCTCGAGGAGCTCGCGGTCGTGGCTGACGACCAGCAGGGTGCGCGTCCAGACCTCGACCACGTCGTAGAGCCGTTCGCGGGCCCGCGCATCGAGGTTGTTGGTCGGCTCGTCGAGCAGGAGCAGGTCGGGGCGCCGCAGCAGCACGCGCGCGAGGCCGAGCTGGGTGACCTCGCCGCCGGACAGCTCGCCGAGGCGTCGGTCGAGCACGTCACCGGGCAGGCCGAGTCGCTCGAGCTCGGCAACGGCCCGATGCTCGATGTCCCAGTCGTCGCCGATCGTGGCGAGGGCGGTCGCCATGCCCTCCTCGTCCAGTGACCCGGCCTCGAGCGCGCGTACGGCGCTGCGCACGGCTGCGATGCCGAGGAACTCCGCGACGGGCTGGGCGGTGTCGAGGGTGATGTCCTGGGGGAGGTACCCGACCTCGCCGGCCACCTGCACGTGGCCGGTCGCGGGGCGCAGGGTGCCGGCGACGAGGCGCAGGAGCGTGGACTTGCCCGACCCGTTGACGCCGACCAGACCCGTGCGGCCCGGGCCGACCAGCAGGTCGAGGCCGTCGACGACCCGTGTTCCGTCGGGCCAGGCGAAGCCGACGCCGGAGAAGGAGATGACAGCAGCAGACATGGGGGCTCCCGATGAGGTGTGGGGGGCGCGCCGGAGCGGTTGCTCGACGGGCGCGGGCCGCCAGGGCGGCGTGGGCACGACCTCAGAGGAACAAGCTGACCTGCCAGGGGGAGGGGACGGGACGAGCAGAAGAGTAGGGACGTCCACGGCGTCCGCCAACCCATTTTCCGAGGCCCTCCGGCGGCCCGGGTCGCCCCTCGGAATGCCCCGGATCCGGTGGGTCGGTCGGGTACAGTCGGTGACTCGGGCACAGCGTCGTGCACGACCGGTCGATCCGCCTCCTGAGGCGTCCCGGTCACACATCCGCGAACACATCGAGGACACGTCGTGAGCAAGCCCGCCGACAAGCCGATCGTCCTGATCGCCGAAGAGCTGAGCCCCGCCACGGTGGAGGCCCTCGGCCCGGACTTCGAGATCCGCACCTGCAACGGAGCGGACCGCGCCGAGCTGCTGTCCGCGATCGTCGACGCCGACGCCCTGCTGGTCCGGTCGGCCACCAAGGTCGATGCGGAGGCCCTGGCCGCCGCCGGCCGGCTCAAGGTGATCGCCCGCGCGGGCGTCGGGCTCGACAACGTCGACGTACGCGCCGCCACCCAGGCCGGCGTGATGGTGGTCAACGCCCCGACGTCCAACATCGTCTCGGCGGCCGAGCTCGCGGTCGCGCTGATGCTGGCCGCGGCCCGCCACGTGTCACCGGCCCACAGTGCCTTGAAGAACGGCGAGTGGAAGCGGTCCCGCTACACCGGGATCGAGCTCTACGAGAAGACCGTCGGCATCGTCGGCCTCGGCCGGATCGGCGTGCTGGTCGCCCAGCGCCTCTCGGCCTTCGGCATGAAGGTCATCGCCTACGACCCCTACGTCCAGGCAGGACGTGCCGCCCAGATGGGGGTGCGGCTCGTCGACCTCGACACCCTGCTCGCCGAGTCCGACTTCATGTCGGTCCACCTGCCCAAGACCCCCGAGACCGCGGGGCTGATCGGCGACGAGCAGCTGCACCGGACCAAGCCCTCGCTGGTGCTCGTCAACGCCGCCCGCGGTGGCATCGTCGACGAGGTGGCGCTGTACGCCGCGCTCAAGGAGGGCCGGATCGCGGCCGCCGGGCTCGACGTCTTCGCCAAGGAGCCCTGCACCGACAGCCCGCTGTTCGAGCTCGAGAACGTCGTGGCGACGCCGCACCTGGGCGCATCGACCGACGAGGCACAGGAGAAGGCCGGCATCGCCGTGGCTCGTTCCGTGCGGCTGGCGCTGGCCGGCGAGCTCGTGCCCGACGCCGTCAACGTCCAGGGCGGCGTGATCGCCGAGGACGTCCGGCCCGGCATCCCGCTCACCGAGAAGCTCGGGCGGATCTTCACCGGCATCGCCGGCGAGGTGGCCCAGTCGATCGACGTCGAGGTCCGCGGCGAGATCACCGACTACGACGTCAAGGTGCTCGAGCTCGCGGCCCTGAAGGGTGTCTTCGCCGACGTGGTCGAGGAGCAGGTCTCCTACGTGAACGCCCCGCTGCTCGCGGCCGAGCGCGGCACCGCCGTACGCCTGGTCACCGACGCCGAGAGCCCCGACCACCGCAACCTGATCACCATCCGCGGCACGCTCGCCGACGGTGCCCAGATCTCGGTGAGCGGCACCCTGATCGGGATCCACCAGAAGGAGCGGCTGGTCGAGGTCAACGGCTTCGACGTCGACATCGAACCGACCGAGCACCTGGCGTTCTTCCACTACGAGGACCGGCCCGGGATGGTCGGCACGGTGGGCGGCATCCTCGGCGACGCCGGCGTCAACATCGCCGGGATGCAGGTAGCCCGGGACGCCAAGGGCGGGCACGCGCTGGTCGCGCTGTCCGTCGACTCCGCGATCCCGACCGAGGCGCTCGTGGAGATCCAGGCCGCCATGAACGCGCTCTCCGTGCGGGCCGTCAACCTGGTCTGAACCCGGTCCGGGTCCCCGGTCCCGGTGACCTCGGCGCGAACAACCATCCGGCCCCCGCGCGCGTCCTACTGATACGGGCGGGCACATGTCTCGCCTCGGGGAGGTGGGTCGATGCGCTCACGCGTCACCGCGGTCGTGACCACGGCGCTCCTCGTGACGGCGCTGCTCGCCGGCGCGCACCTGCTGCGCGCGGCCGGCCCGTGGCCCGATCCCGGCCGGTTCCTCCACGTCGCGACCGAGCCGACCCCGGGCACGACACCCCAGGGCTCCCCGCCACCTGTCACCGAGCCGACCAGGGCCGCCGACCCGGAGCGGCTCCGACCGGGTGAACGGCCGCCGCAGTTCGTCGTCGTGAGCTTCGACGGGGTGGGCTGGCACGAGATGTGGCAGCACTGGCTGGCGATCGGGCGCCAGGTGCCGTTCCGGTTCACCGGATTCCTGTCCGGCACCTACCTGCTCAGCGACCGGACGCGCTCGGCGTACCACCCGCCGTACTACCCGGCCGGGACCTCGGAGATCCTCTGGGGCTCCGCCGCCGACCTGCCGGTCGAGATCCGTGACCTGAACGCGGCGCTGGCCGCCGGCAACGAGATCGGCACGCACTTCAACGGCCACTTCTGCGCCGGCGCCGGCCTGCCCTCCGGCGGCAACACGTGGGACACCGAGGACTGGGGCGTCGAGCTGGACCAGTTCTTCTCGCTGCTGGCCGACGTGCGGAGCAACAACCCGGGGGAGCGGCTGCCACGGCTGCACGTCAGGCCCGGCGACATCATCGGCGAGCGCACGCCGTGCCTGGAGGGGTTGCCCTCGGCGCTGTTCCCGGCACTGCGTCGACACGGGATCGTCTACGACTCGACGTTCACCAGGGAAGGCCTGTCCTGGCCGACCCGCTCGGCGGACGGGATCTGGCAGCTCGGGATGCAGGCCTTCCCGGTGCACGGCACCCTGCCCGACGGGCGGACCGGGGTGCCGGTCACCTCGATGGACTACAACTACTGGTTCACCCAGCGCGGGGCATCGAGTGCTGGTCTCACCGCCGCCGACTCGGCGCGGGACGAGCAGCAGGTGCTCGCGACGTACCGGGACATGTACACCGCCGCCCTCCACGGCAACCGAGCCCCGCTCATCCTCGGCAACCACTTCAACGACTGGAACCGTGGCGCCTACCGCGACGCGCTCTCGACGTTCGTCCTCGAGACCTGCGGGCAGCCGCAGACCCGGTGCGTCACGTTCCGCGACCTCGTCACCTGGCTCGAGGCCCAGTCCCCGCGGGTCCTCCGGCACCTCCAGGCCCTGCCTCCCGAGACCGCCCCTCCCGGATAGTCCGCCACGAATTTGTCGCTCTGCGGGCGGATTCGCGACAAGAACGTGACGGACTATCCCGGGAATCAGGCGACCATGACCCGGCCGGGACCGCGGGAGCCGGCGTCCTGGCGGTCGCGTACGGCGGACCACGCGGTGGCCAGTCGGGTGACCGCGTCCTCGAGCTCGTCGACCGGGCGGGTCCAGGGCAGCCGGACGAAGTGGTTGAGCCCGCCCTCGGCGGCGAAGACGGGGCCTGGGGCGATGATCACGCCGAGGCGCTCGGCCTCCGCGGCCAGTGTGGTGCCGAGCGGGAGTGGCAGCTCCACCCACAGCGTCAGCCCGCCGCCGGGCAGGCGGAACTTCCACTCGGGGAGCTGGTCGCGGATCGCCGCGGCCAGCACGTCGCGCTGCTCGCGCAGCCGGGTCCGGTGCTCCTCGAGCACGGAGTCGCCGTCGGCCAGCAGCCGGGCGAGGACGAGCTGCTCCATCACCGGCGCCCCCAGGTCCATCGAGACCCGGGCTCTGGTGAGTCGCTCCATGGTGCCGTGCGGTGCCCGGATCCAGCCGAGCCGGAGCCCGCCCCAGAAGCGCTTGCTGGCGCTCCCGATGGTCACCGTGCTCGAGGCGTACGCCGCGAACGGCCGGGGCATCCGCTGGCCGTCGAGCGCGAGCGACTGGTGGGCCTCGTCGACCACGGCAACCGTGCCCGCCCGCCGTAGGTGCCCGGCGTACTCCTCACGCTGGGCCGCGCTCATCACGTGCCCGGTGGGGTTCTGGAAGTCGGGGATCAGGTAGGCCAGCCGCGGGGCGGCCTGGCGCAGCGTGGCGCCGATCGCGTCGAGGTCCCAGCCGTCGGGGTCGACGTGCGCGGCGACGATCCGTGCGCCGCCGTGCCGCACCGCCTCGGTCGCGTTGGGGTAGACCGGCGACTCGACCAGCACCCGGTCGCGCGGCCCGGTGAGGGCGCGCGCCACGATCGAGACCGCGCTGAGCGCGCCGGGTGTGACCATGATCTGCGCGGGGTCGGTGGGCAGCCCGCGCTCGTCGTACGTCGCCGCGATCGCCTGCTGCAGCTGCGGCAGGCCGGCGGGGAAGTAGCCGTGCCCGCCGAGGTACGCCGGGAGCTCGGCGGCCGCCTCGGCGTACGCCGCCGCGACGCCCGGTGGCGCCGACGAGGCCGCGCAGTTGAGGTCGATCGCCTCCTCGTCGCCGCGCCGGGGGAGCAGGGCCCGGTCCTGGGCGCGGGCGCGGCCGCCCGGCACCCGCGTGAACGTGCCCGCACCCACGCGGGCCTCGGCGTACCCGGCGTCGCGGAGCGCGGCGTAGGCACGCGTGACCGTGGTGCGCGAGACCCCGAGCGCGTCGGTGAGCTGGCGCTCGCTGGGTAGCCGGGTGCCGAGCCCGATCCGGCCGTCGCCGATCAGCAGGGTGAGGGCGTCGGCGAGCCCGGCGTAGGCGGGGCTGCGGTCGAAGTCGCCGGCGAGGCCCGCGAGCCGGACGGCGCTGATGGAGCCGTGCATGCAGGCCACTGTTCCACAATTGGCCATTTGTTTGAAGGCCAATCTGACGCAGGCTTGCGACCATGTCGACGATCGCCACCGCCCGCCCCGGCCTGACCGACCTGGGACCGATCGCCCAGCTCCGCGCCGGGCGGCTCGGGCGCCGGCTGCCGCAGCTCTACGTCGGCCTCGTGCTGTACGGCGTCTCGCTGGCGCTGATGGTCCGCGGGCACCTGGGGCTCGCCCCGTGGGACGTCCTGCACTCGGGCCTGACCCGCTACGTGCCGCTCACCATCGGCCAGGTGCTGGTGGTCGTCAGCTTCCTGGTGCTGCTGCTGTGGATCCCGCTGCGGGAGACGCCGGGCCTCGGCACGATCTCGAACGCGATCGTGATCGGCTTCGCCGCCGACGCCACCCTGGCGGTCCTCGCGGAGCCGGACGCGATGTGGCTGCGCGTGACGATGCTGCTCTCCGGGGTCGCGCTCAACGGGCTCGCCACCGCTCTCTACATCGGCTCGCAGCTCGGTCGCGGTCCGCGCGACGGCTTGATGACCGGCCTGCACCGGCGCACCGGCCGGTCGCTGCGGCTGGTGCGCACCGGCCTCGAGCTGGGCGTCGTACTCCTCGGGCTGCTGCTCGGGGGAGTCGCCGGCATCGGCACGCTGCTCTACGCGCTGGCCATCGGCCCGCTCACCCAGCTGCTCCTCCCGCTCGTCACCGTCGACCTCCCGCGAGTCGGCGCTACTGCTACGGCTGAGGCAGCCGAGTCGGCGCAACTGCTCGCCTGAGAGAGCTCGAGTCGGCGCGACTGCTCACAATCGCGGAGCAGTAACGCCGACTCGACACCCGGGAGCGGAGCAGTAGCGCCGGGTCAGCGTTTGGTGGCGATCAGGGCGGAGGCGTCGGAGGCGACCATCACCTCGACGGTGGTGAACCGCTCGTCGGTGAGCCACTGCTCACGCAGCGCGTCGACCCGGCCATAGGTGATCGGCGGCCAGACCTCGCACGGCGTGAAGTCGTCGAGGACCACGATGCCGCCGCCCTCGACCAGGTCCGCGATCGCGTCGACGCCGACCTCGGTGGGCTCCCCGGAGTCGAGGAAGAGCAGCGAGAACGGGCCCTTGTCGAGGAGCGTCGACCAGTCGGCGGCGAGCACCTCGACCTGCGGGTCGTCAGCGAAGATCTCGGCCGCCGCGGTCGCGAGCCGGGCGTCCAGCTCGGCACTGATGATCCGGGCCTCACCGCGTACGCCGCTGCGCAGCCAGGCGGTTCCGACCCCGCAGCCGGTGCCGAACTCGGCCATGGTCCCGCCGCGGGTGGCGGCGAGGGTGGCGAGCAGACGGCCGGTCTCGTTGCGGCAGAAGGAGACATAGCCGGCCTTGCGGGAGACCTCGAACGCCCGGGACACGACGTCGGGCAGGTCGGGTGGGGCGCTCATGAGGCGAGTCTCTCACTCTGGGACGGTCATCTCGCATCTTGAACAGTTCCCGAAATCGCGTGTCGCGCCCACGGGCCGCGCCGTACCGTTGTCGCACCATGCGGAGCGTCTACGTACTCATCGTGCGCCGCGACGGGGCCCAGCAGTAACCACTGCGAGTGAGGCCACCTCGTCGCGGTGTTCGGCGTTGCGTGGTCTCACATCCCGGCTCAGCCGGTCGGTCCTGAAGACGCCTCCGCGGCGGGTGCGCAACCCACAGCAATGCGCGACCCGCAC